>CAILUI010000388.1 GCA_903837355.1 uncultured Victivallales bacterium
CTGGGAAGAACAGGCTCTGAAGAAAACCAGCACCGCCGTCGGCGGACCGCCACACCCAACGGCCCCGGAGCCAGGAGCAAGGCCGGAAATGGTGCACTCAACAAGACCCGATCAGGAACACTCCGAACTTGGCGTTCCTAGGTGATGCCCGGCACAGTCCATTCCGCCTGAATCCCTTCTACTTCGACCCTGGAACCAGCCTGAAACAGCACATCTCCGTGCTGGCCGACGCCATGGGCGAACTGCTGCCGGTAGAGGCGCTGATCGCGCCCAAACTACGAGAGGCTGCTGAGCTGTGCTATCGGGAGTGTGGCTGGGATATCGAGTCAGGGCGCTTCCTTGGTATCAGCAAGCCCGAGTACCCGGACATGATCCGCTTCAACCTTGCTGTGCACGACATCTGCAGAACCTTCGAGGATTACGGGCCGGAAGTGCGCGCCAACTACAAGGGCGCACTTCTGAACCGTGCTCGCATCTTCATCGACGACCTTTACCAGGACATCTTCGCCGTTGATGGGAACCGGCCTTTCGACGATCTCTTCGACAGGGACACCATCATCGAGATGGAGGAGATGCCCCCGAGCGAGATCAACATGCCTGCGTTCATCATCTCGATGGTGCTGCAGCGTCTGCGGGCCCACCGCTTCCGGGTGCAGGCTGAGATCGCGTGCCTGAAACGCGAAGGCAGGGAAGCCGACGCCGTGGACCTTGGCCGACGGTACCCACCTGTGCTTCTGGTCGTCGAGGAGGCGCATAATGTGCTTCACCGCAAGTTCGAGCAGGAACGTTCTGAGCGCGAGGCTGGCAAGGGCAAGCGTCTGGTTGAGCAGGTTGGCCGTTTGATGATGGAGGGCCGCGCGCTCGGTATCGGGGTCATGGTGGTGGACCAGTCACCCAAGAACCTAGCCGACGCGGTGATCGCCAACACCAACACGAAGCTGGTCTTCCGTCAGGAGGACGGCGACGAGGTCAAGGCCATCGGCACGGCCTTGGGCATCCCGGAGAAGGACTGGCCGGACCTGCAGCGGTTGGCGGACGGCGAGTGTGTAGTCAAGTCCAAGGGGTGGTCATCGCCGGTCAAACTGGCAGGACTGGAAGAGTGCCCGCCGGAGGTCCCGCACGCGACGGCCTACACGGGGACAGAACCCCCACGCTACGGTGAGGCTCTCCGCCAACTGGACGACCAGGGAGCCGGCTGGGCCCCCTCACCATCCGCCGCGCGGCCCTTGGCGAAGCGGCTTCTCCGCGTCTGCGATGATCGTATGGACCTGGTCCGGTTCATACTCGGCAAGCACTGGATCGAGTCCGGCGACCACCACCGCGCGCGACGTACCATCGCCATCGCGGATTACGGGGCGCTTGTGAGGCATCTTCAGACCTGCGCAAAACCATCCGCCGAGATGGCCGAGTTCCTCAAGCTGCTTGGGGCAGTCTTCCTGGGCATGAGCGCGGTAACCATCCGTGACATGACTCGTGCCACCTGTCAGCACCGGGGACCCGGCTGGCTGCCGCGTACGGGGGAGGCATTCCTGCGCGAGCTCCAGGAACTGGTGCAGGCTGGCCTACCCGCCAGGATGACGCCAGAGCACGGCTACTATGGCTTCCGGGATGCAATGCGGGCCTGGACTGCGCTGGTGGGCGGAGATGGCCCCGTGCCGGCGGATTCCCCGGCAGCCGACGCGGCCATTGCAGCGGTGCGTTCCGCAACTGCAATTCTGGCCGATGACATCAAGGCACTACTCATTACGGCAGTTTGAAGGGGTTTTGGTATGGAACCACTAAGCACACTCGTCACTGCAGTCCAGTATGGCCGCGGAATCGGGAGGCTGGCCGAGGGCGACCCGCTTGGCGCGTTGGTAGTGGCTGGCTATCCCAGTCCCGTGGCAGAAGCCTTCCTGTGGGTCGAAGCAGGCTTGCATATCGTCAAGGAGTTCGCGGATGATCTGTATCGCTTGTGGGCGGAGGGCCCCCGCGGTACCCTGATCGAGATGCGGTTCCCATGGATCGGCCGCGACCAAGGCATGGTCGGCCAGGGCGTCGCCTGGCACGACGGAACCGTACTCCACTCGGTGTACCCTAAGCCGGGCTATGCCAAGGAGGGCGAGTGTGCCAGGGTTGCGGTGAACGATGCCACGACGGGAGATCCCCTTGGGCAGTTCCTCCTTCCCTCAGATATCAAACACGCCGGCGGGCTGGCGGTGATCTGCGATGGCGAAGTCCTGGTCAGCGACACGCATGTGATCTACAGGATTGATCTCAACAAGGCCATGAAGGATGGGAACTGCGACAATGCCGTGCTTGGGCGCCGGGAACTGGACGGTATCCACGGCAGTACCGTCGCCTGCGACCCGGCGACAGGCCAGGTGTTCATCGCCGAGTACAGCAAGTCCGACAGCGGAGGCACAGGCCATTACTTCGACGCCGGAACACTCCTCGGCAAGGGCGAGAGCGCCCCGCTGTCACCCAGGGATGCTGCACGCACCATCAAGCTGCCGTCATACGTGCAGGGAGCAGCCTGGGACAAGGCCGGCAATCTCTGGCTGAGCCGCAGTCAGCTTAGCTGGGGCGAGTTGGTCAGAGTGGACCCGGCACAAGGCAGAGTCTTGGAGCGGCATGACACGGTCGCCGGCATCGAGGACATTGAATTCGACGGCAGCGGCAAGCTGTGGAGCCTGTCCGAGACCGGAGCACAACCCTATGAGTATGCCACGGCGCACTTCCCGGAAGTCTTCCGCCTGGACGTTACCAGACTTGACCAGCCCCCACAGGCCGGCGAATCGCGAGCCCTGGCGGGAGTGCGTACAGACACCGACGTTGAGACCTTCTGCCAGAGTGTGGTGGATCGCTACGCCGCCAACCACGGGATGCCGCGCATCGACGTGGAGGTGACCCGCAACGTTCCGAACGCCTGTACGGATGCCGGGGTCCGATGGTGGGAGGGAGACAGGACGATCTACATCAACCCGGACTTCGTGAACAGCGATGTCGGGACCCCGGACGCCCTGGCGGGCACCGTCCTGCATGAGGCGGCTCATGCCTGGCATCAGGACGCCGGCTACACGACCGACGTGTCCATCAACTACGGTGCGGAGCTAAGCGCGGATGTTTTTGCCGCGCGGGCAATGGAGGAGTTGGGTTACGACAAGGGTGGGTTCGCCGACCTGCTGAAGACCTTTGGCGGGGGAACCGGCACCCATCCCGATGGTTTGGCACGGGCAACGGTGGTGCAGACCACGCCGACGGGGCCCGTTAGGGGATCGGTAGTCTGAGCCTGGCCGAGGCGTTCGGGAGGGGGCGAATGCGGTGGGGTTCCGCCTGCGTGGGTGTCTACTCGGCGGGATGCGTCCGGTACAGGGTCTCGTCACCAACAGACCCAGGCGTTCAAGAGGGGTAACTGAGTATGCTGACTGCCAGCGTGTACCAAGAGAAGCGCGATGGGTTGGTCGGTCTGCTGAAGAAGACCACAACCAGGCTCAGAGCGCTGGTGCAGAGCCACAAGGAAATGGACCTACCGGAGTTGGATGGGCGACTCAGTGATATGGAGAGGACATGCACCCGCGTGTATGAGGACCAGTTCCGGATCGCCTTGGTCTCTACCTTCCAGGGCGGCAAATCAACTACGTTCAACGCCCTCGCCGACGGCATGGAGATCAGCCCGCGCGGAGATGGCGCCATCGCGTGCAGTGCGTCGGTCATCACCGCGTGGAACGTGGAGAACCCAGCTGAGTGCGGAGTTGAAATCGCCTGGCGCAGCAAACAGGAACTCGTGCAGGTCGCGGCGGAGTTGCTGCAGGGGGAGCTCACGGACATTGATAGAGCGCGATTCGCCGGAATGGGCAACGCCGCCGTTGGCGCTGAACTCGACTTGGACAACCCTGTGGATATGGCGTTGTTCAGAAGAGCCGTTGGCGCCAAGCTCGAGACCTACAGGGATAACCAGAAAGGGTTCAGGGATGAAGAGTTCCCCGTCCTAGTCGTTGCCTGCATCATAAGCCGCTACTACGGGCAGCAGTTCGTCGGTGAGGCCCAGAAGGCTGCCTACACTCCGACAACCGTCGGCCGGTTAATCCGTTTTCCCAAGGATTACAGGATCAAGATCGGCGATTTCCTGCGAGGGAAAGACGCGTTCGATCCCGAGGAGTTGCTCTTCGCCTTCATACGGGAAGTGAAATGCCGTATCCACGGAGCAAGAGGACTGCGTGCTATTGGCACCGCAGTCACGGATTGTCCCGGACTCTCCGCCAGCGCCTATGACACCCGCATCGCCATGGACGTCTTCGCGCAATCCGACGCAGTCTGGTATCTCCTGGACGGAAAACAGATCGGCCAGGCGGCTCTGGGGGACATGTCACGGGCGATCGAGGCCGCAGGAGGTGGGATCTTTGCCACTGTGAACATGAAGTCTGACGTCAATCCGACCAGGAAGCACATTGAGAACCAGATCCTGCCAGCACAGAGGAAGCAGCTTGAGGACAGCGGGATGAATGTCGATCTGCAGGTTTATCATGCCCTGCTCTCACTGCTTGCAGTACAGGGACCGCAGGCCTTGGCAGGCACTTTGGACAAGGGTGCTGCAGAAGTGCTGGTCAGACTGGCGCAGGATCGGGAACTGGGCGTGACAACAGCCAAGGATGCGTGGGTCGGTCTGGTCAAGGAGTGCCTATATCTCCTGAAGGTGCCGGCCAAGGGCGAGTTTGATGCTTTGCCGGAGGGGCTCTCGGACGCGGGCATCGACATCGTTCGCCGGGAGAGCTGCCTCGACAACACCTTGGAGTTGGTCAAGCAGTACGTGATCGCCAATAAGGCTGACTCCATCCTGCGCCTCAACGGCACCGACCCCGCTATCGCGGCCCTAAAGGCCATCGAGAGGTCACTTCGGGCCCGTGAAGTAGGGGCCGACACCGACGTCGTCGAGCTCAGACGCAAGCACGCGGAGATGCGGGCCAGACTCGGCGAATTCCACAAAGACGCTCAGGACATCCTGGAGGCTCTGGAAAACCCCGTGCCCGACCGTAGGCTGGCCGAGGACCTGATCGACCGTGTCGTCATCCCTGCCTGCAAAGAAGCTGCCCGACCTGCGTCCGAACGAATTGACGACGTGATGGGCATATGGGAGGCTGCATGGAATCTGCGGCCCAAGTGGCTCGGTGGAGATGGCGGCGAGAGTCAGAGGAAGGAGATCACGTCCATAGTGGGAGAGGAGGTGGCAAAGGCCGTTGAGCCACGGTTGGTAGGCTGGGCGAAGGACGTGGAAAAGGGCGAGAATCCGATCATGAAGCGTGAGTTGTTACCCAGGGTCGACCTCGTGCGCAAGCGGCTCCAGGAGAAATGGGACAAGCAGCCGGGGGATCTCAAGGAGAACCTGCCACTACCTACGGGCGAGCACATCGATCCGACGATAGCCATGGCTGTAGTACATGCCAGCCTGGCGGGTGCAGTCAATGCCGAGAACTTGAAGCAGTTGGGCATTGACCTCAGTGTCGTGGGCGGCATCGCCATCGCGGCCGCTGCACTCCCGTTGATCGGGACGGTGTTTGTCTGCGTGGCGGCGGCGGTCTACCTATTGTTCAAGAGGGCGTTCGCGTCTAGAGACCCATTCATCAAGGAGCTCACCGCGGAGATAGGTGGTGGTATTGAGACGAGGCTTCGTGCAGGGGGCGAGAACCGTGGGAGCGTGGTTGACGATCTGGCAGAACGCACCACCTCAGCACCGCGCAAGGCCTACCTCCGGCTCTTCCAGGCCGCGCTCGAAGAGCAGAGAAGGGAGCTTGAGAAACAGCAGGAGCAGGCTCTTGCTGACCTCGCAAGAGGCGAATGCGATCGCGAGCGTATCGCCTCCGAATGTGGGCGCATTCGTGCCATGGAGGTTGATCCATTGCTGAGGGAGTTGAATGCCTTCCGCGATAGCCTCACGACTCTGATGGCGGAGTAGTGGGAGTGGCGCTGTTCCCGTACGGCTGCGCAGCCGCCATGCCGCACCGATGTCTGAGAACTAGCCCGGTCTCATCCGGGAACCAGTACGGAGCATCCATCATGAGGACGGCCGATCCTCCTGCCGCCAGACCACGGATCGCCATAGTCGGCACCTTCCAGGTCGGCAAGTCGACGCTCATGAACTGCCTACTGACATGCAGCGTTGCCGACATGGGCGAGGGACTACCGACCACACATGCGGTCGCCACGTACCGCTTCGCCGCAGATGGCGTAGAGGATGCTCATCTGTACCCCGGCGGCCTGGAAATGGAAATGGCTGATTACTGGGGTGCGCACGCGAGGGCCCAAGCCGAGAATAGGCCGCTCATCAAGAACCTCGAACGGGTTGAGTTCGATCTCAATCGGCCCAGTCTGCGGGCGATCGATGTGCTGGATACGCCAGGCCTGGACGCTCCGGGCGAGCACGGGAGGGTTGACAAGGAACGAACGGAGGGGGCGATGGCGAAGGCGGACTTCGTCCTGTTCGTCGTGCCCAACCGAGACATCACCGAGATGGAACGCTCGCTGATCCGACAGATCGCGGTGACTAATAAGCCTTACGCCATGCTGATGAACTGCTTCGATCCCAATGGTTGGGAACCGGGCAACGCGAGGAATGAGCACTATGCCGCAACTGTCGCCGCTCAACTCCCCCAGATGGGTGCAACGCCCATAGCCCCAACGAAGAGCTCTCCCGTTTGGGCCTGCAATGCTGCCTGGTACTGGGTGGCCGAGATGGCTGAACTGCCGGCGGAGCAACTGTCGCCGCGGCACCGGGAACGTCTCGATGAGTTACGTGACAGGGTTGGCCACCATTTCCGGAAGCAGAGGAGGGGCATCCCAGAACCCGAGGAACTGAAGCGGCTGAGCAGCTTCCTGCCGGTACAGGAGTTTCTGTGCGGCACAGGGTTGCAGGCCCGTACGGCATCCGCCATTGTCAGGCTGAACAACGCCGCCCAAGAGTGGCGTCAGGATCTGTCCAAGGGTCTGCAGGAGGCCATGGACGTGGCAGCCCAGCAACCGGAATCGTCATGACCGGAGATGCGCATCTCTCGTCGCCACGAAACGCGCGTCAGACTCCGAGAGAGTGGGACCCCGCACGCCGGACAGAACAGGGAATAGTACAGGCCCACTGTGCCGACCCTGGAATGGAGACAAGCATGGCCAAAATCACCGTTCAGAGGCGGAAATGGGAGGATACCAAGAAGCTTCTTGGGTTGCCTGTTGCCCCAGCGGGGTACTGGGACGACGGAGAGGTGGATGTGCCCGAGTGGGGGGATTTCTCCTGGCTCCGAGAGCAGGTCGACAAGAAGGCGGATACGGAATGGGTGCAGCGGGAAAAGGCAGACCATGATGGTTGGGTGTCGCAGCTCCAAGAGCGCCTGAACAGAGGGGAACAGGCTCTCCGCGGCAAGGCGGACAAGGCCCAACTCGAAGATATAATGCGCCTGGTTGAGGCCGGCGGACACCTCGAAGGAGTCGTCCGCAAGATCACCGACGAGCATCTGGAGCGTGTCGACACAAGGGTGGAAGGGGTCAGGAACGAAGTCGCCAGTTTCCGGGAGGTGGCCCAGAAGGCCTCCGCGGAGCAGGCCATAGCAGTGCGCCAATCAGCCGAGGCAGCAGAGCGTGCAGATACCGCGTGCGGCCACGCAGACGCAGCAGCCGGTCGCTGCGCAAGTGGAGAGAACAGCGTCAAGCAGGCTGTTAGAGAGGCACAGGCCTGGTGGGAGGGCGAGAAACGCGAAGTGGCACTATGCCGGAAGGCAGCGGAATCCGCGCGTGACGATACGCAGAAGAGAGGGAGGGAAATAGCCGAGGGACTGGCGGCGGTCGCCGCGGAGTGTCGGGCCGCGGTGAGCGTGGCAGTCGAGAAGGCGCAGCAGGAGGCCGCAAGGGCCGCGCGAGCCAGCGACGAGGCCAGTCGGTCCGCGGAAGCCGCCCGCGAGCCGCAGCGTCAAGCTGAGGCAACCGGACGGGTAGTCGAGGCGGCGCGGTCTCTGGCCGCAGAGGCCTCGGCATGCGCACAGCGTGCTGAGGGAAGTGCAACGCAAGGGACGACCGAAGCTCAGGCGGCCCGAAGGCAAGTCGCTGAGGTAAGAGACACACAGGAGCAATCGCGGCGGGAGATAGCGCAGCTGACGGCTCAGTTGCTGGACTCGAAACAGCGGCTGGACGAGATGCAAGGCGCACTGCCGTTCAGTGGTGGTTTGGTCGCCAGGCTGAAGTGGTTGTTTGCCGGGCCGGCAAGACAGGCCAAGTGAGACGCACGGACTTCGCTCCGAGAAAGGGCGCCACCATGGGTGCCTCGCACGCGGAGATACTCTCACGGGGGAGGGCGTTCCGCTGTATGCCCGTGCATGGCGCGTACACGATCGCGGGGAACACCATTCGATAGGGGGCGCGGTCTGCCTGGCTCGCGTGTAAGAAACGACTGGGGAGCGCGCAATACAGGTGAAGGCAAACCACGGAACCCTCCGGTCAGTCTACGCGGACACAGGATGGTGCGAACATGTCAGCCATCGCCAGCAATGAACCCCAATCTCTGATCCAGAAGGTGCAGAGCCCACCGCAGCCGGAGCAGCAGCAGCAGCGGCCCTCTGTCGAACGGGTCACTGGATGGATTGGCGGAGTCCTACGGGATATCAAGCCTACGCAGGCTAGTGTCGGCGCAGTGCGAGTCACCGCCGAAGGGCTGGCCGTATCCCCATCGGGCCGGCTGGGCGATACAGCGTCGCTGGTGAACGCGCTGACGGCATCGAACACCGGTGCGGAACTGGATTCGTTGCTGGCACGAGTCCTCAACACGCCAAACACGACGACCTATGGCAAGGCCATCGATTCGGTCTACCTGCAGACGCATGTAGGTGGTTCCAGGCTGCATCACCTCGTAGATGGGCAGCATGACTTGGTGGGGGCTCTCGCGGCGGCGCATCGGGCCGTACCCCATGACTCGCTGACCTGCGAGGTCCTCGGCACGGCTCACCACCTTGCCAAGGACCTGTTCTCGGTGATGGGTCTACCAGTCGTCTCCCTGAAGCCGGAATCCTACCGGAACGCGGCGGAGTGGGTCCAGCAGCATCTCGGTATTTCCAAAGGCTGGCAGGCGGACTTCCTGCAGATCAATGGCATGGAGGTGTTCTGCGGTGCGCTGACCATCGCGGCCCTGGTCATGGGAGTGAACCGTCCGGACTCGGGAACCCTGGCTGAGATCGCGGCAGGCTCAGGTCTGGCCGGGCTTCTGGGGGCCAACCCGCTGGCACTGCTGGCGGCGGCTGTGGCCATGGCTGCAGCATGGCGTCTGAGGGCGAAGGGCGAGTCGTGGACCCCTGAGTTGCGCCGAGCCGCAGTCGCGGTCGCCAGCGCGGGAGCAGCCATAGGGACGGGTGCACTCCTGGCCAACCTGGCGTCGGGTGGGCTCCTGGCGCTGCTGGTGTCCCTGGCCTTGAGCCTGGCCGCCGGCATGCTGGTGCGCGGCCTGCTGCTGCGGCCGGAGAACGCTGGCCTTACCCGTCTCAAACCACTCGGCGACGTGGGCATCGCCTAGCACGGCTATGGTCACTCGCGGGAGGGTCGTCGACATGGACGTCGTCATGGGCCTTGTGATCGGGATCGGACTCAGCGCTGCGTGCGGATTCCGCGTCTTTGTGCCACTGCTTGGCCTGAGCATCGCCAGCCTGGCCGGCCACCTGACATTGTCGTCCGGTTTCGAGTGGATCGGCACATGGCCGGCCCTGATCGCTTTCGCGACGGCGACGATCTTGGAGGTGTGCGCGTACTACATCCCCTGGTTTGATCACATCATGGATGTGGGCGCGACTCCCGCCGCCATCGTGGCGGGAACGGTCATGGTGGCGTCACAGATGGGCGACATATCTCCCCTGCTGAAATGGTCACTTGCCGCTCTGGCAGGCGGTGGCGTCTCCGCGGTGGTGCAGGGCGGTACGGTTGCCCTCCGGGCAGCATCCTTGGAAACCACGGGCGGGCTTGGGAACTGGGTCATCTCGACCCTCGAACTGGCGTTGGGGGTCGTGGTCACCGTACTCGCCATCGTTCTTCCTGTCATCTGCATCGTGGCCGTGGCTTTGGTCTGCTACAAGATGGCCAAGAGCATACTGACATCGCGGTTGCTCCGCAGGCGTCAGGCGGCGCCCGCGTGAGGGTTGTGTCCTCAAGGCCCCGTCATATCGGAAGTGCAAACGCTCGGCGGAGCAGTACTGGGGTTGTGTGAGGAGGAGAGACCATGGGCATCGGGCGCGCGATTCTATGCATCCTGTTGCCACCGTTGGCGGTACTCGATAGGGGCGGCGGCAGCATTCTGCTGGTGACTGTGCTATGGCTCTGCGGCTGGGTGCCTGGCGTTATCGCCGCACTGCTGATCTGCACTCGGAGCAAGTAGTGCCGAGCGCAGGCCACGGCGGGAGCGGGAACCTGTCGGGTGGTGGTGTTTCGTCGGTGTGTCTGGTCTGTGCGCGAGATCGCCTTGAACATGAACCCAGGCCAGTCCGGCCGGGTTGTAGCAGCGGTGTGGTCCTGTCTGGGGAATAGCAGATGCAATACCGGAAGCCGTGGGTATCCTCGTCGAAGAAGCCATCCAGACTGGCGAATCGAGCCCTGCTCGGCCTGACGCTGGCCTTCGCCCTCGGTCCACTCGCGCGTTTCGGCGCCCTGGCTGCTGATGCCGGTGCGCAACCTGCCACTGAGAACGCTGCCACCCCTGAAGCCGCCGCGGCTCGGATCAAGGCGTTGCGCGCTGCAGCCGACAAGGGAGACGCTGACAGCCAGGTCCAGCTCGGGACCATGTACCAGGACGGCGATGGGGTCACGGCGGACGATGCTGAAGCCGTGAAGTGGTTCCGCAAGGCTGCGGAAACGGGGCACGTCGAAGGCATGTGGCGGCTGGGTAGTCTGTACCTGAGCGGCAGCGGCGTTGACAGAGATGAGCGCGAGGCTGAGCGCTGGTTTCGCAAAGGCGCCGAAGCTGGTCCGGCCGATGCGAAGAACCAGCTCGCGGAGATGTATGAGCGTGGCAACGGCGTTGGCCAGGACTACGCCGAAGCCGTGAAGTGGTACCGCAAGGCCGTTGAAGCTGGAAGCGCCAGAGCGATGTCCGGCCTGGGCCTCATGTATGCGCAGGGCTACGGGGTGGAGAAGAGCGACAAGGAAGCAGCGGCATGGTTCCGCAAGGGGGCCGAGGCTGGCGATGAGATGGGCATGGGATTGCTCGGTGACGCGTGTGCGAACGGCTGGGGTATGGAAAGGAACGACGAGGAGGGCGCGAAGTGGTACCGCAAGGCCGCGGAAGCGGGATACCCGGCAAGCCTCTGCCGGCTTGGCGTGATGTACTTCGAGGGGCGGGGAGTAACGCACGACGAAGCCGAAGCTGTACGATGGTGGCGCAAGGCCATTGAAACCGGGGACCAGGAGGCAATGGCCAGGCTGGGTCTCAGCTACGCACAAGGGCGCGGGGTGCCGCAGGATCTGGCTGAGGGGGCATTGTGGTTGCAGAGGGCCGCCGCTGCGGGCGACGCGGAGGCGAAGGAGTGGCTCAAGACAAACGAGGAGACGCTGGCTGCAACCGCACTGCGTGACCCGAACAGCGACATCAAGCTGCCACCCAGCCTCGGTCCTGCCAGCCGCGGTAAGATCACCGATTATGAGGCTGAGCAACCCGGTGCCGGCACCTCCATCGGCTACTCATCCGCCGCCGTCCGCGCCACGGTCTACTTCTTCACCCTTGGCGCCGAGAGCATCCCCGACGGCATCGAGAGCGTACCGGTGCTTCAGGCTTTCGACTTGTCGCTGAAGGACATCGAAGAGGCCGGCCGTCAAGGCGCGTACAAGAACCTGTCGCCCTTCACCAAGTCCAAGGGCGCCATCGTCCCCGATGCGGGTGCCATTACCGCTCTCTGTGCTCGCTGCACCTTGGTCCAGGAGGGCATCGCGAAGGACTCGGCGGTGTACGTCTTCGGTTGCCGCAACCGCATCGTCAAGCTTCGTCTTACCAGCGCCGTCGCGGAGGCGGATACGGCAAAGGCCGAAAGCACGGCGTTTCTGAAGGCGGTCGCTGGCTGGCTGCGGTGAGGGGTGGGCTGCTGGAGTCTTCGCCCAGTGCGGATTCGTGCCGGTCAAACTCAGGCGAAACCGGCACCCAGCCATCAGGACCACGGGATCCGACCTCGGCGAACGCTTCCTGCAGGCGCTCAGCGCATACGGGAACCAGTGGCCCCGTACCCAGGCCGAGTTCGATAGAACCGTCCTCGACGGTCTGACCAGTACGACTGCCGGCGCAACGGCATTTCCCAAAGCGCGTAAGTACCAGGTAGGCTGACCGCTGCGTCCACCGGCGTTGGCGCTTCTAGATTCCAACATTACCTTCGTTGTCGTGAATCGCGTTCCGGTGATTGCCAGCGGCACCGTGCCGTGACAGCCTGTCCCACGATGTACCCGGATGGGCATTGTACGACCAGAATCCGTCCTCTCCGCCAGCGACGAAAACGATCCAGCGACCACACAACGGCTACCCGGGCCGTCCGGCAGACGGGCATGGGCGTTAGGCATGGCCATGAAGCATACGCTGCTCCTTTCCCTGTCACTCATCGCAGCCAGTAGCTTCCGCGTCTGGGCAACCGGCGCAGTGCCGGAGAAGCTGCAGTACGAAGGGAAGCAGACTGCAATGCTCTGCCAGCCGCTTGAGCCGTACCTTGATACCCTGAAGGAGAGGCCGAAGGAGGTATCTGGAAGCACGCTCTCGACATGCTGGCGCGGCTACGTCGGCGAGTGGCGCATCGACGGGAACAAGCTGTTCTTGGTACGCCTGGGCAAATGCTTGGCCGATGGCTATATCCCGCTCGGCAAGATATTCAAGAACGCGTCCGCCCCTGTTTTCGCGTCGTGGTACTCCGGCGCCATCCGCGTTGGGCAGGGCAAGATCCTCGAGGATGAGAATGCAGGCTATGCCTACACCTACGAGTCCGATCTTATGCTGCTGGTGTCAAAGGGCGCTCTGATAGGGGCGTTTACTGTAGACAACAGGAAGGACGCTTCGGAGCGGGTCAAGGTCTTCCAGCAAGCGCGAGAGAAGTTCAAGGCTGCAATAGGTGCCGACCCCGTGCTCGCTGCGGATTTCGATCGGCAGCATGGATGGCTTAGGAAGAGAGCCGGCCTGGCGGAAGGCAAGTGACGCCGGTGCGCCAAGCATAGATTAGCCGGCCCGCCATCGTACGCAAGTGGTGTCGACTGGTGCCCGCGTCAGCGCAGTGATCCTTGACTCGTCCTCAGATGCAGGCCAGGGCTTTCCGGGCGGCGTCATGCCGCTGCCCTCTGCGACTACACGATCCGTAGCGTCCATACGTCGGCAGGCTTGACATGCAGCGGCCCGGCTGTAGTTTGCGGCTGTTGCCGCGGACGTGAAGGTCACCTTGACTGCCGCTGATGCCGTGGGCACCCAGGCGGATCCCCGACCGGTAGGTACTGACCATTCTGTCTGAATAGCGTTGCGGGCTTGGGCGATCGCCGTTCGAACTGCCACACTCGCTACTCCATCGCCAACCACGAGCCGCGCAAGGCCGAACGCACTCGCCCCTCGGGAGTGCGATCTATTTCGTTCTGGGTTGGGGTGTGGTAGCTGCAAATGGTGGCGTGACGGAAGTGCAATCCTTTTCCTTCATGTGATGCCAATGGGCGGCAGGTCCAAGAGCCGTTGCGTGCAGTGAACCACATGCCGCGGGTAGCGCGGCGAGGCAATCCGGAGGACGAGCATACGAAGGGCCACGTATGCGAACCGAAGTCTGCGATGCACCGCCTGCGATAGTAGGGCATATGCACGAGAAGGAGGAGGTTGACGTACATGAACTTGAGAGCAATCGTTGTCTTCTGTGCCTTGTTAGGGCTGCACGCACCGTCGTCGTTTGCGCAGGGCAGGAACCGGATTTCTGAATCGTGGCCTTACAATGACCCGGAGTTCACCAAGAAATGGCGAGAGGCCACCACCTCCCTTGGGGAATCCGAGACCGTGCGAGCGTCTGCTCTTGCAGATGCCTACCAAGTCTCGCCCGCGTGGCGGCTCGCGCCGAACGCTGCAGGAATCAGGGCGCGATCAGCACTTGACACGCTCAGTACGCTGACCGACGCTGAGTTCATGGAGTATGTCCGGTTCGTCCGTGCGCAGCCGGTGACCTATGACCAACTGGAGGAGGCGATTCGCTGCGTAGGACTTAGGCTCTTGCAGGGGGAGCTTACGCAACCCCAGGCACTGACTGGACGTGCGAGATCCCTATTCCCCACCGTGACGCCGATTGTCAATCCCGCCGGGTCCCGCGATGTGAATAGCCTTGGTTTCCAGGACATTCTGTCTGTAGGGGTGTTCGGGGGCCTCCGTTACAGCCAGGGCGGGAGGCGTGAGATGCCCGCGAACATACACGGCTGCATAGCAGCCATGCTCGCTGAGGAGCTCGCAACAAGGGGGGTGTCCGATGCGGCGATCCATCACAGCACCATGGAGATCAAGACATCGGGAGGCGTTGCGGCCGCAAGATGCCTTGTTTCCGGCGCCGGCCCATAACAGCGTGCCCTCAGCCTCCCCACCCGTCTACGGCAGGTCCTGCAGTGGGTTCACTATCGCGAACCTGTTCAGCATGGCCTTGACTGTGTTGCCACAGTTGAGCATGAGACTCTGATGACAAGGAGTCGATCGACCAGAATCACGCGATCCACCGCACAGAGGATCGCGGGTCATGGGTCCAAAGGAGGGAGTGTCATGAAGGTGGTGATCTGGCTGGTGGGCCTGTGCTGCGCCGCGGGGGCCGCCGATGCTGTCCTGGTTACGCCTCTGCCAACAGACCGTGGCATCTTCATCCAGACGGAGAACGGCGTCACATACTACGATCCCATTGACCCGCGTGCTTCGGTTGGCGCCAGATTCGGCGCCAGAAGTCTTCAGGCAAAATGGGCTGCCGTGAGTGACCCTGAGAGGCAGGCGCAACTCGCCAACCTGTTCTTCCAACAACGTAACTGGGGGGCACTGCTCAACTGCGTGGACGAGAAGGGCAACTTCTCCCAGGCTTTCGTGCGGAGTATGTCGCGGACGTATAGGGCAATGACCGGATACACCCATCCTTTGGAGACGAGCGGAGATACCTCCGTTGGTGCATGGTTCACGATGACTCCTGAATTCAGGGCGGCGCCACCAGCGGGTGTACGGCCAGATGCCGCAACTGCAGCGAGCCCCGGGTCTCTGTCGCCTACACGGTAGTGACTCGTATAGCGATGAAGCCCTGCAGAGGCAGGGCCGATCACACCAGGGATGAGGAGACAGGGGCGTCCGTAACTGAGGTGTTCCATGCTCTGCCCAGAATGCCAGAAGATAATCCCTGGGGGCTCACGGTTCTGCTTGGAGTGCGGCAGCCCGGTCTCGCCGGACTCCTGCGTCGAGCCCCGTGGCGTCGCGGCCCGGGTGGGCCCGTCCCTCGGTGGTGCCGCCCCGCACACCGGCTTGGCCGCAGCAGGAGGAAAGCAGCCAGAGCCGCAGCGCCCGGCAGCGATGCGGCGGCGTCGCCTGTGGCTGGCCGGAGCGACTGCTGCTCTGACGGCGGCGGCGCTGCTCGCCTGGCTGGGTCTACTCATCACGCGGCATCACCGGTTCTTTGTCGCGGTGACTGAGGCCCAGCGCCTCCTGAAGGCCGAGCGCTGGGAAGGAGCGGAAGCCGCCTTCCAGAAGGCACTTAAGGTAAATGGTTACGAGCAGTCCACCGAAGCCCGCGCCGGTCTGGCGAAGACCCAGGATGGCGCGGCACATTCCGCCTTCGACGCGGCCTGTGCCGAGGGTGACCAGTTGCTTGGAGCCAAGCAATGGGCCCAAGGCGAAGTTGCCTTCCACCGTGCACTGGCCGTGCCTGGTCACGAACGGGATAGTCGGGCGGTAAAGGGGTTGGCTGAAGCGCAATACAGCTTGGGCCGAGACTGCTGGTTCGGGGCCGGCGTTCAGAAGGACCAGACCGAGGCGGTCCGCTGGTTTCGGAAGGCGGCAGCCCAAGGCCATGCCGGAGCACAGAATTCCTTAGGCGCTTGCTATGCGTTCGGTACCGGTGTCGACAAGAACGAAACTGAGGCCGCCAAGCTGTATCGTCTGGCGGCTGAGCAAGGCGACGGGGCCGCACAAGGGAACCTGGCGTTGTGCTACCAGAATGGCACCGGCGTGGAAGAGGACGAGCGTGAGGCGGTTCGGTGGTTCCGCAGTGCCGCTGAGCAGAACATCGATCAGGCACAGTTCTCCCTGGGCCAGTGCTACTCAACGGGCGCGGGTGTCACGAAGGACGAAGCCGAGGCCGTGAACTGGTACCGGAGGGCCGCCGAACAGAACCATGCCTGGGCGCAGAACACTCTCGGCGACTGCTACGCAGAGGGCACCGGCGTCAACCGGGATGAGGAAGAAGCTTTGAGGTGGTATCGCCTAGCCGCCAGCCAGGGATGCACTCGGGCGCAGTTTAGCCTGGGCGTATGGTACGGACTGGGCAGATGCGTCCAAAGGGATGACGCCGAAGCTGTGACTTGGTTCCGAGCTGCAGCCATCGAGGGTTACGCCTTGGCCCAGACGTGCCTAGGAAAGTGCTACGACGAAGGTAGAGGCGTACCCAAGGACGAGAAAGAGGGCTTCATGTGGTACCGCAAGGCCGCAGAGCAGGGCGACGCAGGAGCGCAGTTCAGTGTGGGTGCGCGCTACATATACGGCCCAGGCGTCGCCAAGGACGAGAAAGAGGGCTCCATGTGGTACCGCAAGGCCGCGGAGCAGGGTAACGCAGGAGCGCAATGGGGCCTGGGTATGTGCTATGAGGGAGGCGTGGGCATCGCCACGGACTATGCCGAAGGGGTGAAGTGGTACCGCAAGGCCGCAGAGCAGGGCCTTGCCGAGGCGCAGACCAGCCTGGGGCGGTGCCATGCAAGCGGCAGAGGCGTTGCCAAGGACGATTCCGAGGCTGCCCGGTGGTACCGCAGAGCCGCGGAACAAGGCCTCCCCCGTGCGCAGCACGCCTTGGGTATATGCTACCTGGGGGGGCGCGGCGTGATCCAAGATGATGCCGAAGCTGCAAGTTGGTTCCGTAAGGCTGCAGACCAAGGCGACGTGGACGGGCAATTGTTCCTAGGCGGGTGCTTCGAACATGGCCGTGGAGTCACCAAGAACGGCGCCGAGGCTAGTAGGTGGTACCGCAGAGCTGCAGAGCATGGGAACGAAGAGGCTAAGAAAGCGCTCGCACGTTTGGCCAGCAGGTAAGAGCCTAGCGGATGGCCACCAAGCCGGAGAGCGGATGTGCCGACAGGCCCGCCTGGACGCCTAGGCGTCCCTGGCTGCCTGCCCCACGAATCAAAGCCACCTAACAGAAAGCGCAACCCTCCTCCGCCGGCTTGGAGCAGAGGAGGGCAGTAGTCACGCGCTTCCCATTCCTTCACCGTGTTGACGCTGCCGCGACTACCGGCATCCATCTCTCACCTCTGCTCCGCCTGCCTCCTCCACAACGGCAGCGCCTGCACATCCTCCAGTACCCCATCGCCCCAGAAGTGCCGCGCCCGCTTCGCAATCGTGTCCTTCCGCGGGGTGATCGCAGCCGGCGATACTTTGAGCTGAGCGGCCTGGCTCATGTAGCTCTCGCCTTCGGCCGTGGCGCGTATGATATAGCGCTGGGGCGGCCCAAAGGGCAGCAGCGACTCCGCCCATCTGTGTCGGCCAGTGACGACCAGTCATCGTTGAGGCGGTTCCAGCGCTCCATGGATCACCGCACACCAGGCAACGGTGCATCTCAGGCTCAGGCTCAGGCTCGTCGTAGACCAGGCAGCCGCAGTTGGGGCATTCGCCGTGGGGCACAGTGCCACCAGGCTCAATCCTGACCAGCAGGTCCGGGATGTCGGGATAGACGCAGGCCAGTTCGCTATCGTCAGCGTATGTCCCACCGCAGTTGTCGCAGCGCAGGTTCATGGTCATCTCCAAAGCGGCGCGCGTGCCGCCGTGTTCTTTCGGTGCTCTCACCCAGTCACAGCGCCAGCATGCCTTGGATGAGTTGCCGGTGTCCCGCGTCCTCATCCCGCCTCCGTGCCGCAACCATCTCCGTGAGCGATACGCGCCGGTGCGGTGGCCTGAAGGTGAACCCCTGCGTCGCCTTGGCGCAGGCCGGGTTGAGCGGCATGGGCTCCAGATCGTCGGGAGCAGTGAACGGGATACCGTGCCTCAGCATGTACTCGGTGACGGACCCTGGCCGGCCGTCATGTACGCGCCTCCTGCGCCACAGCCCCTCGACCTTGCGGTTGTAGGGCTCGGCACGCATCTCCATCCTGACGATCCGCCCGCGTTCGTCCGTGTTGAGGTCCATGACCTCGGCAGGCTTCATGTTGGCGCAGAAGAAGCAGGCGGACTTGGGCGGCACCTGCAGCCCCGCATTGCGGATAGCCCTCTTACAGGCGTTCCGATCCCAGCCCCAGTCCTGGAGCGGGTACCAGTAGACGTAGCGGTCATTGGCCGCCGCATGCACCTTGTCGTTGGCTCGCAGGCGCCGGTAACCTTCCCCGGCATCGAAGCCGATGGCCTTGACGATCCTGCCGGGATAGAGATGCCGGTGTTCCCTCACCCACTTCTCCTGCGGCGCGATCTTCCACTTGACCGTGCACGAGCCGCGGTTAAACACGGCTCCGGGCAGCGTGGCATTCATCGTCATGTTGCCCTCGATCGTGGTGTAGGGACTACGTACGGGTTCGTACTTCACCACGGTCACCGGCGGGAAGCCGGCCGCTGCCAGGAACTCCTGGATCACGGGCAGGAAC
>CAILUI010000389.1 GCA_903837355.1 uncultured Victivallales bacterium
CCTCAGCGCGAACCGAGGGCAGATAGCTCGCCCCTACAGGGCTCAAACCCATAACTATCCTATTCCCAGGGCGTTGCCCTGGGCTGGTATGGCCGCGCGCCTTCAGCGCTCCAGGCGGACTTCCTTATTGCACAGGTCGAAAAAAACAGGGTTCTGTGGCGAGGTCAACGCGACGGCTCACTGCGGCCCATGCATGCGCTGCCAGATCGTGTCCAGGACCACCGCATTGCCGACGGCGTTGGCGGCCGGGATCAGCGGCGTGGCGCCGTCCTGTACGACCGCGGCCAGGTGGTCGGCTTCGAGCGGGAAGGCGCGGCCACCCGCCACGGTGGTTAAGGTCAGCGGGGCTTGCCCTTTGCGGCGTAGCTCGATGTCGGCGCGCTCGGGATGCGGGTTCCAAGGGCTCGGCACGAACAGCGAGCCCTCGGTCCCCTGAATCTCCGCAAAGGTCGAGTTGGCGCTGCGTACGGAGACATCGAAGTGCGCCAGAATGCCCGAGGGGAAGCGGAGTCCGCAGGCCAGGCTCTCGTCGACCCCGGTCTTCTCTCCGAGGGTCCAGACGGCGGCGATGTCATCCGGTTCCTCGCCGGCCACCATGCGGCTGAAGTTGATGCAGTAGCAGCCCACATCGTACAGGCCGCCGCCGCGCAGGGCCTTGTCCAATCTGACGTTGTAGGCATCCCCCAGGCCGTAGCAGAACGAACTGCGGATGAGCTTCACCTGGCCGATCCGACCATCGCGGATGACGGTCCGGATCAGCTCGGTCTGGGGATGAACCCGGTACATGAAGGCTTCCAGCAAGGTGACGTCGGCCTTGGCGGCGGCGGCGATCATCTCGCGGCACTCTGCGGGGGTCACCCCCATGGGCTTCTCGCAGAGGATGTGCTTGCCGGCCGCGGCGGCAGCCAGGACGACCTCCCGGTGACAGGGGTGCGGGGTGGCCACGTAGACCGCGCTGATGTCGGCGGCGGCGAAGAGTTCTTCGTAGCTGCCATAGGCGCTAGGGATGCCGTTCTTTTCGGCGAAGGCTTTAGCCCGGTCGGCGCCGCGGCTGGCCACGGCCGCCTTGACGCCGCGTTTGGCCTGTTCGAGTCCTTTGGCGAAGACGCCGGCGATCATGCCGGTTCCGACGATTCCCCAGCGCAATGCGTCTGCCATGGCGAGCCGCTCCGGTAGGTGAGTACTGCTGTGCGCATACAGGTTACCGTTGCAATGTGCCCCTTCTCCGGGCGCCGTCAACCCGGCGGCGGACCGGCGGGGCCGGGCTGGCGTCTCTAGTCCGCCTGGCGGCCGGCGGCGGCATGATCCCCCGAGACGGCCTCGGCGGGTTTGATCACGGCCTCGTCAAGCGCCTCGATCAGGTGCTCTGCATCACGGTAGAAAAACACCGGCAGGGCCGTTCTGAGGCCGTCCAGGTCCGCCAGCGCCAGGGGAAGACCTGCCGGTCCTTCCCTGACGATGGGGACAATGGGGCTGCCAACGTCGCGGGTAAGGCGGCGGAGTTCCGGCAGGACGCGCTTTGCATCGGTCAGATCGGCGATCACGAAACGAGCCATTTGGGTGAGCCGCAAGACGGTCTCAACGACGCTGACCTGAGACGGCGGCGGGATGTCGAAGACCACGGGAACAAGAGCCGGCATATGCTGCCGCAAGGCCTCTTTCAGGGCCTCCAACACGGGCGCCTGTTCCGCCCCGAAACGGCCGATGATCAGTACCATCCGCGAGGCCACCGCCTCGATGACGCGCCCGGTCTTGTCGTTCGAGAACAGGAGATAGACGAACTGCGCGACCTCGATGTCATCAGCGGTGACGGGGGGTTCGCGGCTGGGAGTGATGACGAGGTCCCGCCACTTGGTTTCCCCGTCTGACACCACATTCCAGGTCGAGGTGCCGTACACTCTGGCCCCGCTGAGGTCCGCTCCGGAGAGGTTGGTTTCGCACAAGCGGGCGCGCTGGAGATTGGCGCCGTGCAACCTGGCCCCCCTGAGCTCAGCGCCGCTGAGTTCAGCCTCGCTGAGATTGGCTTCGCTGAGATCCGTCCGGCTGAGGTGCGCCCCGCGTAGATTGGCCTCGCTGAGGTTCGCCAGGTGGAGGTCCGCTTCGCCAAGGTGCGCCCGGCTGAGGTCGGCCGCGCGTAGGTCGGCCCGGCTGAGGTGTGCCCGGTTGAGGTGCGCCCCTCGCAGGCTCGCCTCGCTGAGGCTTGCCAGAAGAAGGTTCGCCTCAGTGAGATTCGCCTCGCCGAGGTGCGCCCGGCTGAGGTTCGCCAAGTGAAGGTTGGCCCGGCTGAGATCGGCGCGGCTGAGGTTTGCGAGGCTGAGGTTCGTCCCGCTGAGGTCCGCTCGCCCGAGGCACGCCTGGTACAGGTCCGCGCGGCTAAGGTCCGCCTCGCTGAGGTTCGCAAAACTAAGGTTCACCCGGCTGAGGTTAGCCCCACTGAGGCGCGCCTGGCTGAGATCGGCGCGGACCCCATCGCGACCGCGAGTCTCGAGCCAGATCGCGTGCTTCGCGATGGCCTCTCTGAGTTGAGCCTCGTCCATGTTCTCTCGCTGGCGATGGCGGCCCTGACGCAGCCTGGGGAGCGGCGAGGAAGACCGCCGCGCAATCGGTGTGCTGGAGCGTAGTCTACACCCCGCCCTGCGGGGAGGCAATCAGGATGGAACGAGGCGGGTGATGCCTCATAAACTGTGCGGAAATCGGGGTCGGAGTCGAAATCGGTATCGGGGTCGTGCCTGGCTGAACCACGGAAGGTGACTTGTGGGCAGCATCGCGGGCCTTTTCGCACAGCTTCTCAGAAGGTGTGAAAGAACGCGGCTCGCGGGTCACGCCCGTATCGCCTCGCCGGATGCCGTGCCGTCTACCATCGAGAGATCCTGAAGCGTAGAGCCTGTCCGAAGGCCTTGCCGCTCAACTGCAGCAGTTCGGCCGTGCGGCGTATGTAAGCTCCGGCCGATCCACGGCCAGGCACGATGTCACCGGTCGGCTCAGAAACCCGCCACCCGCGGCAGATTCGGGAGCCGTTCACGCACTGGACTCGGGTCCGGGGGGCTGCGTTCTCTGGGGCCAGTCACCGTTGAGTAGTGCCACTGGGGTGGCGTGCGGATACCCGTTCGAGATCCTTGGTGGCGGCATCCAAGACCGCGATAAGCTCCTCGCAACGGCGCATCGCCTGGCTTCGATCCTCTAGCAACTTGGCAAGGTGCCCTGCTTCATCCCTGAACTTCTGCGTGACGTTGCCCAGAAAGCTTTCCCCCTGAATCTTCAGCGATGCGTTTACCTCCTCCTTCCGGTCCCCGATCTCCCTCTTCACATCGTTGAGAATCTGGGAGACCACCGTGCGCTGCAGGGCCTGGAGCTTCTCGACATCGCTACCACTCACCGTGCTGGCAGCAGAGAACTTGCTGACAACCATGCCTTCGTACTTCTCACTGTCGATGTCAAGGCTAGGAATCGTCAGTTCGTTGGCGGCCCGCCGCACTGGATTGACGACGTCCTCATACTCAAAGGACTTATCACGCAGGTCGAACGACGGTGTGACGGCATCGACGAGTTCACTCGCGAGGTCCTTCGGGTTGAGCAACAGCTTCCACTCCCGCGAGACTTCCTCGTTCACGTACCGTACGTAGCGACATACTTGGAAGACAGCATCGCGCACGTTGGCGTATTTCACCGTCCCATAGATGTCGCGATTGCGGAACCACCCCCAGAACTTCCACCCCAGGCTTTCGCGTCCGACTACCTCACGCTTGTCCTCTATGCTGAGGTTCTTAGCTGCGTCTGCCTCCTTCGCCAGTCTCAGCGCGAGGTCGTTCAGCACCAAGGCTGCTCGGGTTGTAACGTTGGAGAACACAAGCAGCACGCTTTCGCGGCACTTGGTGAGCGCTTTCTCCGCGCTGCGGAGATTCGCCTCAACCTGGGGAGCGTCCTTTGTGCAGATCTGGTCTAGGCGGTGTGCCGCATCCTTGCGCAGATCGATCACATGGTGGGCGGCCACCCTGAGCTGTCCTGTGAGCAGGTCCGCGAGCTTGCGTGCCTGAACCCCCTCTTTGTCAACCAGGAGCTTCTTCATGTCACGGTCGCGAATACGGTCGATGTTGGCGAGGTCGAGAAGGGCATCAGGGGTGAAATCAAAGTCCTGGAAACTCTTCCGAAGCGAGCTGAGGATATGGCTTTCGGTTTCGCTAAGCTCGCCTTGCCGCCCCTTCTTGCTGACGGAATAGCACAGCGCTGAGACAAACAGAGGCGGCAGGCACCCCCTTACGGCCTGGCATGTCGGGTTGCCCGGGTTTGCCTCGATGGCCGGCAAGAGGGTTTCGCACGCCTGCTCTTCAAGCTTGCGTCTGACATCCCTAACCGCTGCGGTTAGGTCGCCGCGGTACCTCCTGGCTTCGTCCAGCAGCACCGAATCGAACTTCGTTCCCACCAGCAGCACACGGGAGATGCCTTGGCTGGGTAAGCTCTGGAGCAAGAAGGCCACGTCTTCCTGGCCCATGAACTGGCCTGAATAGCAGAGCAGCAGAACGCAGTCACATGTGGCCAGAAATTCGTCGGTAATGTGTGTGCGCGACACGATTGGGTCGTTGGTTCCCGGGGTGTCAACAACCTCAATATCGCGCAGGATAGGCTTGTTTAGGTAGATGTGCGTGTTACGCGTGAATGGCGTGTACTTGCCGTTAGCTCCGACGTACTGCTCCAGATGATGTAACAAGCTCTCGACGTCCTGTCCCTTGAGGCTCTCCTTCTTGCCAAGATAGGCGTCTACATCCAGGTGTTCGCGCCGAACTCGGCTGACTAACTCATGGGCCGCCACGAGGTCGTCGCCGGCCTCTTCGCGAACCCGGCTCTCCAACTGCTCTTGCATGGGCATCTCGCGCTGTGGGGTGCGCGCATCGTTAGCCTCATTGCGGACCTGGGTTACTGCCTGCGTTTCCCTCTCATCGAGCCGGCGACCTGGCCCATGGCGCTTACTGAGTTCGGCCGACAGACGCTGCCTGATCTGGTCGTACTCGTTGCTCAGATTCTCCATGATGCCCCAGTCTTCGCGAGTGTAGAACTCGACGTCGGCTTGGGGTTCCTCGGCATAGGAGATGAAGGTGAGTGCAGCGGTCATGGGCGTCGCAGCTTTGGGAAGCAGGTCCTGTCCCTCGAACAGGAGGGCATTTAGGAAAGACGACTTTCCTACTTTTACCTGTCCGACGATGCCGATGCGTAACTTGCGTCCCTCTCTCGCGTACTCCTGAACGGCGCGGACGATGGTGCCCGAGACTTCGCGCAACGGCGGGATTCCACTCTTGTCCAAGAGGGTCTCCGGGAACTGCGCGAGCTTGTCCGCAAGTGCTCCGATGTCCTCTGCCGTCTGCCTGCCCCGTGTTTCAGTCTGCATGTCCATGCCGTTGCTCTCCGTAAACCCATCTGCCACTGCCGGGATTATCATCCTGAGATTTGCAGGACGCGACAGCATCTCTGTCGTGCGTCACTGCTGCGGTCGCCACTTACTAAGGTGCGCCACGGAACGCCGTGCCGACGCCCTGTCCGCAATGGCTTGCGATGGGCGCTTCGGCGGTGCCTTTGGCGGTGCCTTCTTGCTCTTACCCGTCGGAGGGCGCTTCGCCTTACCGCTTGGGTCGGCGCCATCGCTCGTACGCTTCCCAGGGCTCCGGCCCGTCTTTCGTTGGCGGTGTCCGGCCGCAGCGTCGCCTGTACTCGGATCGTGGATTGAACCACCCGCCGATGACAGCCCGCCAGCCCGGGCCACTATCCCTATCAACGTCCCGTCCGATTCTGGCATCGGCTGCATCTTGTCCTCGATCTGAGCGCCAACGTCAAGGAACTTCTTCTCGAGGTCCTCTACTTCTCGGAGATAACCCTCCCGTTTCTCGATCTCGTCCCTCGCCTGCTTTCTCACCTCGCGCAAAGCGTCCTTTCCCTTCTGGGGCAATGCGTCCCGGCTTACGAGAAGAGCTGTGTTGACTGCCCTCAAGCGCTCGCGAACGTTGCCCAACTCAGCGGTATGGTGTTCCCGGTAGAGCGAGAACACATCGCGAACCACCCCTGCAATATCCAGGCCACGGTCTCTTACCTTCGAGTCCAGCAACTCCAAGTGCTCCGTCAGCGACTTCGGGAAACGAGTGCTTTTCCTTTGCCATTCGTCGTGGACGGTAGGAACTTCCAGCATTCTGCGGGCGGAGAAAGCCGCCAGCCCCGCGACCTCCAACCCGCTATCGGCAAGGACATCTCCGCTGTGATCCAGCACCGCCAAGATGTCGGCCGCAGGCTTCTTGTCCATCTTGGTGAAGAGAAAGAAGATAGGGTTCTGGCGCCGCAGGCTTTGCAGAAAGGTGAGGTCGCTCTTCGGCACAGTTCCCTGCTCGCAGTCGACAAGCCAGACCAACTCGTCAGCCTCGGCGAGATGGCGTCGCGCAATGGACTCGTCGGTGTTGGCCTTCCTGATGTCGGCATTTGCATGGGTGCTGTAGCCGGGAGTGTCAAGGAAGATCAGGTTCGGCCGGGGCATGTCAGGCGACTCCAGCACGGCGAACTTCAGTATGCCGGGCAGGCTGATGCTGTAGGCCTTACCGAACTGATGCGACAGGGCGTGGAAGGCGTGGCGGTCGATATCGACGGAGTTTCCGAAAACGTTGTAAACGAGTAACTTCTCAGAAGATCCTGCGGCGATGTATGTAGGGACAGCGGTTGTCCGCAAGGTGTCCACTGGCAGTAGGTCCCCGTCGACCCTGAGAAGTGCGTTGACCAATGAGGACTTGCCAGTACTGAACTGGCCGCCAAGGGCCACAATGGTCTTGCCATGCAGGCAGCGGAAGCGAGTAGCCTCCTCCACCCGGTTTAGCAACCCGGTCAGTTTCTGGAATGCTTCCGCTTCGTTAGCGAGATCCTCCTGGCTGGCAAACGCCATATACTGCTTTTCGACCAAGTCCACAAGTTTCCGCAGCAGGTCATCCAGTTCCGATGGTTCACGCTGAACAGACAGTATCCTGGCCAGCAGTTCGAGGCCCTTGCGGGGATCATCCAGGTAAGGATTACCACAAGATCGGTGTACTGACTCATTCCGGTCCGGCTTGTCCCAAATGCTACCCATGCAGCATCCTACTTTTTCAGTGCAGCAGGTAGCAGGGCGAGTATCTGTTGCAGTGCGCTGCACGCATCCTGCATCTCAGCCGCAGCGCGGTCCCCGTCGGCACGTTTGGCTTTGTGCTCGTCCTTGGCTTGATCCAGGGCCTCACAGATCCGCCTGTCCTCGGTCTCCATCGCCTCCTTGAGCTGCTCGCGCGCATCCGCAAGGGCTTGTGTAAGCGACTCCTCCACCGTCGGCCGCAGCTTGGCGATGATCCTCGGTATAGCCTCTACCTCGATGCGATTGCGCAGTTCCGCCTGTTCCGCTTCTGGATCCCGCATGAACTTGCCAATCATGCTGAGAATCTCGGGAAGAAAGAGAATGACGACCTCTATCCATGGAGCCACGATCGTCGTGGTGATGGCGAGCACTCCTGTCACGGTCTTGTACACAGCCTTCGTCCGATCGCTCTTTAGCCGCTGCTCGATGACCGAACCCATGGTCTGCGCACTGTCCGCGATGGCCACCTTCATGCCGGGCCACTGGCTGATGAACTTGTCGCCGCGATTGCCTAGACCCGCGAGCACGGCGTCCGACTCGGCAGTGGCAGAGGCCGCAGCGGCATAGGCGGCGGCGATGCCTTCTTCGATGACGGCATTGGTGGTCGAAACCAGGACCGGCCGCAGTATGTCGTTGACCGCATGGGAGAACGCCTCGTTACCAGCTTTACTGGCCTGAGCCAGTTCGCCACTGGCACCACGCAGTGCCCGCTTCGCCTCGTCGAGAATCCTCGCCACCTCGCTGGGGCCGAGTTCGCGCTCAAGCCGTTGGGTTTCGCATCTCAGCTTCTCAGACGCTTCGTGTCTCTTCGCCTGGAACTGCTTGACCGTCCGCTCCAAGTCCTTAGCATCGACCGCTACGCTGCCCATGCGGAGATCGAGTTCCTGCATTGCCCCGTTAATCAGCCCGCGCAGTTGGGTGCAGAATTCCTCGTTGAAAATGGCGGCGCCGTCGACTCCTCTGAGAATAGCCCGCAGACCATCCGTCTGGCGCTCCGCAGCGCTCGCTGCAGCAACGGGAACGGGGCCACCCGCAATATCGACGATTACCTTGCGGATATGCTCGACGACTTGTTCGACTTCGGTCGTCGGCTTCTTGTCGGCCTTGTTGACGACGACTCCGAAACTGAGCTTGTATAGACATAGCTCCCTAAGGAACGAAAGCGTCCTCTGCTTCAGAGTGCCGTCTTCGACGTCGACCACGACGACGAAGAAGACGCCACGGTGGATGTAGTTCAGGATGGCCTTGTTGTGCGTCTCGACGCCGGAGTCCAGCCCCGGCATGTCGACCAAGACTACCTCCTCAAGCCCGGGCGGGGGGAGGGATGCCGTGAAGAACCGCGCGTACAGCCACTGACTCGTGTCCACATGAGGCAAGTCCTCCACCGCACAGTCCTTGCGCTGTCCATTCTGAGAAAAGAACTGAAGCCCGGGTCGGCTGGCGAACCGGATCTCGGTGGCGATGGTGGTTTCGGGTCGGATACCAGTGGGCAGCGCATCCTCACCCAGCAACGCATTGACCAGAGATGTCTTGCCGGCATTGAAGGACCCGACCAGCGGCACGAGCACCTCGAACTGCTGGGCCTCGCCCTGCAGAGCCTCAGCCGCAGTGATGGATGTACTCGACAGCTTGTGCTTACGGAACACATCGAGGGTCTCACGAATACATAGGTCAAATGCTGTTCTTGCTGCTCTCATCCAGTGACTCCTTGTCGCGTACTCTTCCCGATGCTGCTGAATCTTCACGACACCCAATGCTGCCTCTCCGCGAGAGTCATCTGCCCATCGTTCTGCTTGACGACGATCAGGCACTCGCCCCGGCCGCTGAGCGGAGCGGGCCGGGTGCCGGTCATGACCGCGAAGACCTCGGCCGCCTCGCAGCCGTTGGGGCGTTGGTCGTCTTCAGCCCTTGAGACCGAGAGTATCGGGCCTGAGATGAGAGGCAGGGAACGCACCAGCCTGCGGATGGCTTGCAGATCCTTGCGGCTGACGTCGGGGTCGCACTTGGGACGTCCGAACCGGCCCAGAAGTGCGCTGAGCATCGGGGCGCCGATAGGGTTGGGCCCTGCCTTGGAGATGGAGTCGCGCATAGAAAGCCACTCTTTGCAGCCCGTTCGACCGAGTCCCCGCCGTTCCGCCAGCCATCGCAGAACCCCTTCTGCTTCACGACCCAGTCGATGGGGCTCCGCCGTTCCCGAGCGTACGCCCTATATCCGTTGGGAAAGCCAGTATCTTATGGGGACTGGGAGAAAAAAGATGGAGGCAGGCGGAGGCGTCGGGGCGTGCCTGCTGGTCGGCGAGTGTTCGGCCGGGGGTTCGTCGTCTTCGCCGAGTGGGGGCGGCCGCGAGCGCTGCCAGGGGGGTCTTCGGCGTCTCCCCGGAACGGACGCTCAGGGTGCCGCTGGCGTCGTGCCCTGGAACTCGTAGGCGCCGAGGTCCACATGGGCCGGCGTGCCGGTTCCGGTGTTGGGCGTGCCAGGATCGTCATGACGCGCGTTGCCGAGGAGATCCGTGGTCGGCGTGTTCGCGTCGCCTAACCCGGCGTCGATACAGGGCGAGGCTGGCCGCAGACGGTAGTCGTTGACTTGGAAGGTGTCGCCCACGACGGTGAAGGTGGTGCAGTCGCCCAGAATCGTGACCGTATCGGCGGTGTTGCCGACGACGCAGTATTGCAGG
>CAILUI010000390.1 GCA_903837355.1 uncultured Victivallales bacterium
CTGGGAAGAACAGGCTCTGAAGAAAACCAGCACCGCCGTCGGCGGACCGCCACACCCAACGGCCCCGGAGCCAGGAGCAAGGCCGGAAATGGTGCACTCAACAAGACCCGATCAGGAACACTCCGAACTTGGCGTTCCTAGACGGCGAGTCGCTTGAGGGTCTGGCGAGCCTGGTAAGCGGGGACTCCCGGAACTGGGTGTGCATCTGGCCGGTGGCAGACTCGGACAGATGGGCGAACTACCAGACTGCGAAGAAGTGCGCTAGGGCCGATGTCGCCAACCTGGTGAGCGCGTCCGGCCCCCGTGTCGTCATGATGCCCTACGTTGCGGGTGACGGGTACCTGACGGCAACCAAGCCGGTAATGGGGGCTGTGGACTACGAGTGGTACCACGGGCTCTGGGCTGCAGACAAGCTCAAGCGAATCAGTGGCGAGGGTGCTTCGCCGGTACACAGGCTCTACCTTGCTGGGCACTCGGGTCCAGGGCATGATACGCTGAGCAGGGAGAACATGGATGCCCCCTTTGCTGCGCACCACGTCATGGCCATGGCAACCGAGGGGGACAACGGCCATAACGAGTACATCCATGCCGTCGGCAGGATAGGGCCGCCGAAGTGCTGGTTCACGAGGAGAGCGAGGGTCTACGGGATCGGGTGTTTCACGGCTGGTCGATGGGCCCCCGACTGGGCGGTCCAGGTCATGCGCTCTGGGGCGGCGGTTCTTGGGACCGTGAACTATGTCAACGCGGGCGGTCTCGGGGCCTCCCATCTGCGTATGGCGACGTACCCAGGTAGTCGCCTTGCCGAGTATGGGCCCCGTGTCTATGGCCTAGGCACCATCGATGCGTTGGACTGGGCAGTCTTCTTAGGGACACAGTGAGTCGTTGGTTGGGTGCCGCGGGTGCTTCTTGGGAACTGGAGCGTCGAACCCCTCGGTCGCTCCATCGTGCGACTCGGCCCTAGTCCCGTTGCTACGCTGAGGCGCGTATGGGGAGTGATCCTGCAGAGGTGGAGCGTGGGAACACAGAAACACCGACTGGCCAGGGTGGCGGTTGCAGTGAGTGCCGTGGTGGCCGGGGCATGCGTGCTATCTTGGTCTTTCGTGAGAGATCAGAGCCAGTTCGTGTGCGGGCGCTGCGGGTCCGCTAAGGAGGAGACCCGTTTCGTGCTACTCGGCCTGACTGTGGCCACCGTGGGCGGAAGCATAAGGCCAGGCCCTCGGACGCAGGAATACGATGCATTCGTCGGGGTCCCGCACGAACACCTGTGGCTCGTGTGGAACCGCACTACTGACAGCTGGCGCATGCCCTTGGGGCACGAGCGGCGCCGCTGTTTTGCGGGAATAGAAGAGGATCCCCGGCGCCTATCAGCTATGGATCGGGCACTCCGCGTGCTCAGGCATGTGAGCCACTGGCCGCGCCAGGAACGCATCGCCCTGTTCGAGGACATGATCCAGTGCACTGACGACGTTTCCCTTGCAGAACTCGAACGCCTGGCATCCCATGGGTCCGAACAGGGAGTGAATGACTGGCTCGGACGCCGCCGCCACGCCGGTGCCACCAGCGTACAACCCCCGGTTACACGACAGCCCGCCGGCAGTGAATAGGCCCGCGCGGGTCCGTTGTCACGCGGTGGGTGCTCGCAGCCCTGCCAGTGAAGCCAGTGGCAGCGATCCCCGTTCATGGTCCAGCCCACGAGTGGGCCACGCTCAGCCCTTGCCCCCGCCTCTCCCCGCACCTATCTTCCCACCATGGAAGGGACTCGACACCCGAAAACCCGGCACCCCCGAACTCGCGGTGCCCCCTGGTCCATAGGACGCCGGAACGTGCGGCCAGCGAACGTCGGTGTAGTAGCGGGAGCTCGCTACTACAGCCCGGGGCTGGGGCGCTGGTCGGATCGGGACCCGGCTCGGTAGACGGGGGCGCCGGGGGCCGTCTGAGCTTCCGCGGGAATGGCCCGGTGGCGGTCAGAGGGGCTGCTCCGAGCCCCTGCTGGCAGCGGCCATCTGCTAAGGCTCTTGTCGGCCCAAGTCCTTTCTGCTGGCGGCTTGCCAGTTATCCTGCGTGGGGCCCGGGGTAAACCGGATTCCTAACTACGATTCAGCGCCGGCCTCACCTCGTCTCGATGATCTCGATGCGCGGTAAGGTGACGTAGAGGATCGGCATCTCGCCGGTCTCGGTGGTGACGTAGGGGATGTGGTAGATGCCACAGGCCAGCCTACCGGCGCCCGTGGGGTCCACCTGCTGCCAGCCCTTGCCTTCCACCAGCACCTCTGCCCAGACGTGGCCGCTGGTCCCAAACAGCCAGCCGCCCACCTGTCGGGTCGGGATGCCCGCGGCGCGAGCGAGGGTGACAAAACAGTCCGCCGAGTCCCAGCAGTGTCCCTGCTTCCGCGCCAGGACCGTCTTCACTCCCCATCTTGAACCAGCAGGTCCAGAGGCCCTGATGTTCCGGCCTGGAGCCAGCCATTCGAGAAGCGCCTGGACCTTTGCCGCAGCGGTCGGCTTCCCAGCCGTGATCTCTTTGGCGAGGGCGATGAGGGCGGGGTCGTCGACCGGCCAGTAAGGGGTCGCCGCCAGGAGTCCCGGCTCAGCAGCGCGGTCGGTTGGTGTCAGTCCGGTGTTGTCACAGGCCGTACTGAACTCCAGCGCCACCGCCGGAATGCCGAGAGTTCTGGGCGGCTGGGCGAAGGTGTAGATCGCCGTGTCGTTCGCCTGAGTTTCCGTCCCGACCGGTGCCGGAGCGAAACGGTAGGCGTCCGCCGCGTCGACGCCCCGCGGCACGCGCAGGGCGAGTGATGCGCCGAAGCTGAACCCTTTCGACAGCTCTGCGATTCGGCCGCTCGCCCCCTCGCCTGGATTCCCCGGCCCGGCTGCGGCGAGGGCGTTGGACAGTTCATTCAGAGCCATGTAGTCGGCGGTCTGGACCGTGGCGACACGCGCGTTGATGTGGTATCGCACCCGGTTGGGCTTGGCGGCGAAGCCCAGTTCGTAGGCCGCTTTGAGGGCGGTGGCCGGGGTCGCTTTGCAGAACTCGATGACGCGGGTCCCCTCAAGCCGGTAGAACGCCGGGTTGCGCCGCATGCCGGCGATGGTGCTGTAGAGTTTGCGCGCGTCCTCCTCCGCCGTCGTCTCCAGGATGTTGATCTGGACGGTTTCGCCCTGCACCACGAGGTACGTGTTTGAGAGCTTCCACAACGGCGTACCCAGCTTCTGGGCGATGCGATCCTTCTGGTCTCCCGTGATCGGTTCGGAGCGGGTGACCGTACACCCGAACGGGAGCTGCGTGAAACGCCTGTCGGTGGGCTCCGCCGCCGCCGCGGCCAGGGTGGTCACGGCAGTCAGTGCCAGGGTCGTAATCTGGCGTCGCGTCATGGGGTACCCTCCAGCTCTACCACTGCGTCCAAGGTACTGCAGGGGCACGACGATAGCAACGGTCTCTGCGGTCAGGACTTCCGAAGGCGCCGGTTGGCAGTCACGGCTGCGGACGATCCTGCGGGGCGCGGACTCGGGGCAGGCACGCCGTGCGGCACGCTGGCGCCGCCGTTCCCCTGTCCTGGCGCCGGTGCGGACGCATCGCTATGGTGTGGGCAGGAATCCGCGGGCTGCACCCAGGAGGTACGCTGCCATGTATGCGCTCTGCCGCGTGGGCTGGTTCGGGCTGCTGTTCGCGGTGTTTGGGTGGGTGCTGTCAGGGGTTTCGGGCGCCGATGGCTGGCGCCAGGAGCTGTCGTTGAACGGCCCCTGGCAGGCGGGGGTGACCCGCGACGCCCAGGCGACGGCGCCCGCGGCGTGGGAGACGGTTACGGTGCCGCATCTGCGCGAGGGTTCGGCACGTGGCGGGAGCGACTTCTTGTGGTACCGCCGCGAGGTGACGGTCCCGGCCGATTGGGCGGGCGGACGCATCGTCCTTCTCCTGGTCGGGGCACGCTACCAGCCGCGGGTCTGCGTGGACGGCAGGGTGGTCGCCGAGCGCTTGGAGGGCTGGACCCCGTTTGAGGTCGACGTGACCGAGTACGTCCAGGTGGGCAAGCCCTTCATGCTGAGCGTGCGTTGTCAGGACTGGGGGGCGACCTTTGCCGACGGCTTCGTGCTGCCGGCGGATGCGAGCGGCGACCTGCGCGACGCGCCGAAGGCCCAGCTCATCGCCCCGATTGGCGGCCACTACGGCTGGTTCGGGATATGGGATGACGCGGTGTTGCAGCGGCGTCCTGAGACCCGTCTCGATGACGTGGCGATCGTACCGTCCGTACGGCGGGCTGAGTTGGCCGTGCGCGGCCAGTGCCTGCGCCCGCAGCCGGGGCTGCGTGTCGCCGGGACCGTCCTCGCCGGAGGCCGGCCCGTGCTGGAGTTGGCGCCCATCGAGATCGGCGCCGATGGCCGCTGGGAGCTGAAGGCCGCGTTCCCGAATGCCCGCTTCTGGTCGCCCGAAGATCCGCACCTGTATGTCTTGCGGCTGACGTTGAGCTCGGCGCAGGGCGCCACGGTCGACGACTTGCAGGAGCGCTTCGGTTTCCGGGAGCTCTGGGCCGAGGGGCCTGATTTCGTGCTCAATGGAGTGCGGCGGCATCTGTTGGCGTCCAGCGGTTGGCCGGTGACCCGGAACCAGACGCCCGACGAGATCCGCGAGAATATTCGGCAACTGCGCGCGGCCAACTGCATCGCCTTCCGGCTGCATACCCAGCCGTGGCAGCGAGGCTGGCTGGAGGCGGCCGACGAACTGGGACTGCTGATCATCGAGGAAGGAGCGCTGTGGTGTGACGGCGCTGGCAGCTACCGCTACGCCGACCGGCGCTTCTGGGACAACACTTGGACGCACCTGTCCGGCATGGTGCGGCGCGACCGTAACCACGCCTCGTTGGTGATGTGGAGTCTCGAGAACGAGATTCTGCACTGCGGCGCCGCGCGTTACTACCCCGAATGCGAAGCGGAGTTGGCCGATCTGGGCCAGCGGGTGAAGGCGCTCGATCCGGGCCATCTGATCACCTTCGAGGCGGATCTTGACCCCAAGGGCGTCGCCGACGTCATCGGCCTGCACTACCCCCATGAGATGCCGGAGCACTACGATTACCCGAACACGGCGGACTGGCTGCAGACGACGGTCACGACCGGTACGGGTGGGGGTCTGCTGGGCAGTCGCGGGGCGAGCTTTGCCTGGGACCGCAAGAAACCACTGTACATCGGTGAGTACCTGTGGGTGCCCTACAACGACTACTCGCCCGGCAGCGTCTTCTTCGGCGACCAGGCCTATCAGGATCGCGCGCTGTACAAAGAGTTGGCCCAGGCCGAGTCCTGGGTTGCCCAGACCATCGCCTACCGCCGGGCCGGGGTCTCGGGGATGTGCCCATGGACGTTTGCCGGCAGCGGTGGCGGCACCACCCCGGGCCAACCGTTGTTCGTAGCTCAGCAGCAGATCTACGTCCCCGTGGCGATCTACCCCACCGACCTGCAGACCCACGTCTTCGCCGGTGAGCGCCGGCGCTGGCGCTACGATGTGTTCAACGACAGTGCCCAGGCGCAGGTGCTCAGTGTGATCCTGCGGTTGGGCGACCAGCCGGTGGCGCAGACTGAATCCTTCGAGCTGCCACCGGCCGGCTACCGCCAGGTCAGCCTCGAGGCGCAGATGCCCGCCGCGGCGGGAGACGCTCCCATGCCGTTGCAGGCCGTCCTGCTGGCGGCGGGCCAGGAGATTCACCGCGCCGCGGTGGACCTACGCCTCCACCGTCGCGAGCCGATGCGCCTGCCGGCCGGCGTGAGCTGGATCGTCCTCGATCCGGAGGGACGGTGGTGCTCCCGGCTGGGTACGCAGGGGTTCCAGCGCCTCGAGTCCCTGGCGGCCTTGGCAGGTACCGCCGCGACGAACAGCGTGTTGCTGGTGGCACCGGGGGCCCTGGTCACCCCGACTGCGACCTTGACCGGCGCGGTGGCGAGCGTCGGGGCGGAATCTGCGGAGGGTCCGGCGTTGCGGGCTTTCCTGCTGGCGGGCGGCCGCGCTCTGTTCCTTGAGCAGGAGAGCTTCAGCGGGCTTTCCCTTGGCGTTGAGTTGGTTGAGCACCCCTCCACCATGGTCTTTCCCACCGCTCTGGATCACCCCTTCCTGGCGGGCCTGGGTACGGCGGACCTGCGCTTCTGGGCGGGTGACCACTACGTCAGCCGACTCGAGGTGCAGCGGCCGACGGCCGGGGGCGCGTTGCCGCTGCTGGTCTCCGGCGGGGCGCAGAGCCTCAGTCAGGCGGCGCTGGTGGACAGCGTCTATGGCGCCGGCCGGGTGGTGTTCTGCCAGGCGCTGGTAGGGGCCAAGCTCGACACGGAGCCAACGGCCCGTCGCCTGCTGCAGAATCTGCTCGATGCCTTGGCGGTGCCGCCGCCGGTGCGGCGGCCGACGTGGGTGCTGGCCGAGGGCAAGGACGCGGCCGGGTTCACCCAGGCCCTGCAGGGCGTGCGGGTCGAATCGACGGCGGTCAGCGAACGGCTGAGCGCCGAGGGCTTGGCGGGCGCGGGGCTCGTGATCCTGCATGGCGGTGGGCCGCGCCTGTTGGCGGCGGGCGCCGGCCTGGCGGCCCACCTGGCCGCCGGGGGGACGGTCTACTGGCAGGCGCCGGAAGCGGACACCTTTGCGGCTCTGCGCGAGCGCCTCGGCACCGGGCCGCTGCGCGTCATGCCCGGACAGGGGCCGCTGAGCGCACGCGCTCCCTGGACGGCGGAGTTCGCCGGCGTCTGCCTGGAGGATCTGACCTTTGCCGGCCCCCGCCGCGGCGACGCCTGGATGCGCGGTTTCGACGTCGATCCCGCCGTCGCCGACCGTCTGTTCTCCCCGGAGGCCAGCGCCCCGACCGCGCGCCGCTACGAGGTGGAGGCCATGGAGACCAGAGGCGCCTGGGTGCGCGTTAGCGAGGCTGGGACCGCGGTCGTGTTTGCGTCCGCCGGGGAGGCCAGCGGTCCGGCTGCCGTGCCCAAAGCTGGGCTGTATCCCATCACCGTGATTGCCGGAGGCACTTCGGCCCAGGGCGGCTGGCCGCAGGTGGTGGTCTCCTGGAATGGCAAGGCGGTGGCCCTGATCGGGCTGGCGGGCGGCGAGATGCAGCCCTATGCGACCCTGGCCGAACTGCCGGGTGGAGACGGCAAGCTCGCGGTCGCCTTCGTCAACGACGCGCAGAGCGGCGGCGAGGACCGCAATCTAACGGTCGACGCCATTCTCGTCGGAGCCGAACCGCTGGAGGCGGGCGGCAATACCCGCTTCCTCAGTCTGCCGCCTGCCACCGTCGTCGTCGCCGTCGGTCCGCGGGGGCGGCTGGTGGTCGATGGGGTGCGCTGGGATACGTCGGGCGAGAACCGCGGCCGCGGTCGGCGCTACGCCTCGGCCCTGCTGCGCAACCTGGGTGCCGCCTTCCTGCCGCCCGAACGCGAGGGCTCGTGGGTCGGTCCGGCAGCCTTCAAACCCGTGGGTGAGATCCCGTACTACAGCCAGAACGCCGAGCGCGTTGCCCTGGTCGCGACCGGGACGGTCACGGCGGTCTTCGAGTGTGCGCAGGCGGGGCGCTACGAGGTGCTGGTCAAGGGCTGGTCGGTGCCTGCCGTCGGCGAGTACGCCCGGGTGGCGTTGCGCCTGGACGACGAGGCCGTGGGTGAGGTGGAAGTGGCTTCGGGCAGCAGTGCCGTCTTCGCGCTGGGGACGGTGACGCTGCGGCCCGGCCCGCACACGCTGACGGCGCAGTACACCAATGATCTCTGGAAGGCGCCCGAGGACCGCAACCTCTACCTCCAGGGCATCGGTTTCCGGCGCGCGGAGACGCCGTGATGCAGGAATGGGTAGTCAGCGAGAATGAAGCCGGCACGCGCCTTGACCTCTGGCTGGTGCGCTGCGCCGAGGGCGGGTCGCGGCGGCGCGTGGCGGAGTGGCTGGCCCGCGGCAAGGTGTATCTGGCCGGCCAAGCGGTCGACACCGCGGCGGCGGCGCATCGTCTGACGGCCGGGGAGCGGGTCGGGGTCTGGCTCGACCGCCCCGGTTCCGCGACCTCGGCGGCGCGCTCAGTGGTGCCCATGCGTCACCTGCTGCACGTGGTCTACGGCGACGCCGCGATCATCGTGGTGAACAAGCCGCCCGGGCTGCTGGTCGATCCGCTGCCGGATGGCCGTGCGACCGAGGTGACCGTGCTGGACCTACTGCGGGATCATGTCCGGCGCGAAGCGCGCGGCGGGCTCTACGTCGTGCATCGGATTGACCGAGACACCAGCGGGCTGGTGCTGCTGGCACGCACCGCGGCGGCCAGCCAGGCTCTCAAAGACCAGTTCGAGGCGCACGCGCCGGAACGCGTCTATCAGGCGGTGGTTCTGGGCCGTCCCCTGCCGGCCAGCGGCACGTGGCGCGACCATCTCTCCTGGGACGCTTCCACCTTTCGCCAGCGCCGCGCTCATGCGACCGATGCCCGTGCCAAGGAAGCCGTTGCGCAATATATTGTGCGCGAGCAATTTGCGGCAGCAGCGCAGATAGAAGTATCGTTGGTGACGGGCAAACGTAACCAGATTCGGGTGCAGGCGGCGCTGCGCGGTCATCCGCTGCTCGGCGAGCACCAGTACCGCTTCGACGCGCCCCCTGAGCCGAAGGGGATGCCGACCCTTGACCGGCACGCCTTGCACGCCTGGCGTCTGGGTTTCGTGCACCCCGTCAGCGCGGAGCGGGTGTCGTTCACGGCGCCGTTGCCGGACGATCTTCAGCGTTTGCTCGAGGAACTGCGGGGAATCCCGTGAGAGCACTCATACACGCAAGAGTAAGCTTCTATATTTGTGTTCTTCTTGCCGTGGCGATGTGTCTGCTCTGCAGCGCGACCGCGGTTGCGGCCGCAGACCAGCCACCGGGGCCGGTGCCGCGCCTGCTGAGTCTGCTGCGGTTGCGGAACCCCCTGCCGGCCGCGGTCACGGTGGTTGGCTTCGGGTCATCGGTCGGTGTTGGCGCGACACTGCCGGATCCGGCAACGCAAGCGCCGGTCATGTACCTGGCCGCACGCCTCCGGGCGACGTTCGGGCCTGCTGGCAACCTCGAGGTGGTGGCCGACAACCGGTCTCTGAACGGTTCCATCCTGTCACAGTTCCTCAATGATGTGCCGACCGGGAACTGGGACGCCTATCTCAAGGAAGGGCAGAAACCGACGCTGGTGGTGTTTGCCTACGGCATGAACGACGGCTTCCCGGCCATGTACAACACATCGCAGCCGCCGCCGTTCTTCCACACCCAGTTGGTCGCCGCCATCCGTCTCGTGCGGGCTGCCGGGGCCGACGCGGTCATCCTGACCTCGCCGCACCCCATCTCAACGGTGGCCTGGGTCATGCCCGCCACCTATAGTCAGGCCTATCCGAGCGCCATCGCCGCACCGGTTGGGGCCGAGCAGATGACGCCGCCCGCCTCCAGTTCCGTCGTCTGGCAGGATGTTCTGGGCAACGGTCGGCGCGTCCCTGTCTCGCAGCGGCACCTGCACATCAACCAGGTCATGCGCGAGGCGGCCCGTGAGGCCGGGGCGGCGCTCGTGGACGCCGAACGCTGCTGGTTCGAGGCGGTGGCCGCCCACGGGGGTGACGCGGCTCTGTTCAACGCGAATGAGACGGTACACCCCAACCTGTTCGGCCACGAGTTGAGCTACCAGAGGGCGATCGACGTCTTCATCGCCACACTCGCCGCGAGTCGCTGACCCCCGGTCACTCCAAGCGGGCGAGTTGCACCAGGATGCGCAGCAGCGGGTCGCAGGGGAAGCGCTGCAGGGCGGCGTCGGCCAAGGCGGTCATCTGGGGGGAGCCGGCGGCCAGGGCCTCGCTCAGCCGGCGCGCGGCGGCGTCGGCGCGCTCGGGCAAGGGAGCGACGCTCGGTTCCGGGTGTCGCGTACCATTGAGGCGGCGGTCGGCCAGGATCAGGGCGACGTGCTCGTCCATGCGACCGACCGAGGAGGCGCCTTCGCCCCCGACGGTGTAGGTGAGCCCAGCGCCGGCGCGGCTGAGCACGTCTTTCCACCAGGTAGCCGCCTCGTCCGGCAGGCCGCTGAGCTCGGCGAAGCGCCCGAGGAGGTAGCGCGCCAGGCGGCTGTGCTCGCCGAGCCAGGCGGCGGCACCCAGGTTCTCCGGGTACTCGAAGACCTGTTGGCAGTGCTGGCGTGCCACCTCGGCATGACCGTTGCGGAAAGCCTCGACGGCAGCGACCAGCAGGGCATCGACGTACAGGCGACGGACCGCGGTACCGCCTTCGAAGACGCTGAACTCGGTACGCCGCAGGCGCTCGATGGCGGCTTCGGGCTGGCCGCGGTCGAGATCGAGTCGCGCCAGGGCGAAGACGATATCGCCGCGGCCGTAGAGAGCGGCAGGCGCGGCCTGCCACATGGCGGTGCGGCGCGCGATGTCGTGGAGGGCGCGGAGGCAGTCATCGAGATGGAGCAGCAGGCGGCGGTCGCCGGGCCAGGCGGCGAGGGCGGTTTCGAGATGGGTGACGGCGTCGGTCTTGCAGTCGGCGCCGGAGTCGGCCCAATCGGCCAGCGCTTTGGTGGCCAGGGCACGCAGGGTGGTGTGGCGCGCCGCGGCGACCTCAGTGAAGAGCTCGATGGCGGTCGGTACCTCATCGGTTTCGGCTGCGATCAGGGCGCGCAGGTAAGGCAGGCAGCCCTGGCCGTGGTCGGCCAGGAGTTCCGAGGCGCGATTGAGGAGCAGGGCCAGTTCCCAGCGTGCCGGCACAACCCAGTCCACGGGGCATTCGGCTGCCCGGATGGCATGGGCTTGGGCCGCGGTCTCAGCGCCGGTGCTGGCGCTGGCATCCATCCGCAGCAGGGCCGCAGCGGGGTGCTGGGCCAACGGCGGGTGCTCGGTCTCAAGCCGGTCGAGGAGGGCGACGACGTCGGCGTGAAAGCCGGCTCGCCAGTAGAGCAGGACGGCTTCGAGCAGCAACTCGGTGCGGTAGACGGGGGCCCACGGCCGGTCGCAGGGGAGCTCGGGGAGGCTCAACGCAGGGGCGTGCGGGTCGGCCTGCAGCCAACTCTCGAGGGTCAGGTAGAACGTGAACGGAGTCTGCGGACCAGCCAGGGCGGCGCGGGCCGCAGCGGGATCGCCGCAGTGCCGGTGCAGGGCGGCCAGCAGCACGCGCGCGTCGATCGCGGCCGGGCGGGCTTCCAGGAAGCTGACCAGGAGGCGGCTGGCATCGGGCAGGTGGCCAGCGGCGATCTCGGCTTCGGCGAGCAGCCGCAGCATCGCCGGCGCGAGGCCGGGATCGCGCCGTGCCGCCAGGAGATGGTCCCAGGCGGCGCTGTAGTAGAGCGCCTGGCCGGTCTCCTGCAGGCGGCGCAGCGCGGCGGCGGCGGCGAGGGCGTGCAAGCGCGTTTCGGCGGGGAAGGTATCGAGGGCCTGGCGAGCCGTCTGCAGGGCCGCGTCGGCGTGACCGATCTTGAGGGCACGCTCCGCCTGCAGGAGGGCACGTTCGAGCGTCTGTTCCGCTGGGATATCCTGATTGAGAAGTGTCTGGGCTTCGTGCCAGCGGTGGTACTGCAGGGCGACCGTGGCCTTGCCGACGGCGGACTGGCTGCGGGCGCGCATGCTCCATTGGACGGGCGCGGTGTGGTCGCGTTGCGGATCGAGGCTGCCGGCTTCGGGGCCGTGCCAGCGCTGACGCAGCAGCAGGCGGCCAGCCTGGTCACGGATGTCGACCTGGCCCGGCGAGGCATCCGGGAAGTGGGTTCGGCCGACGCTGCCCGGGGTCACGGGTAGACGTCGGCAGACCGTGCCGGCGGCGTTGGTGACAGTAATCTCGAGGTCGCCGCTGACCTCGATGGCGTAGACCTCGAGGTCGAGGCCAGCGCTGGCGACCGTCGCCGCCACCGCGAGCTGCGGCGAGGCCCAGGTCACCTCGCCCATGTCCTCAGTGCCGAACCAACTACCGCCGGCGCAGAGGGTCTCCTGCGGCTGCAGCCAGTCCGAAAACCACTGCGACTCGAGGACCCCGGCCTGGATCTCGACGTACTGGCCGTCGTGATCGGTGAGGTAGTGTTCCCAGATGCGGTTGTCCTCGCGGATGCCCCAAGTGAAGTACTTCTGGCCGGGGAGGCTGAAGCGTGGTGCCACGTGATAGGTGCCACGGCGGTGGTCCAGGTAGTAGGCTCCGAAGAAGTCAGCGTGCGAGCGGTAGCCGAAGTGGTCCAGGGGCGTGGGGTTGGTGACATGCAGGGAGCGGTCGACGCCGTCGCGCTGGGGGAAAGGCAGGGAGGTGCTGCCGACGGTCCAGTCGCAGCGGCAGACGAAGCGCAGGTCGGTGGCGGCGGGGACGGCGGCGTTCTCCCAGTAGTAGAGGCGCTCACGGTGGTGGTTCGGGTTGGCGAACAGCAATTCGACGTCGAGGGCGGCCCGACCTTCGCGCAGGGCCAGACGGACCTGCCAGCGTTGGCGGGTCGAGCGGTCGATATCGCCGACGATCACGGCGACCTCGTGCTCGGTCCTCTCGGTGCGGCAGAAGACCGGCGAGACGGTGCTGACCGTGTGGCCCAGGGTCGGGAAGTTGAACTCGATGCCGCCGCTGAGCCAGGCGCCGCGCAGGGCCACCAGCGCCGGCTTCACCACATGGTTACGGTAGAAGAGTTCACGGCCGCTGCGCAGGTCGCGCAGGGAGTACATCCGGCCGTTCAGCCCGGGCAGGATGAGCGCTTCAAGGATGCCGTTGCTCAGGCGCACCACGGTGTGCTCGCAGCGGTCATCGCGCACCATCGAGGCGATGTCGATATCGTCCTGGGCGTGGTAGGGATAGGCCGTGCGCCGCCCCTGGACTTGGCCGCTAAAGGACAGCGGGGCAAAGGGCGCGTCTGGCCCGCGCGCGTAGGTCGGGATCGCCAGCCGTGTCGTCTCGATGCTGAGCATAGTCATCGTCCGGAGTTCAGCGAGCCGCCGCCGGCAAGACGGCCGCGGCGGCTCGCGCTCAAGGGGTATCGCACACGCGGTTCGCAGCCTCTAGCCGAACAGCTCGAAGGGGTTCTCGCCCTCGTAGGGCAGGGTCGGCGGCAGGGGGGTGCCGATACTGTCGACGCCGAGCATCTTGACGGCTTCGTAGAGCAGTTTGCCGACCTTGGCAAAAGCGAAGGCGCCATGGTGCGGAAAGTTGCGGCCGATCAGGACGTGCCGGTAGAAACGGGCGAAGTTGGGGATGGCCACCACGCCGATGCCACCGAAGGAGCACGGGTCGAGGTCGAGGATCTCGCCGTCGGCGATGTAGCTGCGCAGTTCGCAGTCAGCGGTCGACTGCAGGCGGAACAGCGTTGTGGGTCCCGGCCGAAGTTGGCCCTCGAGGGTGCCGCGGGTGATGTCGGGCGTCTTGCCGCCCTCCATCAGGCGGTTCATGATGAGTTGGTACTTCAGGCTGCAGTCCTTCATGCACTCGGAGCAGGTGTTGCCGCAGTGGAAGCCCATGAAGAGGTCCGTAAAGGCAGCCCCTTTGAGGTCGGCCTGGCGGGGCAGGATGTCGGCGGGAACGCTGTTGTTGATATCGAGCAGGGTGGCAGGGCGGAGCGAGGCGAGCTGGCACATGTACTCGCTGACCGCGCCGTACATGTCGACTTCGCAGGCGACGGGGATGCCGCGCCCAGCCAGGCGGCTGTTGACGTAGCAGGGGCAGAAGCCGAAGGCCTTCTCAAAGGCCGGCCAGCACTTGTCGGCGAAGACGGCGTAGGAGCTGGCGCCCAGGTTTTCGTCCATGAAATCGAGGAGGGCGACCTCGAACTGGGCCAGCCGGGGGAGGAGGTCGGGGTAGCTGCACGTCGGCCCGAGTTCGCGGCCCATATCGGCCGCGATGGCCGCGATGTCCTTGCGTTTGCGCGCTGCCTTCTTGTAGAGCTGGTAGAGGTCGAGTTCACTGTTTTCCATGACCTCGATCCCGAGGTCGTAGAGGGGTTTTACCGGGGCATTGCAGGCGAGGAAATCCTGGGGGCGTGGGCCGAAGGCGAAGACCTTGAGGTTGGACAAGCCGATGAGGACGCGGGCGATGTGGGTGAAGTCGGCGATCTTGGGGGCGAGTTGTTCCGGCAGGCCGACCGGCTGCTGGGGGATATAGGCCGAGACTTGGCGCAAGCCGAGGTTGTAGGAGACGTTGAGGAGGCCGCAGAGGGCGTCACCGCGGTCGCTGGCGAGGACGCTCTTGCTCTCTTCCGCCGCGGCGCAGACCATGATCGGACCCCAGAACTGCTGGGCGAAAAGCGTGGCCGGCCCCTCGGGCCCGAAGTTACCCAGATAGACAACGGCGGCGTTGCAGCCCTTGGCGGCCGCCTCGTCGAGGGCGGCGAGGGTATCGGTCTCCTTCTCGATGATGGTTTCGCAGCGGTAGGCGCTGATCTTGGCGGCGCGCAGGGCGGCCGCGAGGGCGTCGAGACGCTTGGCGGTGAGGGCCACGGGGAAACAGTCCCGTGAGACACCTACCAGGGCGAGCACGACATCGGGGGTGTTGGTCAGGACGTTCATCTCGGGGCTTGCCTCCTTGCGCTCAGGGTTCGGAGTTCAGCATTCAGCATTCAGAGTCTCGGAGGCGGGGGCCTCCGCGACTCTAGTCGGCGACGATTTGCGTGCCGACACCGCGGTCGGTGAACATCTCCAGCAGCAGCGAGTGCCGGACGCGGCCGTCGATCATGTGGACTTTGGCTACGCCTGCATCGATGGCCTCCACGGCGCTGCGGACTTTGGGCACCATGCCGCCGCTCAACACGCCGTCACGGATCAGCGTCTCGACCTCGCCGCGGTGGATGGTGCTGATGAGGGTGGTGTCGTCGTTCGGATCGCGGAGGACGCCGGGGACATCGCTCAGGAAGACGAGTTTGTTGGCCTTCATCTGGGCGGCCACCACGCAAGCGGCCATGTCCGCATTGACGTTATACACCACGCCGTTCATATCACTGGCGAGGGGAGTGACGACCGGGACCTCGCCGCGGCCGAGGATCCAGCGCAATTGCTCGGTGTCGACGTTGACGACGCGGCCGACGAGTCCGAGATCGATCGGCTCGCCGGTCGCCGTATCGGTCGTGGTCTCGCGCTCGGCACGCAGGACGTTCTTACCGGAAACCGCACAGGGTGTACCGCTGAGTTCGGCCATGACGCGGACCAGGTCGGCGTTGATCTGCTGATGCAGGACGCGGTCCACCACGCGGATGGTCCGATCGCAGGTGTAGCGCAGGCCATTCACAAAGCGTGTTGGCACGCCCTCAGCCTTGAGCTGGGCGCTGATGGCCTTACCGCCGCCGTGGACGATGATGGGCTTCATGCCGGCGCATTCCATGAAGACGATGTCGCGGATGACGCTGCGCGTGATCGCCGGGTCTTCCATGGCGCTGCCGCCGAACTTCACCAACACCACACTGTTGCGGAACTTCTGGATATACGGAAGGGCCTCGATGAGCAGGGCGGCCCTTTCGATGAGGTGCTCCATGGACAGTCTCTCCGGGTTGTCGGACGTTGGCGCACACTGTAGATTCGCGGCGAGCGAGTTCAACCGGCCCGGCACCGAGTCGGCGGTAGTGGTCAGGCACGAAGGAGGGTCGCGGCGATGCGTATCGGCTGGATCGGCACCGGGGTAATGGGGGCGTCGATGGCGGGGCATGTGCAGAAGGCGGGGCACACGCTGGCGGTATACAACCGGACGCGGGAGAAGGCGGCGGCACTGGTGGCCGGGGGCGCCGTCTGGTGTGCCTCGCCGCGGGCGGTAGCTGAGATCAGCGAGATGGTGTTCTCGATCGTGGGTTTCCCGCACGATGTGGAGGAAACCTATCTGGGTGCGGAGGGGGTCCTGGCGGCCTCGACCCTGCCGCGGATCATCGTCGATATGACGACCAGTCAGCCGGCCCTGGCGCGGCGGCTGGCAGCGGCGGCCGCGGGGCGCGGGGTGTGCAGCCTGGATGCGCCGGTGTCGGGCGGCGACGTCGGGGCGCGGAACGCGGCGCTGGCCATCATGGTCGGAGGCGAGCGTGGGGTGTTCGATGAGGCGCTGCCGGTGTTTCGAGTGCTGGGGCAGAACATCTCGTACATGGGTCCGGCGGGGGCAGGGCAACACACCAAGGTCTGCAACCAGATCCTGATCGCGGCCAACATGATCGGCGTCTGCGAGGCGTTGCTCTACGCCGCCCGCAGCGGCCTCGACCGGCAGGCGGTCATCGACATTGTCGGTAAGGGCGCCGCCGGTTCGTGGTCGATCAACAACCTCGGCCCGCGCATCGTTGCCGGCAACTTCGCCCCTGGGTTCTTCGTGGAGCACTTCATCAAGGATATGGGGATCGCTCTCGATGAGGCGCGGGCCATGGGACTGGCGTTGCCCGGACTGGCGCTGGTGCATCAACTCTATCTCGGGGTGAAGGCTCAGGGCTACGGCCGCGACGGCACGCAGGCGCTGATGAAGGCGCTGCAGGCGCTGAACGGGGAGAAGGTGTAGCGGCGGCGCGGGCTGGCTACGGCCGAACCGGGACGTTACGGCGATAGGTCACGTCGACGAAGGAGGTCGTCTTGCCGGAGGCCGTGCGCTGGCGATGGATGTCGCGCAGGCGGTCCATAGCCTCCTCCATCCCCTGGACCGGGACGACGATGACGGCGCCATCGGTGAAGGTGCCGCGGGAGCGCAGGTGGACTTGCAGGCTGGGGAGCTGGTAGTCCAGTTGCACGAGTTCGACGTCGTAGGAGACCCCATCGGCCCGGCGTGCCAGGAGGCGCAGGAAGCGGACCGCCCCGCGCAGGGCCTCGTCCTGGGCCTCTTCCCCGACGTTCAGCTTGGCGGCATTGCGGACGGCCGTGATCGCTGGCAGCAGTCGTTCTTTCGAGATGTCCCGCCAGGGGAGTACGACGCCGTCAGCGTCGATGAAGTATGGCGGTCGGCTGCGGACGACGGCCACGGGCACGCGCTCGACCACGGACACCTCGAGGAGGTCGGGGACGCGGCGGAGCAGTTCGGCGCGGGCGATCAGCGGGTCCCGTTCGAGAGCCAGGCGGAGGCGCCGCACGGGCAACTGCATGAGGTTCGAGGTGCCGACGATGGCGCCAGCCTCGGCGAGGCGTGCACGGACGACGGCCTCGGTCAGGGAGCGGTTGCCTTGCAGCGAGATGCGACGGAGGATGAAGTACGGGTTGGCCGAGACCAGGAGCCGGCGCAGGCCCAACCCGATTCCCGCTAACAGCCCTGCCGAGAGCAGCGCCAGGAGGGCCCAGAACGCGGCCCGCACCGACCAGCGCCGAACGACCTCGCGCAGGCCGGGCCTGCCCTTGTTCTGACTGATGGGACGTCTCATAGCTCTGGCCAACCGCCGATCTCATGGGTCCGCAGCACACCACTCGCCGCCGAATCAACTGTCCGGCGGTTCGCCGCCCCGCGCGCGGCCCGCGCCGCGTTCAGCGGCCCCTATACTAGTGCCGACGGCTGCAAATGACTAGCGCCCCGTCCGGCGGAAAAGCCCTGAAACTCGTGGCGCAGCCCTGGCGGGTGCGGTCTCCGCAGTGTATCTTGATCTTGTGGTGTGCCATTCGCTCGAGCCGGCTCGAGCGGAACCGTCAACGGCGTTTGTGGGCGCGGTGTCCGTCGGCTTTTGGGCCGCTGCCTGTGTGTGAACGTAGGGGAGTTGCGGGCCATGAGAACACGGCGAGTTGTGGGCTGCGTGTTGGGTCTCCTGGTGGGGTTCATGCCGCTGCACATGCAGGCGGGCCAGAGTACACTGCAGAACGCCATTGCACGCTTCCTGGCGGCGCACCGGCAGGCGCCGACGCGCGCCAAGGCGCCGGTACGGTTCAGCAGCTACAGCCAGATTGCGCGGACGCTGAAGCAGCCGCAATTCAGCAATGCCTACGGTGGCCTTGACCGCCGGGTGTCTACGGCGTTGGGGCAGTCGGGTGTCAGCATGACCGGTGTCCTGCCGGCCGCAGCGCTCGCCGCGGACGCGGTGGCGTCGGCCAGTACCGGCACCAACACTCAGGTCAGCGGCGTGGATGAAGCGGATCTGGTGAAGACGGACGGTACAATCCTCTACACGGTGTCACACGGACGCCTGGCGGTCGTGCGCGCTGCAGCCCAGTCGGACAGCGGCGCCGCGACCCCCCTCGAACTGCTGTCGTTGGTCGAGTTCGGGGACGATGGTTTCGTGCCCACCGAGTTGCACCTGTACGGCCACTTCCTGGTCGTCGTTGGGACCTCCTACGATTACAGCTTCCTTGATTACCCGGTGCTGGTTGATCCGGTCGTGACCACCGCCAAGGTGGCCCGTCTGATGCCGATCTGGGGCGGCACGGCACGCGTGGTGCTGCGTGTTTACGACGTCACCGATCCGGCGGCGGTATCGCTGGTGCGCACGTTGCAGATAGAGGGCACGCAGGTGGCCTCGCGGCGGATCGGGCAGCATCTCTACGTGCTGGCGCGCGCCTATCCCTTCCTGGATGCGGCCCTCGACACGCGCCGCAACACAGCCGCGGCCGGACTGGTACCGCGCGTCGGCGACTCCCTTGCCGGCGACGGGTTCCGGGATCTGCTGCCGACCGAGGTCGCGGCCCTGCCTGGCTGCTACGAGGCGTCTTATCTCGTCATCGCCGCGCTGGACCTCGGCAGTGCCACCGGCGAGTTCCGTCCACAGGCTTTCCTGGGGGCCGGGAATGTGGTGTATGTCTCTGAGAGCAACCTCTACGTCGCCTCATCATCGTGGTTCTGGCGGCCGCTGCTGGCGATGACGGCGGCGGGGACCGCGGCCGAGACCGCGGCCGAGACCGTGACGCTCTTCCGCTTCCGGCTCAGTGGCACGGCCGTGCAGTTTGCGGCTCAGGGCGCGGTACCGGGGCGCGTGCTCAACTCCTTCAGCATGGACGAGCGCCGCGGGGTCTTCCGTATCGCGACTACGGCCTACCCGACGCTGTGGACCGATGCCGGGGAGACGAGCGGTGTTTACACCCTCGATCTCGGCCTCAATCGTCTGGGTGAGGTCACCGGCCTCGCACCGGGCGAGCGCATCTACGCGGCACGTTTCCTGGGCGAGCGCTGCTACCTGGTCACCTTCAAGACCATCGATCCGCTGTTTGTCATCGACCTCGCGAATCCGGCCCGGCCACAGGTCCTCGGCGAGCTCAAGGTCCCCGGATACAGCTCCTACCTGCATCCGTTTGACAGCACCCATCTCATCGGTTTCGGCAAGTACGTGCAGGTGGTGCAGACCCCGTGGTCTGGGGCGGACGGGGTGCCGCTGGAGCAGGGGCTGAAGGTCTCGCTGTTTGACGTTAGCGACGTGTCGAAGCCGCAGGAGTTGTACAGTGAGCGTATCGGGGTTCGGGGTTCCTCCTCCGAAGCTCTCTACGACCATCACGCCTTCCTTTTCGACCCAGCGCGCGGCCTGCTCGCCTTCCCTTGCACGATCCGCGAGTTTGTTGACCCGGCCGACCCCGCAGACCCGTGGTGGTGGGGTGATTTCGTCTTCCAGGGCCTGGTGGCCTATGGGCTGTCGGTGGACAGCGGTTTCACCCGGCTCGGGGCGGTAACGCACGTGGACGCGGAGCCGGTTGAAGCCTGGGATGCGCCATGGGATCGCACGGTGCGTCGTGGGCTCGTGGTCGGAGGGCTGCTGCACTCCGTATCCGAGGGGATGATCAAGGCCAACGACCTAACGACGCTGGAGGAACGCTCCTCCCTCGAACTGCCATGGGAGGACGTGGCCAGCCCGGACCCGCTGGTCTACTGGCTACTTACCGACGTGAGCGTGAGTTCGGGGGCCGACGGCAGCAGTGGCGATCTCGGTCCGGCAGGGCAGACGGACGGGGCCTCCGCCGAGCCACCGGCGGTCACGCCGGCAGCCGCCATGGGCGAGTTGTTCCGCGGCTTCCTGGAGGCCACCCGCTGAGTTCCCTGCGCACGGTCTGTACGCGCTGCGGGACCTGCTGCCGCTGGCCCGGCTATGTGCGCCTGAGTGCGGCTGAGGCCGATCTGATCGCCGCGGCGCTGGGGCTGGAGCCGCGGGACTTCATTGAACGCTATACGGCCGTCACCGCGGACCGGCGTTCGTTGACTCTGATCGAGCGCCCGGACGGGGGCTGCATCATGCTCAGCGCGGGCAACCTCTGCCGCGTCAACGCCGTCAAGCCACGCCAGTGCCGAACCTTTCCGGAGGGCTGGCGGTTCCCCGGGTACGAGACTCTCTGCCAGGCTCGCAGCAACGCCGAAACGTAGCCGGCGAACAGCCTTCGGCGAACCCCGGCGTCGGTTGGCTCAGTTGATGATGCCGCCATCCGACAGGAAGATGCCCTTCAGGTTCATCTTCAGGGACTGCGCGTTGTCGGACGTCTCCAGCGCCGCCTCTTCAGTGATCACGCCATCGTTGACCAGTTTCAGCAGGCACTTGTTGAAGCTGATCATGCCGTCATCCTCGCCGCCTTCGATCGCACTGGAGAGCTTCGCCAGCCGGTTTTCCGCGATCAACTTGCGCACGATCGGCGTCGAGATCAGGATCTCGGTCACCGGCACGACGCCCTTGCCGGTGGCGCGGGGCACCAGGCGCTGGCAGATGATGGCGCGCAGGGAGGTCGAAAGCGAGTTGCGGACCGAGTCGCGTTGGTCGTTGGGGTACATGTCAAGAATGCGGTTGACGGATTGGCCGGCATCCTTGGTGTGCAGGGTGGTCATCACCAGGTGCCCTGTCTCCGACGCTGCCAGGGCCGTCTCGAAGGTCTCGGTGTTGCGCATTTCCCCGATGACGATCACGTCGGGGTCCTGCCGCAGCGAGTGGATCAGCGCCGAACCGAAGGTCTCGGCGTCAAGCCCGACCTCGCGCTGTTCGATGATGCTGGTCCCATCTTTGAAGGTGTACTCGATCGGGTCCTCGATGGTGATGATGTGGCGGCTGAGCTTGGTGTTCATGTGGTCGATCATGCCTGCGAGCGTCGTCGACTTACCCGACCCGGTCGTGCCGGTGACAAAGACGATGCCGTTGTTGCCCTCGGAGATCGTGCGCAGCACATCGGGGAGGTTCAGTTCGGCGATGTTGGGGACCTTGCCTTTCACGAAACGCAGCGTCAGTCCCATCTTGCCGCGCTGCCGGTGCAGGTTGGAGCGGAAACGGCCGACACCCTCTTCCTCGAAGGCGAAATCCGCATCGCCCGTCCTGCGGTAGTCCTCCATATTGCCCGGGGTGATGATCTCGGAGATAGCGTGTTCCAGGAAGTCGCGGCTGGTCAGGAAGTCCACCTCAACGAGGGAACCGTCGACGCGGAGAACGACGTTGCTATCCTCGCGGATATGCCAGTCCGAAGCTCCTTCGGCGACGCCGGTGGCGAGGACATCATGAAGGGACGATCTAACCATGGCGAGCAAGCCCTCCAGCCAGGCGGCAGGTGCCGGGCGCCGCAGAAGCGGGTCCGGTTGCGCCGCGGGTTGATCACAGTTGCAGGCGGACTCTACCCCGGCGGTTGGCGCAATGCAACTGAGCCGCGCTGTGATGGGCAGCCGGTCACACTGTTTGAGTGACCAGCACCTCTTCGCCGAGCATATCGATGAGCTTGACGGCGACGGTGGTGGGGCCGGCCGGTGCGGGCAGTTCGTAACGGCCGTTGACCAGGTCGGTCTTCTTCTCCGGCACGTCGGCCAGGGCGACGGTGAAGACGCCGCGGGCGGCGTCATAGGCCGCGTCGATCAGGATGCAGTCGACCATGGCGCGCCAGTCGTCGATCTGCGGACTCAGCACGCCGGCCTGCTGCTTGAGCCGCTCGACGATGGACGGCGAGATGAACTCGTGGACCTCGACGATCAGCGTGGCGCCGTCGCGGCGCACCTCGACCTGCGCCTGGGCCGGCTGGTGCACCAGGAAGGCGCCGTACTTCGTGTCCGTGCGCAACTCCACGACTTCGATGCGGTTGGGGACTTCTGCTTGGCGGCGCAGGCGGTTCCAGTCAGCAACCCAGGCGTCGACCGGGGTCTCCTTGCCGAGGCAGACGAGGACCACGTCGCGGCCCTCGTCCGGGCGCGCGGCCAGCTCGCGCTTTAGTTCCTCGAGATCAAGGAGGGTGAGGGGGTGGCCGAAGGGGACGATCTTGGCCAGGGCCTTGCCGCGGGTGCCATCGAAGAAGCTGTCGCCGCGGGTGCGGGTGACGCCGAGGTGCTCGCAGGCCAGGTTGACGGCCTCGTTGTGCTGGATCTGCAGGTCGTAGTCGTTGACCCGCCAGACGGTGAAGCCGAGTTGGGCCGGGCGGACGGCCGGGACCGCCGCGTCGCCGCCTTCGATGGCCAGGCTGCCCTGCTGCGGCTTGGCGGACGCCGCAGTCTGCGCTGCGATGATCGCCTGCAGCCGCTTGCTCGTCGTCTGGATGGCGCCCTTGTTGATGTCACAGCCGATCCAGCGCCGCCCCAGCTTCTGCGCCACCGCCGCCGTCGTCCCCGAACCGAGGAAACAGTCGAGGACGAGGTCGCCGGGGTTGGAGCAGCATCGGATGATCCGCTTCAGAAGCTCCTTCGGTGTACTGGATCTGTTCGCCGAGGGTGTAGGTCTCGCCGGCGAGGCGGGCGGCGCCCTTGGGGCCGCGCAGGGAGACCTTGCGCACGTAGTCGGCGCCGGAGTCGAAGGGCGGGTCGATGTAGATCAGGTTCACCTTGCCGCGGAAGCCGTTGGCCAGCAGGTGGGCCAGGACCTCCTTGTTGTCGCCGTGGAAGAGCAGGCCGCCGCCGGGGTGGGCAGCGGGCCAGTGCGGCTAGGGCCGAGCGGCCCCCTTGGCGAGCGCCGCCGCCGGGTCGTAGGTCTCGATGTGCTGCGCCGGGAAGGCGGTGAGTTGGGTCAGGGGCCGTTTGCCGACCCAGGTCAGCATGGGCCGGCCCTTGGCCTTGGTGATGGTGACCGGCGTGCCGGTGGCGGGTGGTGTAGGCGCGGCGGCGGCGCCGCCGGTCGGTTCGGATGCGGCGGTATTCGGTGAGGTCACGGTTCCGGTTCTTCCAGGATGCGGAGGATCTCATCGGCGACATAGAAGCGGTTCCGCCGTCCGCCAGTCACCTCGCGGAGGATACTGGCGGCAGTGAGCTTGTCGATGCAGCGCTGGACGCCCGCCGGGGTCGCCGCGAAAGCCTTGGCGAGGTGCGGGTTACTGACCGCGGGCTCGGCGAAGACCGTATCCACCAGCCGCAGGGCGAGGCTGCCGGCCCTTTCGGCCTGGAGGCGCTCGCGGTACTCGCGCCAGAGCGCCAGCAGCCGGTCGGAGCGCCGCACGGCATCGCGGGCCTGAGCGGCCACCGCCCGCAGGAAGAAGTCCACCCATTCCTCCCACTCGCCGCGGAAGCTGACTCCGAGCAGGCGCTCGTAGTACTCCTCACGGTGGCGCTCGAAGAAGGCGCTGAGGTACAGCAGCGGCTGGGGCAGCAGGCGGTCGATGCAGAGGAGCAGGACGATCAGCAGCCGCCCGATGCGCCCATTGCCGTCCAGGAAGGGATGAATGGCCTCGAACTGGTAGTGGATGAGGGCCAGGCGCACCAACGGCGGCAGGTCGCTCGCCTCATGCAGGTAGCGCTCCAGCGCGCCCAGAGCGTCGTCCATCTCGGGCACGGGTGGCGGTACGTAGGCCGCATCGCTGAGCGTACAACCGGGCCGGCCGATCCAGTTCTGGGAGCAGCGGAACTCGCCGGGCGTCTGGGCCTGCCCACGAACGCCGTCCAGGAGCAGGGCGTGCATCTCCCGCAACAGCCGCAGCGACACCGGCAACTCGCTGAGCCGCGCCAGGCCATGGTCCAAGGCCCGGACGTAGTTGGCGACCTCGCGGACGTCGGGAGCCGGTGTGGCACGCGCTGGGGCCGCCTCGAAGAAGAGGAGGTCTGAGAGCGAGGCCTGGGTACCCTCGATGCGGCTGGAAAGCACCGCCTCTCGCCGTGCAAAGGGGCGGATGAGAAGATGCGGGTTCGGCAGGGTCCGCCCTACCCCGGCCAGTTCGCTGAGCGCCCGGTCGGCCTCCGACAGCCGACAGACCAGCGGCAGCGTGAAGCGCAGCTCCGGCGGCAAAAGCCTGGGCTGGAACGCCACGTAGCCCCGTGCCGTCTTCAGGGGAGATCCCGCCCGCTGGCTCTGGATGTCAGCGCTCTGCATGGCAACGATACGCCCGTATCACAGGTATGGACCGTATTATACTCTGGACTCCTTCAGTATAGCACGGGTGCGGCGATTGCGCCGCTCAGGTCGTCTCGCCGGCGTTGGCGACATCGACGTAGAAGCCGCTGCCGGCGATGGCTTCGCGGAGTTCGCAGGTGGCGTCAAAGGGTATGGCCTCGCCGCGGGCGAACTTGAGCTCGTATTTCAGCCGCTCCGGGTTGAGCCGCTCCCAGCGCTTGAGGGCGACGGCCTTGCGGCCCTCGACCGTAAGCGCCGCTTCGCCGCGGCCGTCGCGGGCGATGTCCTCCTGGGTTGCCTGCTCGAAGCGCGCGTCCTTAATCTCGACGATGACGCACTTGCCGGTCTTGAGCCGGATGACGAAGTCGGGCGTGTAGCGGTGCGGTTTGCCATCCTCGCCTTTGTACTCGACGAAGAAGTCGGTCTTGTTGGGGTCGGTGGTCGCCCCGGTGAAGTAGATGCCCTCGACGTTCTCGGCGTGGAGTTTGAGTTGGTCCAGGAGGTCCACGAAGAAAGACCGCTCGGGCTTGGAATCGAAGTTGTAGGGCGTGTAGTGGAAGCCGAAGCCGCCGGCACGGCCCTGGTACTCCTCCAGCCGGGCCAGCAGCGCTTCACGGTCGACGGGATAGGTGATCTCCGCGGTGTAGGCCTCGGTGCCATCGGTGGCCGTCTCGCGGGTGAAGCCGTCGAGCTTGATCAGCGCCAGTGCCTTCTCGACGGTCTCTTCTTGGACCTCGTAACCGCGGGTCTGCGCCTCGATCTGGGCAGCCAGTGCCGGCAGGTGGGCCAGGGGCACCTCACCGGTAGGGCCGTACGGCCGCCTCAGTTCCGCCAGCAGCGGGGGAATGCGCAGCTTGGTCAGTCGGCTACGCGTGCTGCAAGTACCTCAAACAGCGTGGACATCAGACAACCTCTGCGGGCGTTCCTAAGGACCTGTACCGGCGTCTCCGTGAGTGCTTCCCGGCACAGGCAAGGATAGTGCTTCAGCATGCGTCGGGCAAGCGCAGTTCTGCCAACGGGGTTGCCCAAGGCCAACCCTCTGCGGCTGGCGCCATGGCCAGGCGCTTGACAGAGCGCCCTGGGGACCCTACGCTGGAGTCGGCGTTACGCTGGGCGTCGGCGCTCGGGATACCGTCACGGCAAGGTTGGGCACGAGGCGAGGGAGTAACCATGAGCGCACGAATCGGTTTGCTGGTAATGGGATTGGCTGCGGCGGTGGGCTGGGCGGGCCCGACGATCGGGGTCGCGCCGGCGGGGGACGATGCCGCACCCGGCAGCCGCGAGCGCCCGGTACAGAGCCTGGAACGGGCTCGCGACCTGGTGCGCACGGCTTTGGCCGGCGGCCAGACCGACATCAGCGTCGAACTCGCTGCCGGCACCTACCGGCTGCCGCGGACCCTGAGTCTCGGCCCCGAGGACTCCGGGACGCCCGGGCACCCGGTCGTCTGGCGCGCTGTGGCCGGGGCCACGGTGGTGGTCTCCGGCGGGCGTCTGGTGAAGGACTGGCAGGCGGACGGCGACGGGCGTTTCAAGGCCAAGGTGGATCTGCCCGATTTCCGGCAGCTCTGGGTGAACGGCAGCCGCAGGCCGCGGGCGCGCGGGGCGGTGCCGCCGGGGCTGGCCTCCTGGGGCGAGCATCGGGCTGTGATCGAGCCGGCCGGAGCCGCCTTCGGCACGGTCAAGGTGACGGCAGAGGCCGGCTACGAGGTGCCCGCTGGCGCCTTGCTCCGGTGGCGTCATCCGGCCGATCTCGAGTTTGGCTACACCAACTCCTGGTCGCACATGATCTGCCGCATCGAGCGTATCGAGGCTGTCGGCGCCGGCGCACGGATCATCATGGCCCAACCCGGGTTCTTCCTCGCCAGCCGCAAGGGCGGCGTCCAGGCGCAGACCCCGGAGTACCTCGAGAATGCCCTGGAACTGCTCGACGAGCCGGGCGAATGGTACTTCGACCGCCATGAGCAGACGCTGTACTACCGGCCACGGCCGGGCGAGGACCTGACGGCGGCCGAGGTGGTGGCGCCGGCCCTCGAGTGCATTCTCGAGGTCCGGGGCACGGTACCAGCACCGGCCCACGACGTCGAGTTCCGCGGTCTGACCTTTACCCACGCCACCTGGCTGCGGCCCAGTCGCCTGGGACACCCGGACGTACAGGCGAATTTCACCCAGCCCACCACCGGTGTCTACTTCCGGCCGGAGCATGAGAAGGGCATCGTCACGGTCAACGGCGAGTGCGACAAGAGTCCGGCCAACGTGGTGGTGCATGCCGGCCAGCGGGTGCGGTTCGAGCGCTGTGTGTTCACTGCGCTGGGCGGTGCCGGCCTGGATCTGGAGGTCGGAGCCCAGGACAACGCCGTGGTGGGCTGCGTCTTCGCGGACATCTCGGCCAGCGGCATCCAGGTCGGCGGTGTCAGTCGCGACGATCACCACCCGGAGGACCCGCGGCGCACGGTGCGCGCCAACCGCATCCTGAACTGCGTGGTACGCCGTTGCGGCGTCGAGTTCGAGGACAGCGTCGGCATTTTCGTGGGCTACACGGAGGCGACGGAAGTCGCCCACAACGAGATCCGCGAACTGCCGTACACGGGTGTCTCGGTCGGTTGGGGCTGGGGCATTCCCGATGCCAACGGCGGTGCCTACAGCAACCCGGTGCCCTACAGCACACCTACCACCAGCCGTGGTAACCTTATCCACGACAACCATATCCAGCAGGTCATGCGCAAGCGTAACGACGGCGGTGGCATCTATACCCTGTCGCGTCAGCCGGGCACGGTGATCAGCGGCAATCACCTGCACGACATCGGCCCGGGCGGGCCCGGCGGAATCTACCTCGACGAGGGCAGTGCCGACATCGAGGTGACCGGCAATCTGGTGTACGGCGTGGCCACCGCGCTAAACTTCAACAACCACGCCCAGGACCGCCTGGCCACCTGCAAGGTCCATGAGAACGTGACGACGACGGTGCAGCGCACCCCGGGCCTGGTCGGCCAGGCTTTGCGCGCCGGGTGGGGATCCTGCGTCGAGATTCCCTACGATCCCACCCTCGATCCGGCAGAACTCACGGTCGAGGCCTGGGTCAGGGTGGAGCGTTACCCCGAGGGCACCGACCCCCGGCGCTGGGTGGTCTGCAAAGGGGGCAATGAGTGGGTGGACGGCACCTACGAGTTGATCATCGATGGCGCCAACGTCGGAGCCTATCTCAACGTCGGCGGCGGCCGCGAGAATGAGTTCATGGTCGTGAGCACGGATGAGCCCTTGCCGCTCAAGCAGTGGTGCCAGCTTGCCTGCACCTACGATGGGGCGGTGCTCAAGGTCTTCTGTGACGGCCGTGAGGTCGCCGCCAAGACCCTCGGAAAGCCGCGCACCCTGAGCCCCGCGCCGCTCTGCCTCGGGGCGCGTCAGGACCGCTTCAGCTTCTTCGAGAACGACGTGGACGAAGTGCGCCTCTACCGCCGTCCGCTGAGCGCTGCGGAACTGGGCCAGAATGCCGCTGCCGTGCGTGCCGGGCGCCCGGCCGGGGTCGTGGCCGCTGGCCTGGTGGCGGCCTGGGGTTTCGATGAGCCTGGGGCGGACGACCAGCAGGGACCGCGCATCCGGGCCCTGGCGGGCCTCGAAGCGCCGTACCGAGACCTGCTGCCAGCCGAGTGAGATCGTGGGGGCGGTACCTCACCCCCCGCCGAGGTAGGAGGCGCGCACGGAGGGGTTGTCGGCCAGGGCCGCGGCCGGGCCTTGCAGGGTGATGCTGCCGGTTTCCAGGACGTAGGCCCGGTGTGCGATGCGCAGGGCCTGCCAGGCGTTCTGTTCGACCAGGAGGATGGTCTTGCCGGCCCGGTTCAGGTTGACGACGACCTCGAAGATACTGTCCACCAGGACCGGGGCCAGGCCCATGGTGGGTTCGTCGAGCAGCAGCAACTCGGGATCGCGCATCAGGGCGCGCCCGATGGCGAGCATCTGCTGCTCGCCGCCTGAGAGCGTGCCGCCGCCCTGGCTGCGGCGCTCCGCCAGGCGCGGGAACATCGCGAACACCTGCTCTTTCCGAGCGAGGATGAGGCGCCGGTCGCGCACCAGATAGGCGCCGATATCGAGGTTCTCGGCGACGGTCAGCGCCGGGAAGATGCGTCGGCCCTCGGGGACATGCCCGATGCCCAAGGCCACGATCGCTTCGGGCCGCTGCCGGTGGATGGGCTGGCCATGGAAGAGGATCTCGCCCTGGCGCGGCCGCAGCAGACCCGAGATGGCGCGCAGGGTGGTGCTCTTACCGGCGCCATTGGCGCCGATCAGCGAGACGATCTCGCCGCTCCGGACTTCGAGCGCGACCCCCTTCAGCGCCTGGATACGGCCATAGGCCGCGTGGACGTCACGCAGTTCCAGGACGCTCTCGCCGGGGTTCTCGATGGGGCGCGCCGCGGTCATGGCACCTGCGCCTCCCGGCCGCTCTTGCCCAGGTAGGCCTCGATCACGTTCGGGTCGTTGCGTACCTCGGCGGGCTTACCCTCAGCGATCTTGCGGCCGTAGTCGAGCACCACGACCCGGTCCGAGATCCGCATCACCACCTGCATGTGGTGCTCGATCAGCACCAAGGTGAGCTGGCGCTCGCGGCGGAGTCGCTGCAGGAACTCGGCCAACTCGACCGTCTCCTGCGGGTTCATACCGGCGGCGGGTTCGTCGAGCAGAAGCAGTGCCGGCCGCAGCGCCAGGGCGCGCGCAATCTCGAGACGGCGCTGGTCGCCGTAGGGGAGGTGGCGCGCCAGGTCAGAGGCCCGGTCGCGCAGGCCGACATAGTCGAGCAGATCCAGCGCCTCCTGGCGCATCTGGCGCTCGGCGCGACCGAACCGCGGCGTGCGCAGCAGAGCCTCAAGATAGGAGTAGCGCGTGCGCAAGTGCAGGCCGACCAGCACATTCTCGAACACGGTCATCGCCGCAAACAGACGGATGTTCTGGAAGGTGCGCGCGATCCCGCGAGCCGCAATCCGGTCCGGCGACAGGCCGCCGATCTCGCGTCCCTGGAAGAGAATTTGTCCACTGTCCGCCCGGTACAGGCCGGTCAGGACGTTGAACAGCGTGGTCTTGCCGGCACCGTTCGGACCGATGATCGAGAGGACCTCCAGGGCGCGGACATCGAGGCTCACCTGATCCACCGCGGTCAGGCCGCCGAACGACTTGGTGACGCCCTGGATGGCCATCACCGTCTCGGCCGGCTGCTCGGCGGGCAAAGTGGCGGCGGCAGCGCTCATTCGCCACCCTCCAACTCCAGCCGATGCCGCTGCTCGGGGATCAGGCCGCTGGGGCGGAAGATGGTCATGAGGATGATGATCATCCCGAAGATCATGCGCTCATACTTGGCCGGCTCGAGTTGCGAGGGCAGCCTGGCGACGTCGTAGTGCAGGGGGCCGAGATGGAGGACGAACCCGGACTGCCGCAGCGTGTTCAGGCCGTCCGAGAGGCTCTTCAACACCTCGATGTTCAGCAGCGTCACCGCGGCGGCCCCCAGGATGGCGCCGCGGATGGAGCCCATGCCGCCCAGCAGCACCATCACCAGGATCGTGATCGACTGCAGGAAGGTGAAAGAGTCGGGACTGACGAAGAGCTGCTTGGCCGCGAACACCGCGCCCATGGCGCCGGAGAAGGCAGCGCCCGTGGCAAAGGCCAGCGTCTTGGTCCGCAGCAATGAGATACCGACCGATTGCGCCGCCATCTCGTCCTCGCGGATCGCCACCCAGGCGCGGCCAAAACGCGAACGGTCCAGGCGCGTGGTGACGAGCACTACCGCCGCGGCCAAGGCCAGGACGAGGAGGTAGAAGAAGAGCGCGTAGGCAACGGCGGGCGGCAGGCGCACCCCGACCACGGCGAGGCCGTCGCTGAGCCAGCCGATCGGGGGACGCTCGATCGGCGATATCCCTTGCGGGCCGTTGGTGATGTTCAGCGGATGGTCGAGGTTGTTGGCCAGCAGCCGCACCACCTGCCCCAGGCCCAGGGTCACCACCGCCAGGTAATCGCCGCGCAGGCGGAGGGCCGGCAGGCCGATCAGCACCCCTGTCCCCGCCGCGACCACCACGGCCAGCACCACGAAGACGTAGAACCACGGCCAGCCCGGAAGCGGGAAGTGAGCTCCCGGGAGCCAGGCATTGGCTTGGGCCGACCCGAAGATGGCCCAGGTGTAGGCGCCCAACCCAAAGAAGCCGGCGTAGCCCAGGTCGAGCAGGCCGGCCATGCCCACGACGATGTTCAGCCCCAGCGCCAACGCCGCGCAGATGCCGATCTGGGTGCCCAACTCAAAGAGGAAGCTGTTCTGCACGCCGGCCACCGGGACCGCCACCAGCAGAATCGCCACCAGTACCACCCCCTGCGCCCAGCGGGAAGCCCGGTTGCTCAGGCCGGCCACCAACACCGCCAGGGCGGGGAGTAGCGCCAAGGTCCCATGCGGTCGCCACATCAGCAGCGCCCCGCTCAGGGCCCCGCACGCCAGCAGCATGGTCGTCGCCCGCTTCTCGTTCATGCCCGGTCCGTCGGAGGCTTCCCCAGCAAGCCCTGGGGGCGCAGTAACAGCAGGACCACCAGGACCACGAAGGCGAGTATGTCGGTGTACTCGCTGCCCACGGCACCGTCGGTGAGCAGGGGCAGGTAGGTTCCGCCCAGAGTTTCGATCGTACCCAGCACCAGGCCGCCGACCATGGCGCCGGGAATGCTGCCAATCCCACCGAGGACAGCCGCGGTGAACGCCTTTAACCCGGGCGCAAAGCCCACGAACGGGTTGACCTGGGTGAACATGACCCCAAACAGAACCCCGGCCACCCCGCCCAGCGCGCCGCCCAGCAGGAAGGTCCGCGAGATGACCTGATCAGGGTTCACTCCCATCAGGCTGGCGGTCTGCGCATCGTGGGCCACGGCACGGATGGCCTTACCCATGCGAGTTCGCTTGACCAGCAGACTGAGCCCGACCATCATCAGGACTGCGACCGCGATAACGATGATGGCCTTGACCTGAACCTCCAGCCCAAAGGGCAGCCGCACGATGCGCTCGATCGGCGCGCAACTGGGGTAGCTCAGGTAGAACTCGTTGTGCCACATCCCCTCGATCAGGCGCACCAGGTCCTGCAGGAAGAAGGAGACGCCGATGGCCGTGATCAGCGGCACCAGCCGGTTCCGCGTGCGTTGCCGCAGTGGCCGGTAGGCCAGACGCTCGACCCCGACCGCCACCAGCCCGGCCACAGCGCCGCCGACGGCAATGGCTGCGGCCAGCACGAAGAAGGGGTTGGGAACCCAGGGCAGCAGGACCCGGAAGACCTCGACGCCGGCGACGGCGCCGATCATGAACACTTCCGAGTGCGCGAAGTTGATCAGCCCCAGGACGCCGTACACCATGCTATAGCCCAAGGCAATCATGGCGTAGACGCAGCCCAACAGCAGGCCTTCGAGGATCACTCCGGGCAGGATTTGTAAGAGTGCTTCGCCCACGGGTCGGGGTCTCTCCGGCACCCGCCGCGCACGGCGAGCACCCGCGCGCCGGTCACTCCGTCGGCGGCTCCGCCGAGATCACCTTCACGGTGCTGCCGGGATAGGCCGGCTCCTTGAGTTGCACGACGTAGTAGTCAGACTTCTTGCGGTCGCCCTTGCCGTCGAACTCGATCAACCCGGTGATGCCTGGGTGACGAATCTGCCGTACCGCCGTACAGACATCCACGCGCGTCGGTAGCTTGCCGGGCGCCTGTCGGGTCAGTTCCTTGAGCGCGGCGATCAGCACGTTGGCCGAATCGTAAGCGTACAGCGCAAAGGACTCGGGCTGGCGCTGAAACCGGGCCGCGAACGCCTTCGCGAAGGCGGCCGCCGCCGGGTACTGATCGACCGGACCGGCCACCGTGGTGTAGTAGGCCCCCACGGCCGCCCCCTGCGCGATGCGCACGAACTCGGACGAATCGAGCCCGTCCGGACCCATGAAGGTGGCTGCGATCGACTTCTCGCGCATCTGCTTCAACAGCACGCCACCCTGGTCGTAGATGCCGCCAAAGTACACCACATCCGGCTTGAGTACCTTCATCTGCAAAATCAGCGACTGAAAGTTCGCCTTCTCCTCCGTCCCCACGAAACCGACCACCGTCGCCCCCAGCGCCGTAGCCTTCTGCTTGAAGGCCTCGGCCACCCCTTGGCCGTACGCCGTCTTGTCGTTGATCACCAGCGCCCGCTTCGACTTCAGTCCCGCGATCGCAAACTCCGCGCCCACCGGCCCCTGCACGTCGTCCCGCCCACAGACCCGGTTGACATTCGCGTAGCGCCGTGAGGTCACCTTGGGATTGGTGTTCGCCGGCGAGACCATGCACAGGTCGTAGTCCTTGTAGACTTCCGAGGCCGGAATGGCCACCCCGGAGTTGAAGTGGCCAACTATCCCCAGAATCTGCGCGTCGTTGACCAGGCGTTTGGCCACCGCGACGCCGACGTCGGGCGAGGCCTGGTCGTCCTGCGCCGCCAGTTCCAGCTTGAAGCCGTTCGCCGCGAAGGCGCTCTGCGCCTCCTCGACGGCAAACTGCGCCCCCAGTTTGATCATCTCCCCCAGGGCCGCCTGTGCCCCGGAAAGTGGACTCGATGAAGCTATCTTGATCGTCTGCTCGGCGCCGGCAAGCTGCACACCCAGCACCCCCGCCACCACCAGCGATACTATTCTGATCGTGTTCATGGAGTTACCTCGCTCAACACCTCTCCGAAGCCGCGCTCACACACGACACCACGCAGACGGCACAGAAAATAGGGTGGTGGGCGCGGCGGGTCAAGTCGGACGTAGGTCAGGGGGCGAACAACTCAGCCAGCACGCCGAGGACAGCGTGTTGCTCCGTCAGGGGGTCGCCGCCGGCGCGGCGTCGATGAGGTGGTCATCTCCGTACGTGGCCATCGCCTCGAACAGCTCGCCCCAGCCGCGGCGCGGCGGCCCTGCCGCAGAAACGACCAGCCGCCGGTCAAGCACCTCCAACTCCACCTCGTCCCCAAAGCCGCATTGCTGCAGGAACGGCTTGGGGATACGAATCCCGCGCGAGTTGCCGATCTGGATAACGGTGGTCTTCATAGTAATCACAGTGTATATCCGAGGCGCGTTCTGGCCAGCGAGCGCAGGGCAAGCGCTCAGGGCGCCGGCTCCAGGCGGATGCGGCTGCCTTCCGCGTCGTACCAGAGCACGCCCTCGGCTGTCTGCGTCGCGAAGCGCCCATCGGCGAGCCCGTCCAGCGGGGCCAGCGGCGCCACCCCAGGCAGAAACTCCGGGGTCCGGCGCAGGAGTACGGAGAGCACGGCCTGCAGTTCGGGCAGGCGGTCGCCGAGCCCGTCCAGCAGCACCGTCCAACCGTGGCCGACGCGGCGACGGCAACCGGCGAAGACCTCGGGTCGCAGAACGTAGTCGATACCGGCCGGGGCGGGCGCCAGGCCCTCCGCGCCCGCCCGGACCCAGGCCACTCGGCTCAGCCCCGCCCCCAATTGCCGATCGTCGCCGCTCTGGCCGACCTGCTTGGGCGACCAGGTCGTGGTCGCCAGCTCCAGGCGCGCCAGCGGCGCGCTGCCGACGACCGCCGCCGGCACGGTGAAGGTGTAGGCACGGGCGCCATCGCGATCAAGGCGGCCAACGACGGTCCCGTTGACGGACACCGTGTTGGCGGCACCGTGCAGTGAGTGCCCGGACAGGAGCGCGTCGAGCGTGAGGGTGTAGTCCGCACCCGGCACCACCGGCAGCCACAGCCCGGCCCGCGCTCCGCCCCAGCGTTTACGGGCGTCGGGCCGTTCGGGCCACTCCAGGCCGGCCTCGCGCTGGAACCAGTCGCCAAAGAGCCAGGGACCATCCTCCACGGCCCCCACCGTCAGGGCCCATGAGGGCGGCACCGTGCCGGCCAGGGTGCGGTCCAGCAGACCCTCCGCGGCCACCCCGCCCGCCAGCAACTCCGCGCGCCACTCGCTCAGGTCCTGCAGTCGCGAGGCGATCACCTCACCCGTACGCGGCGCCACCACCAGTACCCCGCCCCGACGCACCCACCGCGCCAAGGCCTGGGCCGCAGCCGGATCGAGGACTTCGGACTCCAGCAGCACGACCAGCCGCAGGGGCTTCAGGGCGCCGTCGCTGACCGAGAGGCGGGTCAGCAACTCGTAGTCGGTCAGGTCGCGCAGAGCCCGTGCGTGCTCGTAGAAGCGGTCGATCACCCCCGGGTTCACCGCCCACGTCTCCCGTGAGATGTAGAGCCCCGCCTCCACCCGCGGCCGCCGCGGCACCAGGTAGTGCGCGTTTTCGCGAAACGCGGCCAGGGCCTCGCTGGACTGCAGGATGTTCGGGGTGTAGTAATGGAGTTGGCGCGCCCCGGACGCCGTGGCGTTATAGAGACGCGCCGGTACCCCGCCGGCATCGACGCGGCCGGCGGGCTCGAAACCGGCAAAGGTCTCATACAGCCGGGTCGCCGAGGAGACCTCGCGGGTGACCGTGAAGTTCGCCGCATAGTCGCTGGACTCGTTGGTGATACGAATCCCGGCCCCGCTGCGGGCGATGGCCTTGGCCTGCGCCGTGAAGTCGGCACCCAGTTCCGGCCGGCCGTCACCGCCGGTGCAAAGGTAGACCGGCGTCTTGGGGAAGACCCGCCGGGTGGCTTTGACCCAGTACACCGACCAGTCGGTCATGACGCGCTGGTACCACTCCGCGAAGTCCGCCAGGGCGCGGTCGCCGGGGGCATCCTTGGGCAGGAACGTACGGACATCGGCAAAGCTGGCAAAGCGCGTGCCCCAGGCCTGGTTGAGGCGTTCGATCTGGCGATACTGCTGGCGCATGGCCTCGCGGAAGGCCGCCTGCGCCAGGGCATCGCCGGCCCACCAGCCGCCATGGTTGTGGTAATCGCCGGTAAGCCCGGCGGTCCAACCGCCGGCTGGGCCGGCCGGATAGATGCTCTCGCCGTAGATGCCGGTGACGCCCAGCAGGACCGACTCAATGACCCCCGTGTCGCGATAGCGCTCGGCAAAGGCCTTCAGGAAACGCTCGATCTGGCGCGGCAAGGCCGGGTTGAAGATGGATTGCACCTTGCTCGACTCACCGTGCTCCAGACAGACGAAAACCTGCGAGTCGGGGCTGTTCTGGAACCATAGCGGCGTGGCATAGGCCGGCCCGGCGATCAGGAAAGGCACCCACTTCAGCCCGTGCTCCTGCAGGATGCGGACCTGCGCGTCCCACTGGCGCCAGTCCCAGGTGCCCTCGACCTCCGGCTCCACGCCGGCCCAGTGGACATAGCTCTCAACGCTGGTCACGGTCAGGGCCTTGAAGATCGCCGCATCCGTCGCCGTGGCGTCGTTGCCGAAAGTGAGCTCCATACCGGCGGCACGCTCGGTCCGCAGCGCCGCCAGCGACGCCGGGTCGATGCCAGTCACGTCGGTGAAGTCGGGCGGCCGCTGCGCCGTCACCTCGATGCGCCGCACCGCCAGGCCACGGGCGGACAGGCGAAAGTCGGTGCCGTGGTTCTCACCATGCCCCAGGCGGTGCTCGGGCAGGTGGAAAAACAGCCGGCGTTGCCCCCCCTGCCCCAGGCAGACGTAGTTCTGCCGCGCCAGGGTATAGCAACTGCCGAGATTGGGGGATGCCGTCTGCCGGTCGTACTCCAGCGCCACCCGGTTGAAGGAGTCGTCGATGATGTCCACCGTGACGTACAGGTCCAGCGGCGCCCGCGCTGCATAGGCCGGGTCCTCGATGCGCACGTACAGGTACTCGCTGTCCGCCGCAATTCGCCGTACCGCCGCGCCCGCCGCCTGTGCCGGCTGGTTCTGCCCATCGCCCCCCGAGGGCACCGTGAGTCCCTGACCGTGGTTCTGCGGCCCCAGCTCAACCCACACGGGCGGCAACTCCGCGGCAGACCCGGCCATGGCCAGAAACAGACACCCAACCAACGCCCTGATCTGCATGGACCCGTCCTCTCTGTAAACGTGATCGAAACGCGCGCACCGCAGAGTGGCGAACGCGGGCTCTCTGCCGTGCCCTTACCCTACACACGGTTCGGGGCCGCGCCAGGTGCGCCCGGACCCACCACACACGGCATCCCCTTGTGGGGCGCCCGGCACGGGCGCTGCGGCGGAGGCCCGCCGCCTCTCCAATTCCATCCCCAAGGGCGGCGCCCGACGCGGGCGCTGCGGCGGAGGCCCGCCGCCTTTCCACCCCGCCGTCTGCAACGGACCTGACGCCGGCCTTGCATCGTGCCGGCGGCGCGGTATCCTACGCTCAGCCACGGCAGAACCTTCCACCCAGGCGGACCCCATGCAGCACAGCCGTAAGATGGCCTTCGGACGTTTCGACTATGCCGCCTTCGCGGCCTTCCTCGCCTACGCCGCCGGCTCCGTGGTGGTGCCGGTGGTACTGGTGCTGCTGGCGCGCGAGTTGGGGTTTTCCCTGGAAAAGGGCGGCCTGAGCGCCGGCGGCGCGCTGCATCTGGGGCGGACCGTGCCGATGGTGCTCTCGATGGTGCTCTGCGGCTTCGCCGCCGGACGCTGGGGTAAACGCCGCACCTTCGGCGGGTCGGTTCTGCTGATGGGCGTGGGCATGGGCCTATGCGCCGCGGCGCCGGGGTACGGGCTGCTGTTTCTGGCGCTGATGCTGGCCGGCGCCGGCGAGGGCGTCATCGAGGGCCTGGCGACGCCGTTCGTACAGGACCTGCACGCCGACGAACCCGGCCGCTATATCAACTTTGCCCACGGCTTCTGGTCCATCGGCGTCCTGATCACGGTCCTGCTCTCCGGGGCGCTACTCTCGCTGGGCGTATCCTGGCGCCTCATCATCGGCGTCATCGCCGCCTTCGCCCTGCTGCCCGCCGGGCTCCTGCTCGCGCCGGCGCCCGCCGGCCACGCCGTCCGCGAAGCCGGCGCGGCCATCCCCTGGAACACCACTCTCGCCCAGGCAATACAGATCCTGCGCATCCCCCGCTTCTGGGTCTTCTTTGCCGCCATGTTTGTGGCCGGCGGCGGGGAGTTCTGCCTGACCTTCTGGTGCGCGAGCTACATCCAGTTGAGCTTCACTCCAGCGGCCTGGGCCGGCGGGGTCGGCACCGCGTTCTTCGCGGCCGGCATGGTGCTGGGTCGCACCGGCTGGGGCTACCTGATCAAGCAGGGGCAACTGCGGCATCTCATCGTCTACTCGGCCGTGGCGGGCACGTTGGTGACCCTCTGTTTCCCGCTGCTGACGAATCTGTGGCTGTTCTTCGGCCTGCTCTTCCTCGCCGGGGTTGCCACCGCGCCCTTCTGGCCCAGCGTGCAGAGCTACTGCGCGGACTGCCTGCCGGGGACCGACACGACCATGCTCTTCATCCTACTCTCCTGCGCCGGCATCCCCGGCTGCGGCGTCTGCACCTGGCTGATGGGCTACATCGGCAACCACAGTGGCGGCCTCAGCCGTGCCTTCTACCTCGTGCCGGCCTGCTACGTCGTCCTGGCCGCACTGATCGGCTGGGATTGGCGCCACTACGGCCGCCGGGTGCAAGCGCCGCGCTGAGCAAGAAGGAGGTACCGGTGATGTCCCGATGCATGGAGCGCACGTACAGGGGCGGTCTGGCCGACCCGACACGCCACCGCTTCGCCCACCGCCTTGCGCGGCGGTCGCGGTCGCGATTCGTCCTGCTGGCCGCACTCCTGGCGCTGGCCCTGCCCATGGCCGGGGCGGAGACCGCCGCCAACAGCCCACAACTGCCGGCGCTCGCCTGGGAGCCACGCTCGGACTGGCAAAGCGCCAAGGCGGCCGGGGCGCTTGGCGACGGCGTGGCCGATGACAGCGCGCCCATCCAGAAGCTGCTCGACGCGGCCCAGGATGGCACCACCGTCTACCTGCCGCCCGGCACCTACCGCCTGACCAAGACCCTGACCCTGATCGGACCGCGGCACGGCGTCCTGCTCGTCGGGCACGGCCGGGACACCACCCTGGTGTGGGACGGCGAGGCGGGCGGTAAGATGCTGCTGGACGACGGCGTCGCCTACTCGCGCTTTGTCGGCATCCAGTTCGACGGCCGCAACCGGGCCGCCATCGGCTTCTTCCACCACTCCGAGCGGCGCTTCGAGACGGAGGTACGGCACCAGCACCTGGCCTTCCGCAACTTCACCGAGGCCGGCGTTCTGGCCGATCCGAAAGACGCCTTCGCTTTGGCCGAAACGCTGTTCGAGAACTGCCTGTTCGAGAACTGCCGGCGGGGCGTGTCGTTCACCCAGTTCAACGACTACGACTTCACCTTCGACGGCTGCGAATTCCGCGCTTGCGAGATCGCGGTGGAATGCGTGCATGGCAATTTCTACGTGCGCAACTGCCGCTTCGAGGGCAGTCGTGACGTCGATATCCTCAGCGCCCCCGAGCACGGCAGTTCGGTGCGTCGGAGCGTCTCAGTCGGCTCGCAACAGTTCATCCGCTTCAGCCAGCCGGTCGGCACCATGACCATCGAGGGCTGCCGGGTCGCGGACTGGCGCAGCCCGGACGGCGCCATCAGCCTGTCCGGAGCACCGGTGGTGCTGTTTGACTGCCTGTTCACGGCCGGCCCAGCCGGCAGCGCCCCGGTGCGGCTGCTCAAGGGCGACCAGCGCCTGATCACGTCGCAGAATGCCGCTCCGGGGGCGCCGGGACTGTTCCAGCCTGGCCCCAGCGCCCGCCTGATCGAGATCCCCGCGGGGCAACGCCAGGGCGTCGCTCTGGACCCGGAGCGGCACTTCCTGAAGAGCACAGTGGCGGTGCCGGGCCGCGTCTTCGACGCCCGCCGCGACTTCGGCGCCAAAGGCGATGGCACGACGGATGATACCGCCGCCCTGCAGCAGGCCATCGCCGCGGCCAAAGCCCACGGCCAGGGCGCCATCGCCTATCTGCCCACGGGGACCTACGTCATCCGCGACACCCTGCGCCTCAGTGGCGGCGGCTACACGGTCGGCGGCAGCGGCTGGAATACCCGGCTGGTTTGGCGCGGGGCGGAGGGCGGGACCATGGTGGCAGTGGAGGCCCCGCAGGGGCTCACCCTCGAGCACCTCAACGTCGGCAGTCACGATGCCGGGGCCATGGACAACGCGATCGACATCCTACAGAGCGCCTCGGCGGGCGCCTCGCGCATGACCTACGATGGGGTCTACGTCTATGGGATGTATCAGAAACAGCCATTCCGCAAAGGGTTACACTTTGACAATCTCGGCCCTCAGGAGGTGGTCTCCATGCCCCATGTCCAGGGCAATCTACACCTCACCGACTGCGCCCAAGCCACGATCCTCGGCGGCTGCACCTACGAGGGCTCCATCGTCGTGGACGGCAAGGACCCACGACGCACGGGGCTGCTGGGCTTCCTGACGCGCCTGGCCACGCTCTGCACGCACGGCCTCTACCTGCGCGACAACCAGAGCATCGTCATGAGCGATTTCTATGTCGAACAGGCCGACAACGGCTTCGTTTTCGAGGGCGAAGCAGGCCTGCCGCCGGGGCGGGCGACCATCCAAGGCGCCAAGCTCCACTTCACGGTGGCCAAGGACGAGCCGACCAAGGGCACGGCGATGGACATCCGCAACTACGCCGGACAGGTCTTCTTCGGCCACAGCCAGTTCTACATCGAGCCGACAGAGGTGCGCCTCCGGCACAGCGGCACGGCACCCTTCGACCTGTACCTCTTGGCCAACTGCTTCTACAGCACCCGTCCCGCCATCCAGGCCGACCCCAGCGCCCACGTCTGGCGCCTCGGTAACGAGGCCGTCGGCACCATCGCGGGCGACGCCATCGCCGCCGGTGCCTTCGACGCCACGGACACCCTGCCCCCGGCACAGTGGAGCGCGCTCAGCGCCGCCCTCGACGACCTGCGCCGCTTGGGCGAGGCGGACCTGCGGCTGAACCATGGGCAGGGCCAATAGGGAACCAACGGCGGCGTCAGGAGTACTCCCTTCAAGGGGAAAAGGACCGGCTTCCTGCCGTACGGCAGGACGGGACTCCTGGCGAGGGTCAGGAGTACCCCCTTCAGCACCAAGCGGGCGCAGTGCCGCCCGATCATGTCAGGATGAAACTCTGCTTGGGAGTACTGCCGCGTGCCCTCACGCGGCTGGCGGGTGGGGGCACCCGCCACTACCTCAGAGCCCCCC
>CAILUI010000391.1 GCA_903837355.1 uncultured Victivallales bacterium
ACGGCCTTGGCAGCACGGGACACCGCATCCCTGACGGCAACAGCGACTTCGTAATCTGTGATGGTCTTCTCACAGAGGACCGCATCCACCCGTTTCATGACATCTCGGCGGTATCGCCCTCTTGGCCGGGCCTCGACGTACTTCACGAGTGCCTGCACTTTCGCCTCAGGCTGTTGCGCCTTTCCGGCCTCGTCCGTCGCAATGCGGAATGCCTCCGTATCATCGTGGCATTGCTGCCGCCAGAGATAACACTTGGCGGCGATCACCACAACGGCCCCGCATATGACCAGGATGCGACGATTGGGGCTGAATAGCCATCGGAGGACTGCCATGGATCGGCGGTAACACGCAGCCCCGAAATGGGCCACGCACCCAACACTCGTTGGTGCCGCCGCAGGGCAGTTCTTCCTCATGCGATGGCTCACGATGAAGAGGATGCCCACAACCACGAACGGGATGGTGACCATCAGGATGATGCTCAGGCTCACCCCGATGGAGTGGGTCCGCCTGTAGTTCAGCGCAAACACCGGAATGCTCAGGACAAGACCTGTCGCTGCCAGAGCGATTCCACCCACAAACTCCCATTTCCAGGCGATCAGCAGCAGGGCCAGCAGGACGAACGACGGGATTAGGTGGATGCGGAGCGCCTCCAGTTGCTGCGAGGGGGTGAGTCCAGGGGCAGAGGCGTCAAGTACGAACATGCTGAAGAAGAGGATGGCCAGAATGCAGAGAGTCCGTGGTAGCCAGTGAAACAGCCTGGCGGCAGCGCTCATTCTTGGCACCTCCACCTTGGCATCAGGGATTCCATGGGTGCAGCGACTCCGCGAGGCTCGACCTCTGGCGATCCATCCCGCCCGAACCGACATTTGACTGTACCGCACCAGCGGATGAGCGCAAGAGGCCGAATGGGTGGCCCTGACGGCGCCCCCCGGTACCCCAAACTCCACACCCTTGCCGCCAGAATGGGTCCCGTCCGGGAGGGGGCTTATACACGTTTCCCGGCTGGAAGAGGTCCCCTGGGCCGGGCCGTGCATACACTATTCCTGGCGGCGAAGGGTTCCCACGACCGAGGTGGGGCCGGGATGTGTGCGGGTCTGCGACGCCGTATGTGGCGGCAGGGAGCCAGGACGGCCACCGCCACCATGCGACCAAAAGGAAAGAGCCTGAGGGGAGACCTCAGGCCCTTCTTGCAGTCAGCGGCGCTCCATCTACCTTCGAGTCATCCCCCTTGTGTGGGGGTTCGACAGGCGAGCCTTTCTCTCGGGTTGCAGCAATCCAACCCACTTCGGTTGCCTGGCTGGTCTCTACCAGCATTCTGCCTTCGCGTCATCCCCTTTATGCGGGGTTCGACAGGACCGGTCCTGTCGCGGAGCATTCTGACTGACACCAATTAAGATACACCCAGAGATGACAGAGTTCAAGCTGTAACAGACTCAAAATAAACAAGATAGCACATCGAGCGTGTGGGGCAAGTGGGCGTGCGCATCGCCGTTTGCCGGGAGTTGCGCATTGCCCTCATCCCGCCTAGAATCCCGCTGCCAGAGATTCGGGCATTCGTCTCCCTTCAGCCAGGATCGCCTGGCGAATCAGCTCGACCTCGTGGGCATAGTAGTAGTCCGGGAAGACAGCGAGGATTCGCCGCGCCGCCTCCAGCGGCACCTTGAAGCATCCGAGGAACGACTTCTCGCCTTTGATCTGCACTCGGGCCAGCCAGCAGCACTCAGTCCAGTGCACACCACGGTACGGGCAATGCGGGGCATTGGTCCTCCTGTTGGGGCGTCGGTATGCCACATTCTCGGGACCTGTCAACCAGGAGCAGGTCTCGGGGCTATAGACCCGTGGGCCTGCCTTTGGCCCCAGTTTGTCCTTATCCAGTTGCAGTTCGCCCAGCCTGGCGGGATCGTAGCCGTCGAGGCGTTCCAGATCGTGGACGAAGAGGTCAAACCGCAACCAGCGGTCGCAGACGGTCACATCTTCGTAGCACCTCGAATGCGGCGGAAGGCAGCGTCTCAGTACCCCGAGCCACCGAGACCACAGGGGGTGCTTCGTCGGGTTCGGCACCAGCCATCCGACGATGCCGACGCCCATGATACTCGGTGACCCCCAATCCTTGATCTGGCCGCGCCATATGTCCTGCCCGGTCATCTCGGTGACATAGCCGCTGTCGAAAACGATCTCGTAGAGCGGTTTGCCGTAGTGGTAGTTTCCAGTTCGATTGCCCACCCTGTACTTGTAGCCGTCCATGTTCTTGTGCCGGGTCCCCGGATACCGTGTCCATCTCTGTCTGCTCGTGCTCATCTTGAAGTCTCCCATGTTGGTGAATGTCATGGGCTTGACTTCAATGGACCGTGCTACGAGTCCTGCCTCCCTGCACGACAATCTTCAAGTCCATCTTCGGCGCTGTCACCGTAGAGGGCCGGATGCGACAATTGGCCGTCGTCACAATCAGGGCACTCGCCGGTCGCCCGGAAGACAGCACACCAAGGCTGTCAGAGGAAGCCGGAACCCCCGAATCACCCAATCTGCACGTTTTCGCGTCCGACCATCACCGTTGCGATCAGAGTCCGTCAGAAGCGTTGGCGGCGGGTGGGCTGGCTAGCAGTCTGTGCGGGTAGGTCAAGGCTGAGGTAGGTTTCGGGCGGAAGTGGGACGGCTATGGAGAGTGGGGGTGCAGGCGTGACGCGGTGCGAGACCAGCCGGGTCTGCCAAGAGACGGTTCGTGTTGATGCATATTTCGCTTGCAGCGTATTGTGTACGGGTTCCGAGGCGGCACATTGTTTCCACCAAGGGTGCCCACCAAGGGTGCCCACCAAGGGTGCCCACCAAGGGTCGCCTTATGGCCAACAAGCTCACTCGCACAGAAGACGCTGCTGAACTGCGCCGAGAGGCGGCGGTGGCCGCACTGAAAGGCGCGGACCAACTGCACGCCATCCTCCAGACCGCTATGGATGGTTTCTGGCAGACGGACGCGCAGGGGCGTCTGCTGGCCGTCAATGAGACCTACTGCCGGATGAGCGGCTACAGCGAGGCGGAACTGCTAGCCATGAGCGTCCCTGACCTGGTAGTCACCGAGTCGACTGAGGACGTAGCCTCTCGCATCCGGAAGATCACGGCGCAGGGTCAGGATCGCTTCGAGTCCCGGCATCGCCGTAAGGACGGGACCCTGTTCGATGTGGAAGCCAGCGTCCGGTTCCTGCCCAACATGGGCGGGCAGATGGTGGCCTTTCTGCGCGACATCACCGATCGCAAGCAGGCGGAGGAGGCGCTGCGGGAGAGCGATGCCAGTCTGCGCCCATTCTTTGACAATCCAGCGCTCCTGCAAGGCATTGTCGAAGTGGTCGATGCCAGCCCCAGCCGCTCGTAGGTCTGCGCCGAGCGCTCCGGGATGGAGTTGGCGATGGCGGTGACGACCAGGCAGTCGATCAAGGTCCAACTATCGGCGTTGAGCTGCACGGTCAGGGTCCGCCAGGCATCGAGGTAGGGGCGCGCCTCGGCGCTGCGGCCCTCCTTGGCCAGCGTGTCCCCGTAGAGATAGGCCACCCGGGCCAGGTCGCGCAACTTCGCCAGATCCGGCAGCAGGGCGCTGGCGCAGAGAGCGATGCGCTCGATGCGCGGCAGCAGGCGCGCGGCGGATCCCATGGCGGCCAGTTTCAGCGCCAGCATCTCGCGGCCATAGCGGCGGAACTCCGGTTTGCGGAGTCCGCTCTGCAGGTGCGCCATGGCCTGATCGAGTCGAGCGCGGTCTCTGATCTCCCAGGTGAGTGTCCCTGGTCCGCGTTTGCCGTCAGGCCCCTTCGCACCGTCCTCGGACTGGACCTCGCAGGCGCCCTGCATGAGGATGGCGGCGCGCAGGTAGTCGTAGCGGGCGTTGGCGGGATCGATCTCCGTGGCGCGCTCCAGGGCGGCCAGCAGGGGCTGCCGGTCAGACTCGGTCGCGCCGCCGCCGGAGGCGACGTCATGGCTGACGAACTCGCCGTAGTAGACGCGGTTCTGCGGTTCGCTCAGCCACAGCTCGCGGGGTGGGGTGCTGAGCACCGGAGCCTGGAGCTCCGGTCTGAGGACCCGGATGCCCACAGCCCTCAACCAGGACCCTAGGGTGCCGTTGTCATGCAGGCCGCCCATCATCCCGCCCCCCAGTTGCTGCAGCGAGCCGATGGCGGCCGCCCACTGCAGATCGCTGCAGAGGAGAGCGATGACCACGGCACCAGGCACCAGGGCAAAGCGCAGGCCGCGCCGGATCCAGGCGCGCTGCAACAGTCGGCGCTGGTTGCCCTGCGCCAACTGCGTGGCCACCTCGACGGGCTCGCCCAGCGCCGCGCGGGCCTGCTCCTGCGACTCGTCCTCGGCCGCGCCTTGGCGCCGGAGTTCCGCCGCCGTGTCCTCGAGGTGCGACGCCAGTTCGGCGCGCACGTCCAGGCGGAGTTCGGCGTCGTCCTTGAGGCCGGCAGTCACCTGTTCCAGGTAGAGATCGGTACGGTTACTCATCGCGGTGCCCCCCATGCGGGTTGCGGTACCAGAGCAGGGTCCGGGGCAGGATCAGGCAGGGCAGGGCACGTTGAGGACGGCACTGACCGCCTTGGCCAGCGTCTGCCACTCGTCGACCTGGCGCGTCAACGCCGTCAGACCGCGGGGCGTGATCGCATAGTACTTGCGGCGACGGCCAACCTCAGACTCCCGCCAGGTGCTGGTGATGAGGCCGTCCTGCTCCAGGCTGTGCAGCCAGGGGTAGAGCGTCCCCTCTTTCCATTCCAAGGCGCGCTCGGTGCGCTCATGCACCACCTTGATGATCTCGTAACCGTACATCTCGCGCTCGCCGAGCAGCTTCAGGATGATCGGAACGACGGTGCCTTTCATCATCTCGGGGGAGATCGCCATGGTATGCCTCCGGGTTGGGTTGGGGAGTTGGGGACTGTGGAAGTGGGCTCCATGCATACATCGGAATACGATACATCATACCATAGGAAGCCGATGTATGCAAGGGCTGGGCGCGGATTTTCCGTCAGGCCGGCTGGCAGTGCCACAGTGTGGTGGGCGATATTAAGGAGTACGATGGATATCGTAGTCTGCCGAGATGCTGGGGCCGGTTGGCCTGTCCGCGTACAGTGAAGAGGCTTGAGCGGCCGGAGGGATGTGAGGCGATGGGTGCATCTGTCAGTAGCCACGAGTTGACCGATGGTTCGCGGGTTGCCGTTGTCGGTGGCGGGCCTGCCGGCAGTCTGGTCGGCTACTTTCTGAGGCGGATGGCGAGCCGTGCGGAACTCGACCTGGCGGTAGACATCTACGAGCCGCGCGATTTCAGCAAGGCGGGTCCGGCCGGCTGCAACATGTGTGGGGGCATCGTTTCCGAGTCGTTGGTACAGATGCTGGCCGTCGAGGGGATCATCCTGCCGGACACGGTGGTACGCCGGGGGATCGAGTCGTACGTCCTGCATACCGACGTGGGCTCGGCCGCCATCCGCAGCCCCGTCGAGGAGCGGCGCATCGCGGCGTTGTACCGCGGCGGTGGCCCCAAGGGCAGCAACGTTGGCCAATGGGGCAGCTTCGATGCGTTCTTGCTTGGGCTTGCCGTCCAGGCCGGATGTCGGCATATCCCGGCGCGGGTGACCGGGCTGGAATGGGCCGCCGACCGGCGGCCGCTGGTGCGGACGGCCGACGGCGAGGGCGGCATCTACGAGTTGCTGGTGGGTGCGGTGGGCGTCAACAGTCCCGCGCTCAGTCTTTTCCGCGACCTCGGGGTCGGACTTGAGGCGCCCAAGACCAGCAAGACCTTCATTGCCGAGATCCCGTTGGGGCAGGAGGCAGTGGAGAAGCACCTCGGTAGCGCGATGCACGCCTTTCTACTGGACCTGCCGCGCCTGCAATTCGCAGCGCTGATCCCGAAGGGCGACTACGTCACCGTCTGCGCTCTGGGCCGCGATCTCGACCCGGAGACCATGACTCGTTTCCTGGCCAGTCCGCCGGTGCGCGCCTGCCTTCCGGGCGATTGGGATTTGCCGGCGATGGCCTGCCGGTGTCGGCCGGCGATCAACGTTGGGCCGCGGGGAGCGCTCTATGGCGACCGCGTCGTTCTGGTTGGCGACTGCGGGGTCTCCCGCTTGTACAAGGATGGCATTGGGGCGGCGTACCGGGCGGCGAAGGCCTGTGCGGTGGCCGCCTTCTGCCGCGGGGTGTCGCGACAGGACTTCGCCAGGTCGTACGCGCCGCGCTGCCGGAAGATGGTGATCGACAATACCTTGGGCAAGTTCATGTTCGCCTGTAGCGCGGTCGTCACGAAGGTTCCCTTCCTGCAGAACGCCATGTTGTCGATGACCCGTGCGGAGCAGGCTTCCGGGTCAGTCCGGAACGACATGAGCATGGTACTCTGGGATCTGTTCACCGGCAGCGCCCCCTACGCCGAGATCCTGGTGCGCGCCAGTTCCCCCAGGTTCCTCGGCACGTTTGCCTGGCATGCCGCGACGTCACTGCTGCGGTCGTCGGGCCGGGCCGGCCGCGATAACGGGAGGTCATGACCATGTCCGCTGAGCTTGGCCACATCTATGAGGATGGCGAGGTCATTGTCCGTATGGGTGAGGTGGGGAACTGCATGCACATCATGCAGAGCGGCGAGGCCGATGTGCTGCTGGACGCCGAGGGCAAGGGTGCACCGGTGGCGTTGCTGACGGTGGGCGATGCGTTTGGCGAGATGGCGCTCTTTACCAAGGAACCTCGCACGGCCACCGTCCGCGCCCGTGGTCGTGCCCGCGTGCTGACCGTCGACAAGCGGCAGTTCCTGCGTCGCGTCCACGAGGATCCCTCGCTGGCCTTCAGCATCCTCCTCAAGATGTCGCAACGGATCCAGGAGTTGGACCGCGAGCTGGCTCGGTTGCGGCCGCTGGGCTGACCATGGCGCGTTCCACCGCGCGCCCGGGGAGCTTCGCCCTCCAGGAGACGCGGCTCAGCGGCGCTGGCGCGCCCGGGGAGCTTCGCCCTCCAGGAGACGCGGCTCAGCGGCGCTGGCGCGCCCGGGGAGCTTCGCCCTCCAGGAGACGCGGCTCAGCGGCGCTGGCGCGCCCGGGGAGCTTCGCCCTCCAGGAGACGCGGC
>CAILUI010000392.1 GCA_903837355.1 uncultured Victivallales bacterium
ATGCTCCATAGCGCGACCGCAAGGGGGCCTCGGGGGTGCCCAATGGCGATCGCAGACCCAGCCGTCGGCGCCCTCGCCGGTTTCTTAGAACCGCCCTGCGGTCGCTCTGCCTTGATTTCGCTGCCGCACCCGTTCCAGTAAGGCTGGCTCATTGTTCATTGTTCACTGTTCACTGTTCACTGTTCACTGTTCACTGTTCACTGTTCACTGTTCACTGTTCACTGTTCACTGTTCACTGTTCACTGTTCACTGTGTCCTCCAGACAGCCTCAAGACTGGACTCTGAACGAAGGCCGCCCGCGCGTCTCATGCAAGCGAGGATTCCGTCCGGACACCCAGATGACCACCACCAGCAGTACACTCACGCCTGCCATGCGGCAGTACATGCAGGCGAAGAAAGAGCTCAGCGACGACACCATCCTGCTGTTCCGCATGGGCGACTTCTACGAGCTCTTCTTCGACGACGCCAAGCGCGGCGCCGAGCTCATGGATATCGTCCTGACGCAGCGCGGCGGTGTGCCGATGTGCGGCGTGCCCTACCACGCCATGCAGTCCTACGTCGCCCGCATGCTCGAGAAGGGCGTGAAGGTCGCCATCGCCGAGCAGATGGAAGACCCGAAGCTGGCCAAGGGGCTGGTCAAGCGCCAGGTCATTCAGGTGATCACCCCGGGCACGGTGTTGGACGATCAGGTACTGCACGCGACGCAGAGCCACTTCCTGGTGGCCATCGCCGCGGCAAAAGAGCGTTTCGGGCTGGCGCTACTGGACTTCAGCACCGGCGACTTCCGGGTGACCGAGCTCAAGGGCCGGCAAGCGCTGGAGACCGAGTTGCACCGGTTGCGGCCGGCCGAGTGCCTGCTCAGCGAGAGCCTGCAGGAGCAATGGCGGCGGGATTCCGAGACCCCGGACTGCCCGTCGACCCTGGCCTGGACGGCGCTCGAGGACTGGGTCTTCGACGCCGCGGTGGCCACGGACCGCCTCTGCCGGCACTTCGAGGTCGCCAGCCTCGATGGCTTCGGTTGCCGCGGCCTGGACCTCGCCGCCGGCGCCGCCGGGGCCGTGCTCTACTATGCCCAGAATAACCTGCGTCGCGATGCCGGGCATATCACCGCCCTCACCGTCTACCAGACCGCCGACGGCATGGTGCTGGACCGCATCTCGCAGCGCAATCTCGAGCTGGTGGAACCGATCTTCGCCGATGCCAAGGGCGCCACTCTGCTCAGCGTGCTCGATCGTACCGTGACCCCCATGGGCGCCCGCCTGCTGCGGGAGTGGATCCTGCGCCCGCTCTGCCGAATCGATGCCATCGTCGAGCGCCAGGATGCGGTGGCGGCCTTCAGTCTCGACCCGATGCTGCTCAGCGAGCTGCGCGACGCGCTGGGGGCGGTGAAGGACCTCGAGCGCACGGTGGTGCGCATCAACATCGGCAGCGCCAACGGCCGCGACCTGGTGGGCTTGCAGCGCGGCCTGGCCGAGGTCCCGGGGCTGCGCGCCATCCTGGAGCACCTCGCCGCGACCCTGATCCGGCATCTGTGCACCGATCTGGTCGACCTGCCGGAACTGACCAGCCTGATCGGGCGCGCCATCGTCGACGAGCCGCCGTTGACTATCCGCGAGGGCGGCGTCATCCGCGAGGGCTTCCATGCGGGCCTCGATGAACTGCGCCGGGCCGCCACCGACGGCAAGAGCTGGATCGCCGGTTACCAGACCAAGGAGCAGGAGCGCAGCGGCATCAAGTCGCTCAAGGTGCGCTTCAACAAGGTCTTCGGGTACTATATCGAGATTACCAAGGCCAACCTCGACCTGGCCCCGGCTGACTACCTGCGCAAACAGACCCTGGTCGGCGCCGAGCGCTTCATCACGCCAGAGCTGAAAGAGATCGAGGACAAGGTGCTGGGCTCGGAGGAGAAGAGCAAGGCGCTGGAGTACGAGCTGTTCCAGGAGCTCCGCGAGACGGTGGTCAAATCGACGGCAGCGGTGCAGCGGCTGGCGCGCGCCATCGCCGGCGTCGACGCCTTGGCGTCCCTCGGCGACATGGCGTGCCGCCAGGGCTACTGCCGCCCGCGCCTGGTCGAGGAAGCCGTCCTGCAGATCATCGACGGCCGTCACCCGGTCCTGGACGCGCATATGCAGGATGAGCCCTTCGTTCCCAACGACACGCTGCTGGATACCGGCGAGAACCAACTGGCCATCATCACCGGCCCCAATATGGCCGGCAAGTCGACCTACATCCGCCAGGTGGCCCTGCTGACCCTGATGGCGCAGATGGGCAGCTTCATCCCGGCCAAGTCAGCCGTGGTCGGACTGGTGGACCGCATCTTCACCCGCGTCGGTGCCGCCGACGACATCGCGCGCGGCCAGTCCACCTTCATGGTCGAGATGGTCGAGACGGCCAACATCCTCAACAACGCCACGCCGCGCAGTCTGATCATCCTCGACGAGATCGGCCGCGGCACCAGCACCTTCGATGGCCTCAGCCTGGCCTGGGCCGTGGCGGAGTACCTGCACGACGAGCCCCGCGTCAAGGCGCGCTGTCTCTTCGCCACCCACTATCACGAACTGACCGAACTCAGCCTGACCATGCCGGGGGTGAAGAACTACAACGTCGCGGTCAAGGAGTACGGCGACAAGATCATCTTCCTGCGCAAGATCATGCCGGGCGGCACCGACAAGAGCTACGGTATCCATGTCGCCCGCCTGGCCGGCCTGCCCAAACAGGTCATCCGCCGCGCCGGCGAGGTCCTGACGAATCTCGAAAACGACGAACTGGGCGCCGATAGCCAGCCCAAACTCGCCCGCACCCACGAACGCGGGCCAGACCCCAACTACCGACGCCGCCGCGCCAACGCCAAGGACGCGCCGCCGGGTCAGCAGATGCTGTTTGAGTTCTGACCTGCGGCCCACGGTGGACTCAGGGAGTATCGCCCGTGACTGCCTTCGATCCGAGCCAGCATCCGCACCGCCGCTACAACGTCCTGACCGGCGAGTGGCTGCTCGTCTCACCGCATCGCGCCCTGCGCCCCTGGAAGGGCAAGGTGGAGGAGACCGCGCCGCCGCAGCGTCCGGCCTACGACCCAGGCTGTTACCTCTGCCCCGGCAATCGGCGGGCCGAGGGCGTGGTCAACCCGCCCTACGACTCCACCTACGTCTTCGTCAACGATTTCCGCGCCTTGCTGGACGAGATCCCGACGGCGCCGACGGACGACTCGCCACTGCTGCGTATCCAGGGGACGCGCGGCACCTGCCGGGTGATCTGTTTCTCCCCGCGGCACGACCTGACGCTGCCGCAGATGGCGCTGACCGACATCCGGCGGGTGGTGGATGTCTGGGCCGAGCAGACCGCCGAACTGGGGCGGAGCTGGCGCTGGGTGCAGGTGTTCGAGAACAAGGGCGATCTCATGGGCTGCAGCAACCCGCACCCGCATGGCCAGGTCTGGGCCGGGGACGCCCTGCCCAACGAACCGACGAAGGAAGATGCCGCCCAGCGCGCCTACCGCGAACGTCAGGGCTCGGTGCTGCTGCTGGACTACGTGCGGACCGAGTTGGCCCGTGGCGAGCGCATCGTCGACAGCAACGCCGACTGGGTCGTGCTGGTGCCGTTCTGGGCCATCTGGCCGTACGAAGTCATGGTGCTGCCGCGGGAGCCGGTGCTGCGGCTGTACGATCTGAGCAGCCTGCAGCGCGACCGCTTGGCGGCGATCACCCAGCGTTTCCTGCAGGCCTACGATGCCTTGTTCCAGTGCTCCTTCCCCTACTCCATGGGTTGGCACGGCGCGCCCACCGACGCGGGCAACTACGCGCACTGGCAGTTGCACGCGCACTACTACCCACCGCTGCTACGCTCGGCCACCGTGCGCAAGTTCATGGTGGGCTACGAACTGTTGGCCGAAGCCCAGCGCGACATCACGCCGGAACAGGCTGCGGCAACGCTGCGTAGCCGGCTGGGTTGAGCCCAGGGGAAGGGTCGCGATGAGCCCGAACCGCCAGCGCCTGGCAGTCTGCGTGGCGGTCCTCTGGGCGCTGGCAAGCAGCGCCGGGGCTCGCCTCGACGCGGCCGAACCCCTGGCGCCGCCGGCGGTCGCCCGCCTGGCGCTGCTCTGGGATGATCCCGGCCTTCCCGCCCGCCTCGGTGCCGTCCCGGCCGGCCTGGAGGCGGCGCTCGCGATGGCCGGTTTCACGGTCACGCGCGTGACCGGCGCCGAGTTGGCGGAAACTGGCCGCCTGGACCACGCCGGTGCCGCGGCCGTGGTGCTGCCGTATGGCGCCTACTACCCCGCCGGCCTGGCCGCGCCGCTGGTCACCTTCCTGGCCCAGGGCGGGTTGCTGGTGACGCTGGGAGCCGGGGCCTTGAGCCGGCCACTGTATCCGTCGCTCTACGGCTGGCTGCCGGCCGAGGCCGCCGCCCCGGGCTGTACGCCGCGGCCTTTGCCCTTTGCCGAGGGCTGGGAGTTGCACGAAGGGGGGCCGGAGGACCGCTGGCGTCTGGAGCCAGGCGCACAGGGCCGGCAGGGGACCTTTCATACCGAGCGGCTGGGGCAATTTGCCTACCTCGGCACCGCGCTCACCGACCTGTCCGACGCGGATCTGATCGTCGCCTTCGCGGCCCGCGGCGACCGGCAGACCACGCGCCTCTGCCTCGAGTTGCGTGAGCAGGATGGCTCACGCTGGAAGACGGTGATCCCCCTCGGCCCAGACTGGACGGACTACCGCCTGCACGCCGGCCAGTTCGTCCCCTATGCCAACGCCAAGCGCGGGCGGGCCGACTCCAGCATCCGCCCCGCGCACCTCGTCAGTCTGCGGGTCGGCATGACCAGCGCCATGGCCGGACCCGGACCGCACCGCTTCGAGCTGCGCGATCTCTGCCTGGAAGCCGCGGCCGTGCCCACGGCAGCCGTTGCCGAGACCCCGGTCTGCGCCGGGCCGGAGCGCGAGGTCGGCCGTTGGTTCGGCAGCGCGGCGCACCTCCCGCCGCGCGCCCCGGCCATGACCTGTTTCGCGGCGGCGGCGGAGCCTTGGGCAGCGGGACGGCTGCGGGCAACAAGCGCCCTCGGCGATCTGTCCGCGGAGCCGTTGGCGGGCCCTTTCAGAGGGCTGACGGTCGGTCTACCCGAGATTCCCGCCAGCCTCGCCGGGTCCGCCGATCTTGCGGTTCGGTTGCGCGCCGAACGCTGGCTCGAACGCGTGCCCCTGCTGCAAGCCGAGCATCGTTGGTCTGCAGCCGACACGGGCGCGGTGCTGTTCCTGTACCGTGAGGGGCCGTTGGCGGGAGGACGCTGGCTGTGCTTCGGCCTCGAGCCGCCCGCCCCCGCCGCCGCGCCGGCCCTCGCGGCGGCGCTGGTCGCCGGGCTGCGACTCGCGGCGGGGGCCGTGCTCAGTGACGGCGTCCAACCGCGCTTCCGGGAACGGGGCGGCCGCATTCTCATGGACGTGGTGCTGCGGGCCCGCGGTCCGGCCTCCGGCCCGCTGCTGCTGCCGCTGCGGGTGCAGGTCAACCTGGCTGGCCAAACCCGCAGCGACCGGCAGGTGACCGTCAGCCTGCCCACGGCGGCCGCCACCGCGACCGACAGCGTCCTCGTGGAGGGGCTCCAGGTGACGGACAACGGCTGGCAGGACCTGGACATCCGCATCGAACCCGCCGCCGCCGCGCCGCCCGTCATCGGCCCGCTGCGCTTCCGGCTCGACACTCGCGCCGCCCTGCGTTTGCTGGCTGAGCAGATGGTCCGGGCGGCGGCGGACGATGGCAAGCTGCACGGTTACGCCTTCATCGACAGTCGCGGGATGCGCGCCCTGCTCGGCGCCGCCGAAATCCTCGACCAGCCAGCCTACCGGAAGACCGCCCGGCGCTGGGGCGAGGCGGTGCGCCGCGAACAACGCCCGGATGGCGGCTACCGCATGGGCTACGGCATCAGCGCCAAGGGCGAGGAGTGCTACGTGGCTGACGGCGGCGAGATCGCCGTCGGCATGGCCCGCCTGGCGGCCTACAGCGAGACCCGCGAGCGCCAGGCCCTGCTGCGCAGCCTGGATGCGTACAGCCGGTTTCGCGAAGATTTCCGAGTGCCCGCGGGTGGCATCGGCGTCGGCTGGTGCCTGCAGGACTATGGTCAACAGCCGCCGCTGCCCCTGACCACGCCGACGCGAATCTACGCCCCGGAACGGAATACCTACACCGTCGGCTGCTCCCTGGCCGCTGCCTATCTGCACGCACGGTTGCTGGGCACCAAGACGGTCGAACGTGGTGCCGAAGCGGACGCCGACTGGCTCATGAGCCGGACCGCGGCCCTGCACGGCGCCTTCATGGAGAGCCTCGCCTACGCCCACGCTCTGAGCACGGACCCGACGCAGCGGGCGGTCTACGGGGACTACATCGGCCGCGCCTTCACGGCCACGCTGAAAGCGGCCGGCGCCGCCAGGCGTTCGTGGTGGCTATCCGGAGGCGGGCGCTGCGCCCTCGACCTGGGCGGTATGGCCTACGTCCTGGCCCGGATCGGCGACGATCCCGCCCTGCGCGCCGAGATGATGCGAGCTACTTGCCTGATGTTCAGTCCGGACTCGCCCGAGTCCGTCCTCGCGGTCAGCCGCCAGGCCGACGCCGGCCAGGATGGCTGGATCTACGTCTGCTACGGCACGCTCGGGCTGGTGGACGTCATCCAGCCGGTGCTCAGCCTGGACGGCCCCAGCCGGCCGGCGCCCCGGTAGCCGGAGTGAGACCCCGCTCGCTGCAAGGGTGGACGCCGGCCCCTTGGCCATTATCGTATGTGACGGGCGCTAGCCGCGGACACGCGACCCCGGCCGGCGCCGACGTCTGCCGCCCAGAAAGGCTCGAATGGGACTGTACGACCAATCCATCGCGGTGCTCGGTGGCCGCGGTATGCTGGGCACGGACCTCTGCCAGACCTTGCGGGCAGCCGGGTGCCGGGTGACGGCGCTGGATCTGCCCGAGTTCGATATCACGGCTGCCGACCAGACCGATCGCGCTCTGACCGGGGTCGCCGCCGTGGTCAACTGCGCGGCCTACACGAACGTGGATGGGGCCGAGGCCCACCGCGAATTGGCGGCGGCAGTCAACGAGCGGGCGGTGGGTCAGCTCGGGCAACTCGCGGCGGCCCGTGGCGTGTACGTCTTGCACATCAGTACCGACTTTGTCTTCGACGGCGATCTCGACCGGCCCTACCGGGAGACCGACGCGCCCCGGCCCATCAGCGTCTACGGCGCCAGCAAGCTCGCCGGCGAACAGGCCCTGCAGGCCGCGGGCGGCGCCTACGCCATCGTGCGCGTGCAGTGGACCTATGGTCGCGCCGGGCAGAACTTCATCAGCAAGTTCCTGAGCCGCGCCGACACGACCGACGACCTGGCGATGGTGGCGGATCAGGTCGGGGCGCCGACCTGGACCTGCGATGTGTCCGCAGCCCTGCTGGAACTGCTGGAACAGCGCCGCAAAGGTCTCTACCACTACGCGGCGGCAGGCTACGCCAGCCGCTTCGAGGTGGCTGAAGCGATCCTCGCGGAGCGCGGGCTGCGCGGCAAGCGCCTGCGGCCCTGCCGCACGGCCGATTTCCCGGCGGCAGCGCGCCGGCCACTGAATTCACGCTTCGACTGCGCCGCCATCGACGCCGTGCTCGCCCGACCCCGGCCACACTGGCGCGCGGCTCTGGCGCAGTATCTGGCGGGCGGCTGACCGGGCCTGGGAGAACAGCGCATGGCGGCACCAACGATTCTGGTCACGGGCGGCGCCGGCTTCATCGGCTCCAACTTCATCCGTTACCTGCTGGCCGAGACCGACGTCCGCATCGTGAACCTCGATGCGCTCACTTACGCTGGCAACCTGGCCAGCCTGGCCGACTGCCTCGACTCGGAGCGCCACCTCTTCGTCCGCGGCAGCATCACCAGTGCCGACCTCGTGGCCTACCTCCTGAAGCAGCACGCGGTCGACGGCATCATCAATTTCGCGGCCGAGAGTCACGTCGACCGCTCCATTCTCGGACCGAAGGTGTTTGTCGAGACCAACGTGCAGGGCACCCTGACCCTGCTCTCGGCGGCACGGGAGGCCGGGGTGCGCCGCTTCCTGCAGGTGTCGACGGACGAGGTCTACGGCTCGCTCGGCGACCAGGGCTTCTTCACCGAGGAGACGCCGCTGAGCCCCAATTCGCCCTACAGTGCCAGCAAAGCCTCGGCCGACCTGCTGGTGCGGGCTTTCCACCACACCTTCGGCCTGGATACGGTGACCACGCGCTGCAGCAACAACTACGGCCCGTACCAGTTCCCCGAGAAACTCATCCCGCTGATCATCATGAACGCCCGGCAGAACAAGGCGCTGCCGGTCTACGGGGATGGTCTGAATGTGCGCGACTGGCTGTACGTCGGCGACCACTGTTCTGCGATCTGGACGGCCTTCAGCAAGGGCCGCGCCGGCGCCGTCTACAACATCGGCGGCAACAGCGAGCGGACGAACCTCGACGTGATCCGCACCATTCTCCAGCAGGTGGGCAAGCCCGAGAGCCTGATCACCTTCGTCAAGGATCGTCCTGGGCACGACCGCCGCTACGCCATCGACGCCAGCCGCATCCAGGCCGAACTGGGCTGGCGTCCCGCGGTCGACTTCGAGACGGCGATGGCGCGGACGGTACGCTGGTACCTCGACCACCAGCCCTGGCTCGACCAGGTCGCCTCCGGTGACTACCAGACCTACTACCAGACCCTCTATGGAAACCGCGGCCGGGCCTGAGGCCAGGCGCCGGCGCGGATGGGGACCGGAATGAAGCTGATCGCGACTCGCTTCGCGGGCGTCTGGATCATCGAGCCGCGGCTGTTCCCGGACCGCCGTGGCTGGTTCGTCGAGAGCTGGAACCGGCGCACCTTCGCGCAGGCTGGCATCGACGCCGACTTCGTTCAGGACAATCACTCGAAGTCGAGTCGCAACGTCTTGCGCGGACTGCACTTCCAGGCACCACCTCAGGCTCAGGCTAAACTCGTGCGCTGCGTGGCGGGCGCGGTCTGGGATGTGGTGGTCGACATCCGCCACGGTTCGCCCACCTACGGCCAATGGGAAGGCGTCGAACTCGCTGCCGACGCACAGCGCCTGCTCTTTGTGCCCAGCGGCTTTGCGCACGGCTTCTGTGTCCTGTCGGAGACGGCCGAGATCCAGTATAAGTGCAGCGCCTACTACGCGCCGGAACTCTCCTTCGGCCTGCGCTGGAACGACCCCGCCATCGGCGTCGTCTGGCCGATCAGCACGCCGCTGCTCTCGGAGCAGGACGACCGCCACCCCCTGCTGGCCGACCTGCCGGCATACTTCACCGCGCCATGAACGCCGGCTTCTACAGCGCTCCCGTAGTTCCGCAAGCGCTTCTGTAGTATAGTGTCACTAGAGACTACCTTCCCGTTAGCGCCTGGTAGCCGGCTGGGGGAAGGCGGGGCGACGCCGTATCCCAGGAACGCCGGGACTCTTTGAACGGCAGCGGCGTGACGCCACCGCGGAGTCAGCGCGAGCGCCCCGAACGTTCTGGCTTGGCGCCGAGGGGCTGGCGTCCCCAGCAACAGAGGTGACACCATGCCTGTGGTGATGACACTGATCGGCCTGGCGGTACTGGCGATCCCGGTGATCATCCTGATCCTGGCCCTCCGCGTCTACGAGAGCCAGAAGGAGATGACCAGCGAGCTGCAGCGGCTCGCGCGCCAGTTGCGGGAGTTCCAGGAGGATACCCGGAAGCGCCTGGACGTCTCCGTCAGTCAGGCGGTGACCCCACCCCGGCCACCGCCCGCGGCCGTGAAGCTTGCGGACAGCCCCGACGCCCTACCGGCGATCGCGATCGCCACCCCCGCCAGCCCCCCGGTTCGTCCCGCGCCGCCGCCGCCGCCACCGCCGCAGACCGATCTGGACCGTCTCCTGGTCGAGGAGACCTCGCTGACGCTGGAGGCCGTGCCGGACGAGGTGGAGGAAGAGGTGGTGACGCCGCGAGTTGCCGCCCCCGCGCCGCCCCCGTTCCGCTTGGAACCGATCCCGCCCGGCCCCATCGGCGCGGCGGTCGAACGCTTCGAAGCGGCGGCGATGCTGGCGCTGCGCAAGGTCTGGAATTGGCTGATCGTCGGCGAGGAGTACCGCGACCCGCGCCACTCCCTCGAATACGCCGTCGCGACGACCTGGGGCGTGCGCCTCGCCATCGCCCTGGTCGTAACCGGCATCGCCTTCGGCCTGCGCATGAGCTTCGAGGCTGGCCTGATCGGTCCGGACGGCCGCATCGCCCTCGGCGTGCTGGCTGGCATCGGCATGGTCGCCGGCGGCCTGTTGCTGCTCGGAAAGCGCTACCACATCCTCGGCCAGGGCCTGATTGGCGGCGGCCTGGCCACGCTCTACGTCACCCTCTTTGCCGCGCATCACGTCTATGGCCGGGTCACCCTCTGGACGGCCTTCGGGTTGATGGCCGGCGTCACCGCCGCGGCCGGCATCATCTCGGTGTCGGTCTCTTCTCTGCTGATCGCGGTTCTTGGCATCATTGGCGGCTACCTGACCCCATTTGTACTGCGCGGCAGCGGCGCCGGCTACGAGGCCTTCTTTGGTTACCTCCTCGTCCTCGGCGTCGGCATCTTGATCGTCGGCCATTTCCGCTATTGGATCCTGCTCAACTACCTCGGCATGGCCTTCACCTATGTCCACGTGCTCACGACGCTGGACAAGAGCTACCAGCCGGAACACCTCTTCCGGGTGCTGCCCTTTCTGGCGGCGCTCTTCCTGCTCTACACGGCGGTCACCGTCATCTACAACGTGGCGAACCGGCGACGTTCCAGTCTGATCGAAGTGCTGGGGCTGGTCGCCAACTCGGGCGTCTTCTTCTGGATCACCCAGGACCTGATCCGGCGTTCCTACGGCCGCGAGCAGGTGGCCATCCTGACCGTGGCTCTGGCGGCGCTCTACATCGGGATCATCTACGCATTCCTGCTCCGTCGCCTGCAGGACCGCGGGGTGCTGCTGTCACTGCTGGCGCTGGCGGGCTTCTACCTGGCCCTGACCATGCCGCTGCTGCTGTCGCGCCAGTGGCTGACCGTCAGTTGGGCCGTGCAGGCCTTCCTCATGCTCTGGCTGAGCCGGCGCCTGGGCAGCCGCTTCCTGCAGAGCCTGGCCACCCTGCTTTACGCCATCGTCGTCTGCCGTATCTTCTTCCTCGACCTGCGCGGCGCCTTCCCCCGCCTCGTCGGCGAACTGCCGTTGGCGACCTACCTCCGCGGCCTGGCGGACCGGCTGGTCGCCTTCGGGGTGCCGATCGCCTCCCTGGTCGGCGCCTGGCGCCTGCACACCAGCGCGCCGGCGGACGCCGCCTCGGCGGCGGTCCCGCCTGCTGCCGACACCGGCTCGCTGGTACGCGATTCCGCCGGGCTGGCGCTCTTCCTGGGCGTCGCCGTGACCGCTGGCTTCGTCTACCTGCACTGCGAGCTGAACCGCATGTTCGGCGTGGTATTCGACCCCTTCCGCTTGCCGGTCCTCACCTGGCTCTGGTTGGCTCTGGTCTGCGGACTGCTCCTGGCCCCGCGCGGCCTGCGCTCCGCCACCTGGCTGAACGGCGCTGCCTGGGCGGCCTTGGCGGTGGTACTCTTGAAACTGCTGGCCGTCGATCTGCAGTCGTGGGACTTCCGCCCCGAACAGATGTGCTTCGGCGATGGCTACTCCTGGCTGCAGTCCAGCATGCGCGGGGTGGACTTCGGAGCCTTCGTCCTGTTCGCCGCCTGGGCGGCGCGGCGGCTGTGGCGCGACGGCCGTAACGAAGCGGCGGCCATGGCCGTACTGGCGCTGGTCGTGCTCTTCTTCTATCTCACCATCGAAGTCAACACCCTGGTGCGCTACTACGTGCCTGGCCTGCGCTCGGGCGGCATCTCGGTGCTCTGGTCGCTGTTTGCCCTGGTCCTGGTAATCGAGGGCATTCGCCGGGCGCTGCGGCCGGCGCGGGTGGCCGGACTGCTGTTGTTTGCCGTGGTCGGACTCAAGGTCTTCTTCATCGATCTCGGCCACCTCTCGCCCTTGTACCGCATGCTCGCCCTCATCGTCATGGGCGTCATCACCGGGCTGGGGACGTTCATCTACCTGCGCAACGCCGAGCGTTTCCTGCACGTCGACAGCGAGGAGGCCTCCCGATGAGACTCGCAACGCTGCTGCTAGCCTTGATCGGATCGGGCCTGTGGGCGGGCGAAACGCTGACCTTCGCGGTGCGCCGGGCGGTCGCCGATACCACCGAACGCGAAGAACTGGCCGCCGTCGAACTCGACCGCGACGTCTACGGCGCCACCCGCGACGGCTTCCCCGATCTGCGCCTGCAGGATGCCGCCGGCCTGGCGGTGCCCTTCATCATCCAGCGCCATACCCGCACCAGCAGCGTCTGGTCGGAGCACGCCGAACCGGCCCGCCGCGTCGACGGCCTCGTTCCCGACGCCGAAGGCAACCGCCTGGAGGTGATCGTAGAGCCGCCACGCACCGACCCACCACGCACCGACCCGCCGGCCTGGATCGAACTCGTAACTCCGATCCGCGACTTCGAGAAACGCGTCAGTGTCTACCTCCCCGCCCCCGGCGGCACCTGGCAGGCCCTCAGCGAGAACCAGCCCATCTATGACTACAGTCGCTTCATGGACGTCAGGCGCTGTCGCATTCAACTCCCCCCAGCCCCCGTCGCCGAACGCTATCGCGTGCTCATCAGCGACGTCACCGAATCGACGGCCTCGGCGTTCGTCGAACTCACGACCCAGAGCGGTGGCACTCAGCCCGACGCGGAAACGGTCCGCCGGATCCTGCACCGTCGCGATTTCCGCATCGACCGCATCGACTTCGGTTACCGTGTCCTCGAGGAACGCCGGGACGTACCGGTCTGGGCCGAGTACCCCCTCCACATCACCGCCACCGAACGCGACGAGAAGGCCGGCCTTACCCGCCTCACGCTCGACAGCGGCCGGCTTCCGATCGCGGCACTCCGCCTCGCCATCGCGGACCGCAATGTCAGTCGCGCGGTGTACGTCGAGGTCCGCCGGGCCTTGGACGATGGGACCTTTGACTGGCAGCGCCTGGGGCAGGACACCTTGCGGAACCTCGACTTCCGGGATGTCCAGGAGGAGGCCCTTACGGTGAACCTTACCGAGACCCGCGCCGCCGAACTGCGGTTGGTGGTGGTCGACAACGACTCAGCGCCGCTGACGGTGCAGGGCGTGACCGCGGTCTGCCCGGTCTACCGCGTGCTCTTCCTGGCCCGCCCCGGCGCCGCCTGCCAGCTTACCTACGGCAGCCGTGACGCCCCCCCACCCCGCTACGACACCGAGGTCCTGCAGCGCCTCTTTGACCGTAAGGACCGCGAGGTCCGCACCCTGCGCCTGCAGGCCGCTGGCGGCCCGGCGGAACTGCCCCGCGGGAATCCCCTGGTGCGGGCGCTGAACAGCCGCACGACCTTGCTGCTCGTGCTCGGCCTCGCGGTGGTGGTGCTAGCCCTGGCGGCCCTCACCGCGGCCCGACGCATCGGCCGCGAGGGGCCGCCGGCGCCCGGGACCCAGTGACCCCTGGCGGGGTGCGGGACTCGCGGGGCGCGTGTCGGTATGTCCGGACCGCCCCTGGAAGCCGGGTTCTCCGCAACCCGGCCGCGGCATACGGAGATCCCGCGGTCCACCGCACGAACCGGTGAGCCGTGACTGAGGAACCGGCCGCTGGCCGGCGGCTCAGCGGCGCCGGCGCGCCTGGGGAGCTTCGCCCTCCAGAAGGCAGCGCCGCAGCGGGGCCGCCCCGCAAGCCGCCGCGATCAGTGCGCCCGCAACTCGCGCAGCAAGGCGGGGATCAGCTCAAACAGATCGCCGACGACGGCATAGTCCGCAGCGCGGAAGATAGGCGCCTGGGGATCGCGGTTGAGGGCGACGATGGTGGTGCTGTTCTGCATGCCGACCACGTGCTGGATGGCGCCGGAGAGACCGCAGGCGACGTAGAGTTTGGGCTGTACGGTCACCCCGGTCTGGCCGACTTGGTGGGCATAGGGCAGCCAGCCCGCATCCACCACCGCCCGACTGGCGCCCAGCACCCCGCCTAAGGCGGTCGCCAGGGCGGCAACCAGTTTCACGCCCTCGGGCCCGCCCACGCCGTAGCCGGCCGTGACGATGATCTCCGCCTCGCGCAGGTCCACCCCTGCCGGTCCGCGCGGCACGAAGCGCAGCCATTCCAACGCCGGCGGCAGCGATTCCACCGCCACGGCAACCGGCATCACGACCCCCTGCCGGCCGGGATCAGGCTGCGGACGCGGCAGCACGGCCGGCCGCACGGTGGCCATCTGCGGCCGGTAGTGCTCGCAGGTGATCGTCGCCAGGATGTTGCCCCCGAAGGCGGGGCGCGTCTGCTGCAGCAGCCCGGTCGCAGCGTCTACACTCAGCTCGGTGCAATCCGCCGTCAGCCCCGTATGGATCTCCACGGCAACGCGCGGCAGCAAGGCCCGGCCAATGGCAGTGGCCCCGCCCAGCAGGATCTCCGGACGATGCTCGCGGACCAGTCCCGCCAGAACCTGGGACCAGCAGCGGTCGTCGTAGCGGGCCAGGGCCGGGGCGTCGGCCAGGTAGACCTTCCGCGCGCCGTAAGCGATGCACTCGCGGGCGCAGTCCGCCAGGCCGTGGCCGAGCAGCACCGCGGCGGGCTCGACCCCCAGTGTCGCCGCCAGGGATGGCGCCAGGCCCAGGAGCTCGCGCGAGACCGGCATCAGACCGCCATGCTCAGGCTCAGGCTCGCAGAAGACCCACACCTCGCCCCGCGGACCGCTCGGCGCCGCCAGGCTCGCCCCACCCTGGTCGACGATCGCGCCGAAACGCTCGCAGATCGAGACGCAGGCCCCGCAGAGCGTGCAGCGCTCGTAGTCGATGACGGCCTGTTTGCCCTCCATGTGGATGGCAGCAAAGGGGCAGCCCTTGACGCAGAGTGTGCAGCCGCGGCAGCGCTCGGGGAGGATCTGGATCCGGGGTGGGGACACGGTGGGCACCCAGCTCAGCCCACGCCGACGGCGGCGCGGACTCGGTTCAGCGTTTCGCGGGCCACGGCTCGGGCGCGCGCCGCCCCGGCCTGCAGGATGTCCTCGACACGGCGCGGGTCGGCCAGCAACTCCTGGCGCCGCTCCCGCAGTCCGGCGAAGGTCTGGCTGTATTTTTCGGCCAGGGCCTGCTTGGCGTGGCCGTAACCCATACCGCCGGCCAGGTAGCGGGCGCGGAGGTCCGCGATCTCCGCCGCTGAGGCCATGAGCGTGTAGAGGGCGAAGACGTTGCACGTATCCGGATTCTTCGGCGACTCCATGGGCGTGGAATCGGTCACGATACGCATGATCTTCTGGCGCGTCGCCTTGGGCTCGCCGAAGAGCTCGATGGTATTGTCGTAGCTCTTCGACATCTTCTGCCCGTCGAGCCCCGGCACGACGGCCACCTCGTCGCGGATCATCGCCTCGGGGACCACCAGGATCTCGCCGTAGGCGTTGTTGAAGCGGATGGCCAGATCGCGGGTCACTTCCAGATGCTGCTTCTGGTCCTTACCCACAGGTACCAGATGCGAGCCGTAGATCAGGATGTCCGCCGCCATCAGCACCGGGTAGCTGAACAGCCCGTGGTTCGGCACCAAACCCCGCGCAATCTTGTCCTTGTAACTGTGGCAGCGTTCCAGCAGACCCACCGGCGTCAGGCAACTCAGGATCCAGGTCAGTTCGTGGACCTCGGGTACGTCCGACTGCCGGAAGAACGTGGTGCGCTCGGGGTCCAAGCCGCAGGCCAGGAAGTCTACCGCCACCCCGACGCTGCGCTCGCGCAACTGCTTCGGGTCGGGCATCTGCGTCAGGGCGTGGTAGTCCGCAATGAAGTAGAAACACTCCTGACCGCTGTCCTGCAACTCGATCGACGGCTTCATCATGCCGAAGTAGTTGCCGAGATGCAGCGTCCCCGAGGGCTGAATGCCCGACAGAACACGCTTTCTACCTTCCGCCATGGTCAGGGCTCCCGCTGTGGACGCCGAAAAGGATGCGATAGACCGAATTCTGTACTATACCGAGCGCCGGCGCCGGAGCAACCGGAACGGTGCCCGCGGCCGCCGGCGTTGCGGCCCGCGGGGGTGGGGCGAGATAGGTGCGCCCCTGCCGGTAATGCCAGTGAAGTCCGCAGCCGGCGGCTCAGCGGCGCGTGCGCGCCTGGGGAGCTTCTCCAGGGTGCCCGGCAGACTTGACTGAGGGATTACCACTGCCGCTGCGCTCTCCTTGAAAACCGCCCGGCCCGGCACTAGCCTGCTGGCGGCAAGGAGAGGTGACATGCAGATGGCGCTGCGACAGGTGCTTCAGGCCGCCACTGCGGCGACCCTGCTGATGGTGGCTGGCCAGCCGTTGCAGGCCGGCCCGGGGCGCATGGAAACCACGCTCAACGGGGCCTGGGAAACCGCCCCCGCGGTTAGCCTTGAGACCCCGCCGGCGACGATCACCGCGTGGCGGGCCTTCCAGGTCCCCGGCGGAATCCCCAGCATCCGCGGGGACCGAAGCTGGTTCCGGCGCACCTTCAGCGTCCCCGCTGACTGGGCCGGACAACGTGTCTTCATCGTCTACGACGGCGTCAAGTTCGCCAGCCGGCATTGGGTCAACGGCACGTTCGTGGGTGAGCGCGTCCGCGGTTACGACCTTTTCCGCCTCGAGATCACCGGCGCGGTGCGCTTCGGCGCCGACCATGGACTGCTGCTGGGTTGCAGCGATTGGCAGGGGACATTCTCGGCACCGCTGAACCTCGCCAACGTGCCCATCGGCGACACCGCCCGCGAGGTCCCCCGCGACCTCGGCCTGACCCCGATCGGCGGGGTCTTCTACGAGTACGGGCCGTGGGCCGATGTCGCCCTGCTGACGGTGCCTCCCGTGCACCTCGCCGACGTCATCCTGCGGACCTCGGTACGCCAGCACAAGCTGTATGTCGAGGCCAGCGTCGCCAACCTGGCCGACAGCGCGCAGACGGTGCAGCTTGCCGGGGCGGTCGCGGAGGCCCCCGAGATCGTGCTGCCGGCGCGACCGCTCCAGGTGCCGCCCGGACCGCCGGTCAGCGTCAGTTGGACGATCCCCTGGCCGAACCCGAAGCTCTGGGACTTCGAGCAGCCGAACCTCTATCACCTGCAGCTCACCCTGACCGCCCCCGGCCAGGCCGATGACCGCCGTTCGGTCCGCTTCGGTTTCCGCGAATTCCGGTGCGACGGCCCCCGCTTTCGGCTGAACGGGACGCCGCTGGTGCTGCGTTCGAGCGCTATGTGGCCGCTGCCAGAGACGACCCGCGAAGCAGCCGCTGAGCGACTTCGTAAACTAAAGATCACCAATGTTATATGTTTTCGTACGCACGCCCAACCCTGGCGCCAGCACTGGTATGACGCCGCGGGTGAGGTCGGCATGCTGATGATCCCCGAGGCGCCCGTCTTCAACGACGACACCTACTACCGCCTGGCCGACCCGCGCTTCTGGGAGAACTATGCGGCCGAGATCGCGAGTATGGTCGGGCGCTTGCGGAACAGCCCCGCGGTCATCGCCTACAGCCTCGAGAATGAGTTCTTCGGGCCGTTGCTGAACGACAAGAGCCCAGCCAAAGCCGAGCTGGTGAAGCTTGGGGAGCAGGTCAGGAGGCTGGACCCGACGCGGCCGTTCATGTACGAATCCGACGGCGATCCCAACGGGGTCGCCGACATCGAAGGGGTGCACTACCCGCAGGAGTTGGGCGAGGCCCATCTCTACCCCGCGGACGCCTACTGGATGGACCAGCCCAAGCCCCTTAACTATATGTTCCTGAACGGCGCCGAAACCTGGCGCTGGGAACGCCGCAAGCCGCTGTACATCGGCGAGTATCTCTGGTGCCCGTCCCCCTCGCCGGCGCTCTACTCGATCCTCTTCGGCGACGACGCCTACCGCGACTACCCGCGCTACGCTCAGCGCGCCATCGGCATGGCCTGGAGTCTGCGGACCCGCGCCTACCGCTTCTACCGCGTCAGCGGCCTCTGCCCGTGGACCTGCGCCGGCGGCAACCTCGATCCGGCCACCGACGCCATGGCCGCCGCCCAGGCCGAAGCCATGCGCCCGCTGGCCGCCTTCGTTAAGGAGTACACGACACGATTCTACGGCGGGCAGACGGTGCGGCGCACTCTGCTCGTCATCAACGACACCCTGCGCGGCGGTACGGTTCGCGTCGAGTGGAGCTTCACACCGGAACGCGGCAGCGCGCCGCAGGGCAGCCTGTCCTGCGCACTGCAACCGACCGGCCTGGAGGTAGCCACCTTCGAGTTCACCCCGCCCGCGGTAACACAGGTCACCGCCGCGGAACTGCGCGTCCGGGCCACGCTGACCGGGACGCCGGACTTCGAGGAGCGCCTGCCCTGCCGCGTCTTCCCACCGCTCCGCCTGCCGGCGCCAGCCGCAGCCCTTGGCCTGCTGGCGCGGCCGGACGACCCAGCGGCGCAGCGCCTGGCGGCGCACGGCGTGACGACGGTCCCGGTACCGTCGTTGGCGGCGATTCCGGCCGGGGTGCGCGTGCTGCTGATCGGCCGCAATGCCCTGCCGGCCGTGGCCGCCGGGGGTAAGCCCGTCCTGCGCGTCGGGGCCGGCGCCGATCCCTACCAGGGACTGATCGCCTTCATCGCCGGCGGCGGACGGGTGCTGCTGCTGGCTCAGACCGAACCCCACGTGCCGCTTGGCCCGGTCCGCTTCAGCCCCCGGCAAGCGACCTTCACCTTCCCGCTGGCGCCACACCACCCCGCTCTGGCCGGGCTGAGTTCCGAGGACCTCCGCTTCTGGGGGCCCGACCACCTCGTCGCCGACGCCCTGTTCAGCCGCGCCTCCAGCGGGCTGCGCAGCCTGCTGGTCAGCGGCGCCGAGAGCGGGCTCGAGTACAGCGCTCTGGCCGAAGGCGACCTCGGCGCCGGCAAGTTGGTCGTCTGCGGCCTCCGTCTGCTCGAAGCCCTCGAGACCGAGCCGGCAGCCGGCCTCCTCCTGGGTAACCTCCTGCAGTACCTCGAACGCTGGCAGCCCACTTCTGGCGGCTGCGCCGCGGTCAGCGCCGACGCAGACCTCGCCAAACTGCTGAACTCCCTCGACATCGACGTCCCGGTGTACCCGACCCTCGCCGCACTGCCGCCCGGTCCCTGGCGCACGCTGCTCCTGGGGGCAGACAGCACCGGCGCTACGCTGCAGGCGGCCCAGGCGCGCCTCGGGACGGCGGGCAGCACCGTCTGGTGGCATACCCCCGAACGGGAGTCCTTCAATGCCTGGGCGGCCGAGCATGGCCATGGGCTGCGGCTGGCGGCGGCGGCTGGACCGCTGCGCCTGCGGGATGGCGATCCCTTCGTTGACGGCCTGGCGCGGGCGGACCTCTGCTGGGTCGGGGAGGCCGCGCCGGGCGCGCCCGATTGGGCCCAGCGGGGCGCGGCCACCGACATCATCGCCGAGGCCCTGGAAGTCGGCGCCGGGGCCCAGTCCCGCCTGTCGTACAGCGCCAGCGTCGAGGCCGAAGAGCTTGAGTTCGAGGCGGTGGCCTTCAACGCCGTGCGGCCTGGCGTGCTCTGTTTGGCCAATCCGGGCAGCGCCTGGGCCGCCATCCAGTGCGACCAGGCCGGGCCCTATCTCCTGCGGGTCCATGCCCGCGGTGGTCCGGCCCTCGACGAGTGGCCCATCCTGCTGGCGACGCTTGACGGCACCGAGATCAGCCGCCTCACCATCGGCTCGACGTCGCTGGAACCCTGCCAACTGCCGCTGGCCCTGAACGCCGGCGACCACCGCCTGGAACTGCGCTTCATCAACGACTACTGCGACGCCGGCAAGGCCGACCGGAACTGCTTTCTGGACCGCATCGAGATCCGGCCACAAGCGCCTGGCGGCTGAAGGATGGCCATGTTCCACATCGTCCTCGTTGCCCCCGAAATCCCGCAGAACACCGGCACCATCGGCCGGCTCTGCGTCTGCACCGAGGCGCGCCTGCACCTGGTCCGGCCGCTGGCCTTCTCCCTCGATGAGGCCCGCATCCGCCGGGCCGGCCTGGACTACTGGCCGTACCTCGATCTCAAGGTGCACGATACTTGGGACGACTTCCTCGCTGCCGGCCGCCCGACGCGGCTGTTCTTCTGCACCACCAAGACCTCTCGCAGCCTCTACGACGTACGCTTTGTCGAAGGCGATACCCTCGTCTTCGGCAACGAGAGCAGCGGCCTGCCACCGCCTTTCTACGAACGCTATCGGGACGATCTGCTGACCATCCCCATGCCCGGCGTTCACGCCCGCAGCCATAACCTGGCCAATGCTGTCTCGATCGTGCTCTACGAAGCCTTGCGGCAGGTGCGCTGGGCGCCGCGCTAAGCGGCCCCGCACCTCGAGCCCCGAGCCCCCGCAGGGCTGGCAGGATACGTCTCATGCATTAGGTTTCACCCAGCGCTTCTGCACCATGGCAGTGCGCCCACAGACCCCCTGCGGAGGGGTGGCTGAGCGGTCGAAGGCAACGGTCTTGAAAACCGTCGATGGGCTTGCCCATCCGTGGGTTCGAACCCCACCCCCTCCGCCATACGCAATCAAGGACTTACGGCACCGCGCCGTAAGTCCTTTTCCCATGCCCAACCACCCGTGCCGGGAAGGTGATCCCTGGGAACGCCAATCTCCCGATTGGCAGCGGCCCTGGGAACGCCAATCTCCCGATTGGCAGCCTCGGAGCCACTCTGGAGAGTGGCGTTCCCGGGGGAAGAGCCCAGCCCGGCCTGGCACCGGGAGTACTCGGACCGCTTCATCCGCAACGAACGCCACTTCCAGCAGGCCGCAGAGCATGTCCGACGCGCGCGGGCGGCCGGTGGCACCAGGGTGCCTTGAAACCCCCGAGCCCGACATTACCGTGATCCGGTGGTCGCGGCGGGGGTGTCGCCGTCGGCGGGGCGCGGTGACCGACGGTGGTGGTGCCGAGGGTGGAAGGGGACTGGATACCTGTGTTCGAGCAAGCCTTCAGGAATATCGACGATGTGCTTTGGAAAGAGGCCGGCTGCACGACCGAGCTGGACTACACCGAGCAGACCTCGTGGCTGCTGTTCCTGAAGTACCTGGACGGACTGGAGCAGGATAAGGAGGCCGAGGCGGCGCTGGAAGGGCGGATGTACTTCTACATCCTCGACAAGCCCTACCGTTGGGCCGAGTGGGCCGCGCCCAGGGGCAAGGACGGCACGCGCGACCACAACCGGGCGATGACCGGCGATGACCTGCGGGATTTCGTCAACCAGAAGCTCTTCCCCTACCTGCACGGCTTTACGCAGAAGGCGAGCGGGCCGAACACCATCGAGTACAAGATCGGGCAGATCTTCGGCGAGATCAAGAACAAGATCCAGAGCGGCTACAACCTGCGCGAGATCATCGACCACATCGACGAGCTCCGTTTCCGCTCGCAGACCGAGAAGCACGAGCTCTCGGCCCTCTACGAGGAGAAGATCAAGCGCATGGGCAACGCCGGGCGCAACGGCGGGGAGTACTACACCCCGCGCCCGCTGATTCGTGCCATGGTGCGGGTGGTCAAGCCCCGGATCGGCGAGCGGATCCGCGACGACGCCTGCGGGTCGGCGGGCTTCTTCTGCGAGTCCTACGACTACATGAGGGATCCCGGAAACGCCCCTGGGAACGCCGCTCTCCCGAGCGGCTCCGGCCCCGCCAATCAGGAGATTGGCGTTCCCAGGGAGCTCACCACGAGCGACCTGAAGACCCTGCAGGAACGCACCTTCTACGGCCAGGAGAAGAAGTCGCTCGCCTACGTCATCGCGATCATGAACATGATCCTGCACGGGATCGAGACGCCGAATATCCTGCACACCAATACCCTCGCCGAGAACCTGGCCGACATCCAGGAGAAGGACCGCGTGGACGTGGTCCTTGCCAATCCGCCCTTCGGCGGCAAGGAGCGCAAGGAGGTCCAGCAGAACTTCCCCATCCGCACCGGCGAGACCGCATTCCTGTTCCTGCAGCGCTTCATCAAGGTGCTGAAGGCCGGCGGCCGCGCGGGCGTGGTGATCAAGAACACCTTCCTGTCCAATACCGACAATGCCTCGGTTAGCCTGCGCCGGCTGCTGCTTGAAAGCTGCAACCTGTACACCGTGCTCGACTGCCCCGGTGGCACCTTCCAGGGCGCCGGCGTGAAGACGGTGGTGCTGTTTTTCGAGAAGGGCGCGCCGACGCGGAAGGTCTGGTACTACCAGCTTGACCCCGGCCGCAACCTCGGCAAGACCAACCCGCTCAACGATGCCGACCTGGCCGAGTTCGTCGACCTGCAGAAGACCCTCGCCGATTCGCCGAAGTCCTGGACCGTGGACATGGCGGGCATCGACACGACGACCTTCGACCTCTCCGTGAAGAACCCCAACGGCGGCGAGGCCGTGATCCACCGTACCCCGCAGGTGATCATGGACGAGATCGCCGCCCTGGATGCGGAGTCCGCAGAGGTGCTGGAAACCATCCGGGGGCTGCTATGAAGGCCGGGTGGCAGACAGCGGTCCTCGGCGACATCTGCGCTTTCGACAAAGCGCAAGGCATCCACGGCCACCTTCCTTACGTTGGACTTGAAGACATCGAGTCCCACACTGCGCGATTCATCGGCTCGACCGAACCGCAAGCGGTGAAGAGCTCGACGTTCCAGTTTTCGGGCGAGCATGTTCTATACGGTCGATTGCGCCCGTACTTGACCAAGGTGCTCGCGCCAGACTTCGAGGGCCATTGCTCAACCGAAATATTCCCAATCAAGCCCTGCTCCGAGCTCTCGCGGGAGTACCTGCTCTACTGGTTCCTCGCCGATGAGACTACCGACCGCATCAACGCGACATGCACCGGTGCGCGTATGCCACGCGCCGACATGAACGAAGTAATGCAGTTCGATTTCCCGCTTCCCCCCCTCCCCGAACAGCAGCGGATCGTCGGCATCCTGGACGAAGCGTTTGAGGCCATCGCCACGGCCAAGGCCAACGCCGAGAAGAACCTCGACAACGCCCGCGCCCTGTTCGAGAGCAACCTGAACGCCGTCTTCACCCAGCGCGGCGAGGGGTGGGTGACCACCACCATCGGCGCTCAGTTGATGCTGCAGCGTGGTTTTGACATCACCAAGGATGCGCAGGCTGAAGGGGAAGTCCCCGTCGTCTCAAGTGGTGGCATCAGGAGCTTCCATGACAAGGCGATGGTTCAGGCTCCAGGGGTCGTCATTGGGCGAAAGGGGACGCTGGGTAAGGTGTTCTACCTGGAAACCGACTTCTGGCCCCATGACACGACGCTCTGGGTCAAGGACTTCAAGGGGAACGACCCACGGTTTGTCTACTACTTCTTCACCGGGCTCGACGTGAAGCGCCTGGACTCGGGGGCCGCGAATCCCGCACTGAATCGTAACCAGGTCCATCCCATCGAGGTAGGCTGGCCGCCGCTTGGTCAGCAGAGGACCATCGTCGCAACGCTCGACGCACTGTCCGCCGAGACCCAGCGCCTCGCCTCGATCTACGAGCAGAAGCTGGCCGCCCTGGACGAACTGAAGAAGTCGCTGTTGCACCAGGCGTTCACGGGGGCGCTATGACGGACAGCACACACGTTGGGAAAGGGACACCTGGGAACGCCAATCTCCTGATTGGCCGCAATGGAGCCACTCGGGAGAGTGGCGTTCCCAGGGAGGAGGCCAGTCGGGAGACTGGCGTTCCCAGGGTGGAGGCCACTCGGGAGAGTGGCGTTCCCAGGGAGGAGGCCACTCGGGAGACTGGCGTTCCCGGGGGCGGGAACCTCCCCGGGTGGCATAGCCGGGGGTACCTGCCGCACTTCGACGATGTCGAGACGACACAGCACGTGACGTTCCATCTTGCGGACAGCCTCCCGAGTGCGGTGACGGACCGCCTGCGGGACGAGGTCCGCTGCCTCCCGCCGGAGAAGCAGGATGTCGAGTGGCGGAAGCGCGTGGAGGCGTGGATCGACTCGGGTTACGGTTCGTGCGTTCTGCGGGAGCCAGAGATTGCCGAGAGGGTCCAGAACGCGTTCCTCTACTTCGACGGCCAGCGCTACCGGTTGCTTGAGTGGACGGTGATGCCCAACCATGTGCATGTCCTGTTTCAGCCCATCAACGGCGGGATCGTGGCGAAGATCGTGGCATCGTGGAAGAAGTACACGGCGAGGGGTATCCGCGAGTACTGGAGGCAATCACCCGGGAACGCCAATCTCCTGATTGGCAGTCCAGCAGCCACTCGGGAGAGTGGCGTTCCCAGGGAAGAGGCCAGCCCGGTTTGGCACCGGGAGTACTGGGACCGCTTCATCCGCAACGAACGCCATTTCCAGCAGGCCGTAGAGTACATCCGACAGAATCCGGTGAAGGCGGGGCTGGTGCAGAAGGCGGAGCACTGGCGCTGGAGCAGCGCCGGCGAGCTCAACGAGAAGGCAGTATGTCGGGATTCCCGGCAGACTGTCGAGGACGGCGTCTAGGCACGCGTGTAGGATGCTTGCCAGGGCCCGAACTATTCGGGATCTCCGAACAGTTCATGAAGACACCGGACGGCGGGCAACTGTCCGGGATTTCCGGGCAGTCCCATCAGGATGCAGCCATGAACGAAGCCGAACCACCGCAATCCGGGATCATCCTCTATCAGGCTGAGGACGGCCGGACCCGCATCGAGTGCCGCTTTGAGGACGAAACCGTCTGGCTGACGCAGGCCCTGATGGCGGAGCTGTTCCAGGTCACGCCGCAGAATGTGACGCTGCACCTGAAGGCGATCTACGCGGAAGGCGAGTTGGACTTGGCGGCAACCTGTAAGGATTACTTACAAGTTCGCACCGAGGGTGGCCGGCGGATCACGCGGGAGCTCAAGCACTACAGCCTGCCGGTGATCCTGGCCGTCGGCTACCGCGTCCGCAGTCGGCGCGGCACGCAGTTCCGCCAGTGGGCCACGGCCCGGTTGACCGAGTACCTGGTCAAGGGCTTCGCTCTGGACGACGAGCGACTGAAGAGCCCGCCGGGACCGGGAGTACCGGACCACTTCGACGAGTTGCTGGAGCGCATCCGCGACATCCGCGCCAGCGAGCGGCGGATGTACCTGCGCGTGCGGGAGATTCTGGCCATGGCCGCGGACTACGATCCCGGCGACGAAGAGACGCAGCGCGTCTTCCAGACCGTCCAGAACAAGCTGCACTTCGCGGTCACCGGCAGGACCGCGCCGGAGCTCATTGCCGAACGGGCCGACGCCAGTCAGCCCAACATGGGCCTGACGGCCTGGAAGAGCGGCGTCGTGAGCAACGGCGACGTGCTCATCGCCAAGAACTACCTGCGCGCGGAGGAGATCGGCGAGTTAAACCGCATCGTGACCATGTTCCTGGATTTCGCCGAAGACCAGGCCCGCCGCCGCCAGCAGATCTTCCTGCGCGACTGGCAGACCCGGTTGGATGACTTCCTGCGCTTCAATGAGCGCAACGTCCTGCCTGGCGCCGGGACCGTGAGCCGCGAGGCCGCCGACGCCAAGGCCAACGCCGAGTACGAGCAGTTCGCCGCCCGGCGCCGGGCCTGGCTGGAGGACGAGGCCCTGCGTGAGCTTGAGGACGGCGCGAAGCGGCTGCCGAAGCATGATGGTCCCGCGAAGGATGACGGCAGATGAACGAAGCCGAGACCCGAGCCGAGTACATCGACCCCGCGCTGGCGGCGGCCGGTTGGGGCGTGGTCGAGGGCAGCCGCATCCGGCGTGAGGTCCGCATCACCCTGGGCCGGCTCGAAGGCCACGGCCGGCGCGGCAAGCCGCTGATCGCCGACTACGGGCTGGAGTACCGCAACACCCAGCTCGGCGTGGTCGAGGCCAAGGCCTGGGGCGAAGCCCTGACCGAGGGCGTGGGCCAGGCCAAAGACTACGCCGGCAAACTCGGGGTCCGCTTTGCCTACGCCACCAACGGCCAGGGCCTCTACGGGATCGACATGCAGGAGGGCCGCGAGGGGGAGTTGGCCGCCTTCCCGACGCCCGACGAGCTCTGGAACCTGACCTTTGCCGTGCCCGACGCCTGGCGTGACCGCTTTGCCGCGGTGCCCTTCGAGGACCGGGGCGGGTACTTCCAGGTCCGCTACTACCAGGACATCGCCGTGCGCGCCGCGTTGGAGGCCATCGCCGCGAAGCGCCAGCGTCTGCTGCTGACCCTCGCCACCGGCACGGGTAAGACCTTCATCGCCTTCCAGATCGCCTGGAAGTTGTTCCAGGCCCGCTGGAACCTGAGCCGCGAGCCCTCGCGCCGGCCGCGCATCCTGTTCCTGGCCGACCGCAACATCCTCGCCGACCAGGCCTACAACGCCTTCTCGGCCTTCCCCGAGGACGCGCTGGTGCGGATCGCGCCCGATGGCATCCGCAAGAAGGGCAAGGTGCCCAAGAACGGCAGCCTGTTCTTCACCATCTTCCAGACCTTCATGAGCGGCCCTGGGACCGCCCCTGGGAACGCCAATCTCCTGATTGGCAGCGGCCCTGGGAACGCCAATCTCCTGATTGGCAGCCTCGGAGCCACTCAGGAGAGTGGCGTTCCCGGGACGTGGTACTTCGGGGACTACCCGCCGGACTTCTTCGATTTCATCGTCATCGACGAGTGCCATCGGGGCGGCGCCAACGACGAGAGCACCTGGCGCGACATCCTCACCTACTTTGCCCCGGCCGTGCAACTCGGCCTGACCGCGACGCCAAAGCGCAAGGACAACGTCGACACCTACGCCTACTTTGGCGAACCGGTGTTCGTCTACTCGTTGAAGGAGGGCATCAACGACGGCTTCCTGACCCCGTTCCGGGTCAAGCAGATCGCCACCACCCTCGACGAGTACGTCTACACCCCCGACGACACCGTAGTCGAGGGCGAGGTGGAGGCGGGCAGGCTGTACCTGGAAGAGGACTTCAACCGCAGCATCGAGATCATCGCGCGGGAGCGGCGCCGGGTGCAGATCTTCATGGGCCAGATTGACCAGCGCGAGAAGACGCTGGTGTTCTGCGCTAACCAGGCCCACGCGCTGGTGGTGCGCGACCTCATCAACCAGACCAAGACCAGCAAGGACCCCAACTACTGCCACCGGGTCACGGCCGACGATGGCACCCTCGGCGACCAGCACCTGCGCGACTTCCAGGACAACGAGAAGACCATCCCGACCATCCTCACGACCTCGCAGAAGCTCTCCACCGGGGTCGACGCCCGCAACATCCGCAACATCGTGCTGATGCGGCCCATCCGCTCGATCATCGAGTTCAAGCAGATCGTCGGCCGCGGCACCCGCCTCTACGACGGCAAGGACTACTTCACGATCTACGACTTCGTGAAGGCCCATCACCATTTCAGCGACCCGGAGTGGGATGGCGAACCGCTTGCGCCCGAGCCCTGCGCGGCCTGCGGCCAACTGCCGTGCATCTGCATTCCTGAGCTCTGCCCGCAGTGCGGCCAGTTACCGTGCGCCTGTCCCCCTGTCGTCTGTCCCCGCTGCGGCCTGCGGCCCTGCGCCTGTAAGCCCGAGCCCTGCAGCAAGTGCGGTCAGCGGCCCTGCGTCTGCACGAAGCGGGCCAAGGTGAAACTGGCCGACGGCAAGGAGCGGGCCATCCAGCACATGATGATGACCACGTTCTGGCACCCCGACGGCACGCCGATGTCGGCGCAGCAGTTCATGGAGTTGCTCTTCGGCAGACTGCCCGAGTTCTTCAAGGACGAAGCCGAGCTCCGCGCCCTGTGGAGCGCCCCCGATACCCGCCGCAAGCTCCTGCAGGGGCTGGCCGAGAAGGGTTTCGGTCCTGACCAGCTTGCCGAGATGCAGACGGTCATCGACGCCGAGCAGAGCGACCTCTTCGACGTTCTGGCCCATGTGGCCTATGCCCTGCCGACCCTGACCCGCGAGGAAAGGGCCACGCGGGCCAAGGCCGCCATCGGTACCCGCTTCGGCACCCGGCAGCAGGCCTTCCTGGATTTCGTGCTGGCCCATTACGTCAGCGTCGGGGTCGGGGAACTGGACCAGGAGAAGTTGACGCCGCTGCTACGCCTGAAGTACCACAACTCCATCGCCGACGCCCTGGCCGACCTGGGCCGGCCGGAAGAGATCGGCCAGGTGTTCGCCGGCTTCCAGAAGTACCTCTACCTGCAACCAGCCGCGGCGTGAGCATGGGGCCGAGGGTGCGACCGCGACCACCGGCACCGCCGGCGGCAGCCAGAAACCTCTGGTTTGAAAACTGACCCGAACCGCCGCTCGGGTTGAAACGCTTGTCAGGCGTCGGCGACGACCTGATTGATTGTCGCGGCCAAGCGCTTGGGGTTCTCGACATAGAACTCGGCGAAGCCACAGACGCCGCAGACCCGAGCCAGGAAACGATGCGGATTTGGTCCCTTGAAAATCCAGGCATCCGGCTTGTTGTACGCTAGCGCGACTTTCCTAGTTATGGTTGAGTCGATCTTTAACATACTTCAGAAGAATGCTTTGCAAGTCAACAAACCTTACCCTAAACAAGCTTTCTCGGCGTCTAGTCCAAGCAGCTTGAGAAGGCGCTCCTGGACCTCG
>CAILUI010000393.1 GCA_903837355.1 uncultured Victivallales bacterium
CGAGGTCCAGGAGCGCCTTCTCAAGCTGCTTGGACTAGACGCCGAGAAAGCTTGTTTAGGGTAAGGTTTGTTGACTTGCAAAGCATTCTTCTGAAGTATGTTAAAGATCGACTCAACCATAACTAGGAAAGTCGCGCTAGCCACGCAACCCCAAGATTGTTTCAAGATTGGGGGTGCTGCCTGACTGGAAACCGGGCAAGGCCCGGGGCCCAAAGAGGCACTGTTGCGAAGCGAGCGGCCGCTCACTCAAAGCAGCCCTGACACACCTCCCGCAGGGCGGGATCTCGGGCAGACCGGCGCCGCCGGAACCGTCGTTGTCCGCGGCGCTGCCCGCCTGCGTCAACTGCGGGTAACCTGCAGGCCCACGTCCGACACCGTCATCTCAACGAAGCGGGCCGCCGGATGCGGGGGCCGGAGCGCGAACTCCTGCCGGATGCGGGCCGCCGCATCCGGGTCGCGGGCGACCATGAATAGGTACCCACCGCCGCCAGCCCCAAGCAGCTTGGCCCCTTCCAGCCAGTGTTCCACACGCCCCAGCAACTCGCGTACCGCAGGCGGGTTGGTGCCCGCATCAAGGGCGCAGTTCAGTTCCCAACTGCGACGCAGCACGGCGCCCAGGTCCGCCAGGTTCTGGCGCTGTACCGTATCCGCCGCCCACTGCGCATGCTCGCCGATCTGCGCCAGGAGCCGCAACGTACCGGCTGAGTTGAGGAACATCCCACGCACGACCTCCTGCAGGATGTCTTTCGCCACGCGCGTAATACCGGTGTAGTAGAGGAGTAGGGTACGGTTGGCCTGCTGCCGCAGCAGTGCGTCGGGCAGCCAGCGGACCTGGATCACCTGCGGCGACCCGGGGGCGCTCTCGAGCCGCTTCAGGCCCGGCAGTATCCCCCCGGCCTGGTCCTGCCAGCCACCGCCAGTGGTGAGCATCTGTTCCAGGCAGAGAGTGCGCCGGATGATCTCGTCAGCGGCCCAGCCGAGGCCACACAGATCGTTCAGTGTGCCCAGGACTGTCGCCGCGAGGATACTGCTGGTGCCCAGCCCGGAGCCCTTGGGAACCGCGGCCAGCAGGGTCAACTCGATGCCGCCGCCAAAACGCTCCAGGGCCTGGCGCAACGTGTCGGCCGGACGGGCCGCAAACTCCGGCAGAAAGCCTGCCAGGGCCAGGGCGGCGCGCGGGATGGAGAAGGCGCTGCCGACCTCGGCGAAACCGCGCAGGTCAGCGTAGGTGCGAAGCTGCTGCTGCTGCCCGAGATCGATACTGCGAACCACGATGCCAGGGTCATCCGAGCAACGTGCGAACACCTGTATGGGCGGCTGGCCGTTCAGTTCGATGGCCAGGTTCACGACGCGCCCGCCATGGACCATACAGTAGGGCGGCGTGTCGGTCCAGCCACCGGCCAGATCGACGCGGACCGGGGAGCGCCCCCAGATGATCTGGTCGGCCAACAGGCGCCGTTGTGGCGCCGCCGGCACCAGCGCGCCGGGCGAAAGCAGGGCCTGGCGCAACGAGGCAAAGGCGGCGCTCTCTTCGGTGCGCCACGCGGAGTCCTGCTGCTGACGCCGAACCGCAGCACGAAACATGTGCAAGTGCAGCGCGTCCAGAGGGCTGCTGACACGGTCCGCGGTTGGCAACTGCAACCCTTGGGAGGCGAAGGTCAGCGCCGCCGCACCGAGGTCCGTCCGCAGGAACACCGAGTGCGCCGGGGCCTCGGCCAGGCGCTCCATGGCCCGTTGCCGCAAGAGCACGCGCTGGCGACCGCGACGGGTCAGGTCCGCTGCGGTCGCCAGAGCCGCGGCCGAGAGTCGCGCCGCCTCCCGGTAGACCTGAGCGTAGCTCTGAGTCGGACCGCGGCAGTCCTGGCCCGCGGAGCGCCGCGCGGTAGCCCCCGTCACGGGGCGGTTGATCAGGGTGCTGGACGCACGCGCCGCGCCCGCCGACTCCGCGGGTTCGCCGATGAGCCACTGCACCAGACCGCCCTCCAGACTCGCCGCGGGGAGGACCGGAAACAGTGCCGCGCGCTGCATGTCGGTGCCGGGCTCCAGCCCGCACTCGGCCAAGGTCAGGCCACGCCGGCGAAACCACTCCTGCAGCGGCTGCCCAAGCCAGGTCGTGCCCGGCTCTTCCAGGGCACCGCGGAAGGCATCGTCAAGGCCATAGAAGCGCACCGCCCAGGCCGTCTCCCCCACCGGCACCAAGTCCAGGCATACACCGGCCGGCAGGCACAACCCCCAGGAGTTCTCCGGAATCCCCGTGAGGACATGGCCGTGCGCCAGCGTCCAGCCGGCAGGGACGAACGAGTTCTCGATCCAGACCGTGTGATTGGCGGCGCACAGTCCAGCCCCGACCTGGGCATTCTGAATGAACGTGGCAGGGTGCTCAGCGACGCCCCGACCGAAGTGGCGCTGGTCCAGCCGCGCATTCTGCAAACGAAGTGTGGTCTCCACCAGTTCCCGGCTGGTGCCGAAGTGATAGAAGCCGCTGGCCTCAACCGGAACCACGGCGCACGACCACCGACTCCACACCGCATGCGGACGGCAGGGCGACGCACCCAGCGCCGCGCCGACACCGCCATACAGGTCCAACGCCGTCGGCACGCCGCCAGCGAACGCATTCCCGGTCCAGCCGCAGGCTTCCATCAGGTCCTGGACGGCGCGCGCGCTGAACAGCCACAACCCGGTATCCACGAGGAAAAGCGCGTCCTGCGACTGCGCCTTGATCTCGGCTGGCGACGGCTTCTGGAGCATGCAGAGCAGTCGTTCCGGAGACGCCCGGTCGCAGAAGAAGACGCCATGCCGGGACGCGGTCTCAGGTCCGGCCCACATGCCCAGACAGATGACATCGGCCTCGGGAAGCCGGGCGGGCAGACTGCCCTGCAGGAGCACGTCGCCGCTGCACACCACCGCCACGGTCCCAGCCGGCGCCGCCTGCACGGCGGTCTCAACGAAAGGCCACTGCAGGTCCAGCAGCGTCTGGTCAAGCCGTTGTCCAAACGACCAGCGCAGCACGGGAATCGGAGTGAACACCTTACCCTCGGCAGCATACGCCGGCGTGCGTCGGCTCTCGCCGCCGGCATGCACCACGGCACGCACGCCCTGCCGCAGCCAGGCGGCGCAGTCCACCTCGCCGGAGGCACGCCAGGCGGTCGCCAGAGCCTGGACCATGCCGCCGCCGGAGCCCAGAGGCGCCGCCGGCGGGTCGTGGGTGACCACGGTCCCCGGGGGCACCCGAAAGCCTAGCTCTGCGAAGCGGGTGGCGCACGACGGTGGCAGCGACAACACAAGCTGACAGGACCTCGACATCACAGCCGCCCCTTTCGGGCTTCGCGCCGGCAACGACTCCTGGACGGCGAACCGTCAGCACCGCCCGCCGCCGCGACCTCCGGACTAGCGCCCCTTCTCGAAGTCAATGACATCCCGCAGGATCTGGTCCAGACCGCGGGTGGGCCGGAACTCGATCAGGCGTTTGGCGCGAGCGAGATCGGGGACCCGACGCTGCATGTCGTCGAAGCCCTCGCCATAGGCCTCCTCATACGGGATCAGCACGATCTCAGAGGCGGCACCCGTCAACCGGCGAATGCGCTCGGCCAAGGCCAGGATGCTGATTTCCTCGTCATTCCCGAGGTTGACGATCTGGCCCTTGGCGGCGTCGCACTCCATCAGGTCGGCCAAGCCGCGAACGACGTCAATCACATGGCCGAAGCAGCGACTCTGCTGGCCATCGCCGTACACCGTCAGCGGCTGACCGCGCAGGGCCTGGCGCACCAGGGTCGGAATCACCATGCCATACTGGCCCGTCTGCCGCGGCCCGACGGTATTGAACAAGCGCGCGATGCGCACCGGCAAGCGCGATTCGTACCAGTGCGCCAAGGCGAGGAACTCGTCCAGTGCCTTGGCACAGGCGTAGCTCCAGCGGCGCTTCGAGGTGGCGCCCATGACCCGGTCGTCGTCCTCGCTGAACGGGACCTTCATGCCCTTACCGTAGACCTCGCTGGTACTGGTCAGCAGGAAGGGTCGCCGATAGCGGGCGCACGACCGCAGAACCACGTCCGTGCCGCCGACGATGCTCTCGATGGTGCGCACAGGCTGCTCGATGATCAGCCGTACGCCGACCGCCGAAGCCAGGTGAAACACCGCGTCGCACTGCTTGACGCACTCGTCCACGATCTGCGGATCATTGACCGTATCAACCACGAGTTGGAGATGCCCGGCCTGCTCCAGTGCCTCGATGTTCTCGTAGCGGCCGGTACTGAGGTTGTCCAGAACCAGAACGCTGCAGCCCCTGGCGATGAGTTCAGCCGCCAGGTGCGAGCCCACGAACCCCGCGCCGCCCGTGATCAGTGTACGCATCGGCAGACCCCCGCCTTTGTCATCCTGCATGCCGCCTACCGCAGCGCGTTGTCACGCCAGCGCGGCCCAACCCCAGAAGCCCGCCCAGACCGCAGCCGCCGCCAGGAGGCGTGCATCGCTCAACACTAGATTGATCTGTTCACGGCGCGCGCCCGCCAGCGAAAGCCGTGCCAGCCGGAACAGGCAGTAGGCTACCGGCAGACAGCTCAGTGCCGCGATGGCCCCCGCCGGACCGACCACCGTGCGCGTGAAACCCAGGTAGCAGGAGACCGTCAGCAACGCCGATGCCACCAGCAACCCGCGCAGACAGCCGTCGGTGTACCCATCGACCACGCGCACGACGCCGTGCCCAAGGCCTTCCCGCCGTAGGAGCGCCAGATCCGCTGCCCGTTTCGAGAGGGCCACGAAGGCGCAGAGGAAGAACACGCTCGCCACTAGCAGCCAGACAGCCGGCGACTGGCCCGGCACGCCAACCACGGCCACCGCCCGCAATACAAACCCAGCAGCAACGCAGCCGGCGTCAACCACCGGAATGTGCTTCAGCCGAATGCTGTACGCGAGGTTGAGGCCGAGATACAGCCCAACGCACAACACCGCGGGGGCCGCCGCAGCATACGCCACCACCAGGCCGGCGCCGGCCAGCAGCAGCGCGACCGCCACCACCGTCCCCGGTGCAAGAACACCAGCGGCCACAGGACGCCGTGACTTCAGAGGATGCAGTCGGTCCAGGTCGCGGTCGAGGACATCATTCAGCGCGTAGACGCCACTGGAGGCCAGGCAGAAGGCGACGAAAACCCAGGCCGACTGGCGCCACTGCGCGCCCTCCCCGGCCCGGCCCGCGAGAATAACGCAGGGAAAGACAATGGCATTCTTCACCCAGTGCGACATCCGCAGCAGACGCAGCCAATCGGCCAGGCCCCAGCGTTGCGGGAAGGCTTCTGCGCCGACGCCAGTTTCTCCGCAACGCTCAGTCACCGCAGTTCGCCTCCGCCACCCCGTCCCCCCTGCCCTGCCAAGGTAACCCGTGTACTGTACGCCGGCGAGAAGCGCGGCGCCATGACTGACCGGTCGCGGCCAGGGCGGTTCCGTTTTCCCAACGACCATCGGTGTTGGTCACCGGCACGGTGAAAGCGTGAGAGCGTGATTGCGTGAGGGTTACGGCGCGTGTGCCGGCCGTCTGCCACGAATCCACGCTTTCACGTTCTCACGCGCTC
>CAILUI010000394.1 GCA_903837355.1 uncultured Victivallales bacterium
AATCCGAAAACCAGCCAGTATCTGCAGTACTGCGTCGTCGGTAACGCGGCCGATACGGTCACTATCCTGGGCGACTGTACCAGCTTCACGGCCGTGGGCGACGCCTTCCAGGTCAACGACTACCGGCTACGGCCGGCCTCGTCCTGCATCGACGCTGGCTTGGGCGACGCCGACACGCCGGTCAACGATCTCGCTGGCAACGCGCGTTACGACGACCCCGGCATGCCCAACACCGGGATCGGCACGCCCTCTTACGTGGACATCGGTGCCTACGAGTTCCAGGGCACACAGCCCGCGGCTATCCGGCCGGCGACGGTGGGAGCGGCGGCACCCTTGCCCGCCTCGGGCCAGGACTGGACCGTCCCGGACCTCGGCCTGGAGTTGGTATGGGTCGGCCCGGGTGAGTTCCAGATGGGCGCGAAAGATGGTGAGGATCACGAACGCCCTGTGCATCAGGTACGCATCTCCCATGGCTTCTGGCTTGGCCGTTACGAGGTCACCCAAGCCGAGTACCAAGCCTTGGCGGGGCAGCGCGCTGACCTAGGTTCTGGCGCCCGTCTCCCGGTCGTGGAGGTGTCTTGGTACGGTGCAGAGGCGTTCTGCCGGAAGCTTACCGAGCGCGAGCGCGGCGCTGGAAGGCTGCCGGAGGGCTGCGAGTACCGACTCCCGACCGAAGCGGAGTGGGAGTACGCCGCCCGCGGCGGCACGCAGAGCCGCGGCACCGTCTACGCCGGCTCGGACCGTCTCGACGAGGTCGCCTGGCATATGAACAACAGCCGCGGCGCCCCCCACCCGGTGGGCGGCAAAGAGCCCAACGAGCTGGGGATCCATGACCTGACCGGGAATGTCTGGGAGTGGTGCCTGGACTGGTCGGACCCAGGCTTCTACTCCCGCTCGCCCGCAGCAAACCCGCTCAACGCGGAGGCGGCAACGCTCCGCGTCACGCGCGGCGGCAGTTGGGTGCATGTAGCCGAGTGGGCACGCTTAAGCCACAGGGGCGGCTGGAGGCCCGAGCGTGCAAACGACAATATCGGCTTCCGCGTGAGCCTGGCTCCCGCTATCGCCACCCCGGCGCAGTGAGGTACCACGGCGTGTGGCCCGGCTCGCGGGGAGGCAGCCTGCCGGAGCGCTTGGCGCGTCAGGCACTCCACCGCGTAGTCACTCCGGCTCGAAACCGGCGTTGCGGATCGCCGCGCGGATCGCTTCAAGCTGCAGGTCCTGGCCGGTGACGGTGGCGCGTCCGGCGACGTGGTCGACCTCCGCCGCGCTGACGCCGGCCAGCGCCAACAGGGCGCGCCGCAGCTTGCCGGAGCAGTTCGGACAGGTCAGGCCCCTGACCGCGATCTGCAGCGTTTCGGCGGCCGCCGCGGGGTCGGCTTGGCAGCATGCCGCCGCGCCGCCTCGCCGCGCCGCGCGCCACTCCCTGCCGGCGAAGGTGGCGAAGAGGCCGAACAGGAGCAGCGCCGAGGCCTGGCCGATCGGCCCCGGTGCCGCCAGATGACAGTCCGGCAACGCGCCGGGTGCCAGTTGCACGACCGCATCAAAGAGCCAACCAAACAGCAGGCTGCCGGCGATGATGGTGCCGAGGTAGATGGCGGTGACGCGCCGGCCCAGGGCCCGCCAGAGCGCGGCAATCGTTGCCGCGTTCGTGGCCGGGCCGGCCATCAGGAAGACCAGCGCCGCCCCGGGGGACATCCCGGCCCGCACCAGGGCCGCAGCGATGGGCAGCGAGCCGGTGGTGCAGACGTACAGCGGAATGCCGATCGCCAGCATCACCAGCATCCCGGGGAAGCCGCTCGCCCAGGCTTTGCCGGCCAGCCCTTGCGCCGGCACCAACGCACTGACCACCGCGGACACCAGGAGGCCGGCCAACAGCCACTTCCAGATCCCGGCCAGCAGTTCGACGAAGCCGTACTCGAGGGTCTCGGCAAGCAGCGCTAGCAGCGTTCGCCCGTGACGCCGTGGCGGCGGCGCCACATCCCGTTCGAGGCCGTGATCCGGCGCCGCGGTGAGGTTGGTGAGCACGCCCCCGAGCAGCCCGGTGACCGTCGCCGCGACTACTTTCAGAATGGCGAAGGGCCACCCCAGCATGGCGGCGCTGACCGTGATCGAGTCAACCCCCGTCTGCGGCGTGCTGATCAGGAAGCCCACGGCGGCGCCGTCGCTGGCGCCATCCTTCTTCAGCGCCAGCCCGGCCGGCAGTACACTGCACGAACACAGCGGCAATGGTACGCCCAGCAGCACCGCCTTGACGACATTCATGAAACGGCTGCCGCCGAGGTGTGTGCGCACCAGGTTCGGCGGCAGGACCACATGCAGGATCCCGGCCAGCAGGGATCCCAGCAAGAGCCAGGGGGCCAGCTCCGTAGAGGCCAGCCAGAACTCGTGCAGGATATTCAGTAAGCTATTCATCGGCAGCACTCCGGGGGCCAGCGCGGCGAACGCCGGTGGGCGAACCGGTCGCGCCAGCCCTGCACCTGCCTTGACCCCGATTCGGCGCGGCGGTTGCTGGCAGCGTGACTTGCACAGTGCCTCCTCCCTCGCTTTAGTTAGGGCCGAGCCGACTGGGCCACGCCCAACCCCTGGCGCTGCCGCGCACTGCCGTGGCGGACGTTCGCCAGGCCGGCGCGGGCCGCACCGTACAGGAGTAGCAGAGATGGCAGCCTATCGCGTCGCTTTCATCGGTACCGGTAAGAAGAAGCCGCAGCCGGACCTCAACGGCTACTTCATGGCCTACCACCACGCGCCCGCCTACAAACGGCTGCCGGACTGTGAAGTGGTGGCCTGCGCCGACATCGTCCGCGAGCACGCCACGGCCTTTGCCGCCGAGTTCGCCGTGCCCCGAGTCTACACCGACTACCGGCAGATGCTCGAGTGCGAGAAGCCCGACATCGTCAGCATCTGCACCTGGCCGCACCTGCATGCGCAGATGACGCTGGACTGCATTGCCGCGGGCGTGCCGGCCATCCACTGCGAGAAGCCGATGGCGCTGACCTTCGGCGAGTGCCGCGCCATGCTGGCCGCCGCCGCGGCCGCGCCGGGCAGCAAACTGACCTTCAACCACCAGCGCCGTTTCGGGGCGCCCTTCCGCAAGGCACGCGAACTGCTTACGTCTGGTGCCATCGGCACGCTGCAGCGTCTGGAGTCGGCGGCCGGGGATCTCTACGACGGCGGCTGTCACTGGGTGGACCTGCTGAACTACCTCAATGGCGAGACCGCAGCCGAGTGGGTGATCGGGCAGATCGATGGCCGCGAACGGCGTACCGCCTTCGGGGCACCCTCCGAGTGGCAGGGCGTCTGCCATGTGCGCTACCGCAATGGCGTCACGGCGATCATCTTCACCGGCGGCAACTGCCGCGACTTCGGGCCGCCCTTCCGTCTGGTCGGCAGCGAAGGCCTGATCGAGATTGCCTGGGATCCCACCCCCGGGCCCATGCTGCGCTATCTGCGCTGGGGCCAGGACTGGACCGCCGTCGACTGTGCCGGCGAGAACCTGCACGGCCCAGGCTACATCGAGCGCGCCATCGCCGATATCGTGGACTGCCTCAAGACCGGCCGGACGTCCGAGCTCTGCGTTCAGAACGAGATGAAGGCGATGGAGATCGTCTTCGGGTGCTACGAGTCGTCCCGCCGCCGCGGCCGCGTGGATCTGCCCATGGACATCAGCGACTCGCCGATCCTCGCGATGATTGCGAGTGGTGAACTCAGGTGATCGACGGCAGGTCGGCCGGCATCTCGCCGGTCTCGACGAAGGGATCGACGAAGGCGGAGGTGAACTCGTAGCCATCGGCGAAGTCGACCAGGGAGTCTTCGGGGGTGCCGCTCAGCAGTCCGGCCCCGATGAGGCTGAAGACCAGGCGACCGAAGTCCTCGGTGCGGCGGATGTTCCAGGCACAGAGGACGCGGTACGCCAGCGGACCGAACTCATCCAGCGCCAGGTCGCGCAAGGCCTCGAGTAACTCCGGGCCGCGCACGTGCTGGCGGCCGCCGGCACTGCCGACCTCGGCGCTGCGCATCTGCTGGGCCCGCGCCAGCCCGGCGAAGACGAAGTGGTAGGCCTCCCGCGGGTGTCGCGGATCCTGGCGCACGAGTTCCTGGATGCCAGCTTCAGTGTCGGCGTCGTAGTCCATTGGCTTCAGAAGTGGGTTCTCAGGCGTCCCACAGGACGCCAAGGCTGTTAGGTATTCAGGCTGTAGACGGTTAGGTCCTATCTCGGTGCATTCCGCGCTTCCAGGTTCGGGTCCGGTGTTGTAACCTAATAGCCTACAGCCTAAACCGCCACAACCTCTGGGTTTTCCATGGGACGGGTGTGAAGGGAGTTCAGAGTCGCCGCTCTACTGCAGGCGCGCCCGCGCCTTCGCCAGGATCTCCAGTTTGACCTCGGAGCTGGGGTAGGCGATGTGGCTGGTGGGCATGACCACGGCGTCATCCACCTGTCGGGGTACCACATGCAAGTGCGTGTGCGGCACCACCTGTCCGGCCACGGTGCCGTTGGCGAGCAGCAGGTTGAAGCCGCCGGCCTCCGTGGCCCGCATCAGCGCGCTGCCGAGGCGGGGGGCGACCTCCATCATGCGGGCGCAGCAGGCCACCGGCAGAGTGGTGATGCTGGTGTGGTGCTCTTTGGGTATGATCAGCGTGTGCCCCAGCGTCAGCGGCGCGATGTCCAGGAAGGCCAGGACCAGATCGTCCTCATAGACCTTGTCGCAGGGAATCTGTCCCTGCACGATCTTGCAGAATACGCAGTCCCTGATCATCGCCCATCTCCTTGCTGTATCGCCGCACGGACGGCTGGCGGTGCCGCGCCGTCGTCAGCGCCGCAGCAGCGCCGCATCGTACCGGCTGATGCCAGAGGCAATGCCCCGGGCCAGCTTGTCCTGGTACGCCGCACTGCTCAGGTTGGCTTCTTCCGCGGCGTAACTCATAAAGCCCATCTCGACCAGAACGGACGGACAGGGGCACTCTTTGATCACCGCGAAGCGCGCATTCTTCATGCCGCGATCCGTGGCTCCGGTAGCCGCGACGGCGCCGCGCTGCACCTCGTAGGCGAGACGGGCGTTGTCCGCGTCCCAGGCATTCCCGGGCACGGCGGCGGTGGCGCGTTGCAGGCCATAGGTGCTGCGGGCGCCTACCGGCGGGACCCGGAACACCTCGATGCCTCTGACCCCCGGCCCCGCCGCGTTGCAGTGCAGACTGACGCTGATATCGGCCTTCCAGGAGCGCGCCTTCTGCGAGCGCCCCGCCAGCGCCAAGTCCGTGTCCTTGCTGCGGGTCAGTGCCACCTGATAGCCTTTGGCGACCAGTTCCTTCTGCAGCCGTCGCGCCACCTGGAGCGTGACGTCTCTTTCGCGGCTCCGCCGCCCCTGCGTGCCGGGATCCTTGCCGCCGTGGCCAGGGTCGATCAGGACCCGGCGGACGTCGCCGCGGCGCAGGCTCGAGCCCTTCAGGATGGGGGACAGCAGCAGGCGGACGTCGATGTCGGCCAGGACCGCATAGCCCTTGGCAACCCAGGGGGCATCCGAGAGATGCACGCGGGTGCCGTTGATGATCGCCTCGGTCTCGTTCACGGTGAAAATCAGGCTCGTGTAGCGCGAACGCAGCGCAAACCGCTGCGAGTTGGACTCGTAGCGCAAGCCGTAGAGGGCCGCCAGATCAACCAGGTAAAGATAGCGGATCCCATTGCTGGTGATGTAGCGGACACGGAGCTTGCTGGCCGTCGCCGTCGGCGCCGCTGCCCCGAGCACAAGCAGGGATGCCAGCAGAGCCAGGCTGACGAAGAGACCCCGGAGCACGCCCGCCCGGCGCGGCCATACGACCGCGCCGGCAGGGGTCCGCGGCAGGTCCGGTCGTGGGGTCAGCCTCACTGCTCCTCCTGCCCCGCCCGACCTAGGTTGGTCATGCGGTCTTGCGGTCGCGTTTCGCCGGACGCGCGTTCAGCACCGGCGCACGCACGCCGTTGACGACGCTCGCGTCGATCATGCACTGGGCCACATTCTGCTGGGACGGCAGGTCAAACATAACGTCCAGCATGACCCCTTCAAGAATAGACCGCAGACCGCGGGCACCGGTGCCCTTGTTCAACGCTTTTTCGGCCAGCGCTTCGAGGGCATCGTCGGAGAACAGCAACTCGACCTTCTCCATGGCGAACAGGGCCTGGAACTGCTTGATTAGCGCGTTCCGGGGCTCGGTCAGGATGCGGACCAGATCCGGCCGCGTCAAGGGCCGCAACGGTGCCACCACCGGAAAACGCCCGATGAACTCGGGGATCAGGCCGAAGTGCAGAAGATCCTCGGGTTCAACTATGTCCATCATCTCAGCGTCATTGGTGACGTCCACTGCCAGGCCGCGTTCCTCGGCGCCACGGCCGAACCCCAGCACCTGCCGACCCACCCGGCGGCGCACGATGCGGTCGAGGCCGACGAAGGCGCCGCCGCAGATGAACAGAATCTGTGACGTGTCCACCTGCAGGTAGTCCTGCTGCGGGTGTTTGCGGCCGCCCTTGGGGGGGACATTGGCGACGGTTCCCTCGAGGATCTTCAGCAGTGCCTGCTGTACCCCTTCACCCGAGACATCGCGGGTGATGGAGACGTTCTCCGTACGTCGGGCAATCTTGTCGATCTCATCGACATAGACGATACCGACCTGGGCGCGCCCGACATCGAAGTCGGCCGCCTGTACCAGGCGCAGGATGATGTTCTCGACGTCCTCGCCCACATAGCCGGCCTCGGTCAGCGTGGTGGCGTCGGACATGGCGAAGGGTACGTCGAGGCAACGCGCCAGGGTGCGCGCCAGCAGCGTCTTGCCCGAACCGGTGGGGCCCATCAGCAGGACGTTGCTCTTCTCGATCTCGACCTCGTTCTGCGCTTTCCGTCCGCGCCGGTGCTGCAGGCGCTTGTAGTGGTTATGGACGGCAACGGCGAGGATCCGCTTGACGCGCTCCTGGCCGACCACGTACTGGTCAAGAAAGGCCTTGAGCGCTTCGGGCTTCGGCACCTTGAGGTCGGGGATCACCGTCTCGACCGGGCGATTGAGCTGGTCGTCGGCGTCGGCCGGGGCGGCACGGCGTCCGTTGCTGGCGCGGGGCGGCTTGCCGCCGCCCTGATCGGCCAGGAGCTGATTGCAGACGGCCACACACTCGGCGCAGATCACCGAGCCGTGCGGGCTGGCGATCATCTGCGGTACGTCCGCCCGGCTGCGCCCGCAGAATGAGCACTGCTGCGAGTCATCGCTGTGCTGGGACTTCATGACTGCTACCCCCGGCTGCGCCCTGGCGGCGCGCCCGACTGCGGTTTTCTTGCCGGTCCGTCACGACAGGCCCTGCGTTATCGCTTACTTGCCGGCCACGGGCTTGGCCTTGGGGGTCAAGACCTCGTCCACCAACCCATAGGCTTTCGCCTCCTGCGCCGACATGAACTTGTCGCGGTCGCTGTCACGGCCGATGGTCTCAACGTCCTTGCCGGTGTGGCGGGCCAGAATCTCGTTGAGCAGCTCGCGCATACGCATGATTTCGCGGGCTTGGATGTGGATATCGGCGGCGGTGCCTTCCGTGCCCCCGGCGGGCTGATGGATCATGATGCGCGCATTGGGCAAGGCGAAGCGCTTGCCCGGAGCGCCGGCCGCCAGCAGCACGGCACCCATGCTGGCCGCCTGACCGATGCAATAGGTGCGCACATCGCAGCTCATCATCTGCATGGTGTCATAGATGGCCAACCCGGCGGAGATGATACCGCCGGGACTGTTGATGTAGAAGTCGATGTCCTTCTTCGGTTCCTGACTCTGCAGGAAGAGGAACTGCGCCACCAGCGAGTTGGCGACGCCATCGTCCACCGGCGAGCCGAGGAACACAATGCGGTCCTTCAGCAGACGCGAGTAGATGTCGTACGCCTGCTCCCCGCGCCCGGTCTGCTCGATGACCAGCGGCACGAAGTAAGAAGCCTTCGGTTCCGGCATCGGTGTGCTACTCCTTCTTGCCTTCGGCGCCGGCGATGTCGGCCAGTGCCACCAGGCGGTCCAACACCATGTCCTCGCGTACGGAGACCACGACCTCGTCCAGCCGACCGTTCTCGCGCAGGCGCCGGATCAGCACCTTCGGCGTCACCTGGCTGGACGTGGCCATGTACTGGAGCAGGGCATTCACCCGCTCCATGTCAGGCTCGATCTTCTCTGCCTCGGCAATTCGCTGCAGGACGTAGAAACGCTTCAGGCCGCGCGCCGCCTCTTCGTCGGCCTGGCGCCGCAACTCTTCCGGACGCTGCCCGAGCTGTTCGGGCGTCGCCCCCCGGCGCACCTCACGGTCGTACAGCCGCATCAGGGTGTCGTAGCTGGCGATCCGCAGCCGCGTCGGCGGCAAGGGGAGGTCCAGGCCAGCCAGCATAGAGGTGAGGATCTGCTGCCGCACCGACTGGTCGTCAGCCTGGTCCTGCTGCGCCTTCAGGCTCTCGCGAACCCGCTCACGCATCTGCTGCACCGACTCGGCACCGGCCGCCTTGGCCAGGTCCTCGGTCAGTTCGGGAATCTGGGCGCCATGCACCTCAACGACCAGGAACGAGTAATGCACCTGCTTGCCGGCCAGGGCCTTGTCGTTGAAAGCCTCCGGGAAGGTCACCTGCAGTTCGCGCGTCTGTCCGGCCGACACCCCGACCAGGCCCTGCAGCGTGCCGGGAATCAGCTCCGGTTCGCGCAGCGCCAGCCAGGTCTCACGGGCGGAAAGGTAGAAGCGCGAGGCTTCCGGCAAGTCCACGACCTCGCTCAGGGTGCCCTCGTAGCTGACTTTGAGCAGATCGCCCGGTTGCGAGGGGCGCTCAACCTTGGCGAAGGAGGCACGGCGCTGCAGCCAGCCGCTGATGGCCTCTTCCACTTGGGCGTCGGCCACGACGCTGGCCTGACGCGAGACGTGGATGCCCTTGTAGGACGGCAGCGCGAAGGTCGGCGGTACATCGAAGGACAGGCTGAAGACGAAGGACTGCTCGGGGGTGACCCGCAAGGTGTCCTCGTTCTCGATCCGGGGTGTCGTCTCGGGCTCGACGGGCTCCTTCTCCAGGGCCTCGCGCAGGCCGCCGCGGATCAACTCGCGACGGCACTCCAACTCGATCTGCGTGCCGTATTGCCGCAGCAGGATGGGGCGCGGCACCTTACCCGGTCGGAAGCCGGCCACGCGCCCCTGCTGGTTGAAGGCCTTGGCGGTGTCCTCGTACGCCTTGCGGACACGCTCCACCGGCACTTCGATGTCCAGCCTCACGCGGCAGGGCTCTACGTCCGTCCGTACAACGGTCAGCGGCACAGTCGTCTTATCCATGGTCGTACCCATGCGTTTGGTGTTCATTCCGGCCCCGACGGCATGCCAACCCAGGCCAGCAGGCGTCAGAGGCCAGCGGAAACACTCAACCAGGACTCAGGCGCAAAAGGCACGTACTATATTACCGCCTTGGTGCGAATTCCACGGAGGTCGGACCGCCGCACATGGAACCTTTCGATACTTGGAAGCAGGATCCCGGCTGGACGGACTGGCGCTGGCAGCTTCGCCACGCCGTCCGCGACCCGGCGGTTCTGAGTCGGTGGCTCGGCCTGACGCCGGCGGCGGCCGCCGCGGTCTGGCGCACGGCGCAGCGCTACCCCGTCCTGGCGACGCCCTACTACCTCGCCCTCGCCGAGCACGCCGACCCGGCCGATCCCATCGTCCGCCAGGTCCTCCCTGACCCCCGAGAATTGCTGCCGGACGCGGACGGGTCGCCCGACCCGCTGGCCGAGGGGCGCGACTCGCCCGTGCCCGGCCTGATCCACCGCTACCCGGACCGGGCCCTGCTCGTGGCTACCCAGCGCTGCGCCGTGCTCTGCCGGCACTGCCTGCGCAAGCGGGCCTGGTCGCCCGCGGCCGCTGACGCCCCACCCGCCGATTTCGGCCCGGCGCTCGCCTATCTCCGCGAGCACGCCGGCATCCGCGAGGTCTTGATCAGCGGCGGCGACCCCTTGCTGCTGCCCGAGGACACGCTGTTTGGGCTCCTCGCCGCCCTGCAGGCGCTGCCGCAGATCGAGATCGTGCGCCTGGGGTCGCGCCTGCCGGTGGTCCTGCCGCAACGCCTGACCCCGGAATTCTGCGCGCGCCTGGGCGCCGGGCTGCCGGTGTGGCTGGCGACGCAGTTCAACCACCCGCGCGAGTTGACTCCCGAGACCGCCCAGGCCGTAGGCAATCTGCTGCGCGCCGGCATCCCGGTGGTCAACCAGACGGTGCTGCTGCGCGGCATCAATGACGACGCGCCGACGCTGGCCGCCCTCTGTACTGGCCTGTTGCGGCAGCGGGTCAAGCCCTATTACCTCTTCCATGGCGATCCGGTGGCCGGAACCCTGCACTTCCGCACGGGCGTCGAAGCTGGACTGGCACTCCTCGAGGAACTCGAGCGTTCCGTCTCCGGACTGGCCGTACCCGCTTTCGCCTTTGACTTGCCTGGCGGCGGCGGCAAGGTGCGCCTGGAGCCCTCCTGGCGCTGCGGCGCCCTGCCCGATGGGACGGTGGTCTACCGTGACCGTCAGGGCCAACCCCGACCCTACCCTGCGCCTCGCCCTTGATCCGGCGCCCGCTGCACCTATAGTATTCGGATTTATGTGCCGGAACCGGGCGCTGCCGCGGCCCCGACGCCGGGGAGCCTTCCGGGGTTTCCCGGCCGACGGGGCCGGTCTCTGCCCCCCAGACGGATAGGTGCCAAGTCCCCGCTATGCCTACGTACGAATACAAGTGCCAGAGCTGCAAGCGTCGCTTCGAGGTGTCCCAGCGGATGACCGAGGCCCCGCTGACCGAGTGTGCGGAGTGCCACGGTCCACTCAAGCGGCTGATCGGCGCCGGGGCCGGTTTCCTGTTCAAGGGGAACGGCTTCTACGCCACTGACTACCGCAGCGAATCCTACAAACAGGCAGCCAAGCTCGCCAGCAGCGACGCCACGCCCGTGGCCGCGTCTCCGACGGCGTCCCCGACGACGACCCCGGCCGCGAGCCCCGCCACCCCCAGCGCCCCTGCCGCCAAGAGCACGCCAACGGAGAAGAAGCAGCCATGATCAACTGCCCCAAATGCGGTGCTGACAACATGATCGGCGCCATTTTCTGCCGTACCTGCAGCGAGAAGCTCAACCTCAACGAGATCTCGCCGGACGTGTTCGACGCCGCCCCGATTCCGACCAGCGTCAAGGTCATGAAGATCCTGCAGCGGGTGGTTACCCTGGTGGTTCTGGTGTCGCTGGTGGCGTTGGTGGCGGGGCTGTTCCTGCCGGTTACGATCACGGTCACGGGGGCGAGCCTGGACCAGACCGCACAGACCGTCTCGCAGCGCAAGTACGCGGCGCTGCAGGCGCCGACGGCGCGCACGCCGAACGTGATTCCGTTCTCTGCGGAGGAGGCGACGGCGGTGGTCAACCAGAGCCTGAGCCTGCCCAGTTCCAGCGCCGGCAACAAGAAGCCGCAGCTCCTCAGCGTCGAATTCCTGGCCAGCGGCAACTGCAAGTTCATCCTCAAGACCCTGGTCTTCGGTCAGGCGACGATGTGCACCACGGTGGTTGCCAAACCCACGGTCACCAGCCCCGGTGTCGTGCGCCTGGACGTGCTCCGCGCCAGCATCGGCAGACTGCCCCTGCCGGGCCCCCTCAAGAAGCAGGCCGCGGCGCAGTTTGCGGCCTTGAGTCCGGCGAGTGTCTTTGCCACCGCCGAGGCCCATGTCGAGGCCGTCAGCATCACCGACGGCAAGTGTGATATCACCGTGAAGCGCTGAACGCCGGTCCGCCCCTCCCCGCCGCCATGGGGTGTCGCTGACGCCGGCCGAGGCGATGTCCCCGTGTAGGCGACAGCAGTCAGACGCTGTGAAGACGTCGGGGTCGGGGTCGGTATCGGTATCGGAATCGTGCCTGGCTGGACCGCGGAAAGTAGCTTGTGGACAGCATGGCGGGCGTTTTCTCACAGCTTCCCAGCGCGACCGCGCCGGCGCACGGCGTCCGGATCCTCTACCGCGACGAGTCCCTCGTGGCTGCCTACAAGCCCAGTGGCCTGGCCGTGCATCACTCGGCGCGGGTCCGGCAGGCGGTGGTCATGATGCAGACACTGCGCGACGGCCTTGGGCAGTTCGTCTACCCGATACACCGTCTCGACCGCTCGGCCTCCGGAGTGATCCTCTTTGCACTGACTCCCGCCGCCGCGCGCGACCTATGCGGGCAGTTCCGCGCTCAGGGCGTGGCGAAGACCTATCTCGCGGTGGTGCGCGGTTGGCCCGCGCTGCAGGGTGAGGTCGACCATCCGGTGCCGGTGGCGAGCGGCGCCTGCCGACTGCCGGCGCTCACCGCCTACCGGCGGCTGGCCACCGTTGAGTTGCCCCTTCCCTGTGGTCCCTACGCCTGCAGTCGCTATGCGCTGCTCGAACTCCAGCCGCGCAGCGGCCGCCACCACCAGCTCCGCCGACACCTCAAGCATCTGTCGCACCCGATCATCGGTGATACGGAACACGGCGATGGCCGGCACAATCGGCTGTTCCGCGACGCCTTCGACAGCCACCGCTTGCTGCTGCAGGCGCTCTGCCTTGAGTTCAGGCACCCTGATCACGGCACGCCGATGCGTCTGGTCTGCGAGCCTGACCGCGAGCTGCTGCGGCCGTTTCCGGCGCTCGCAGCGAACCTTCTGGCGGACCGTCAGCAACCCGTTGGCGCCGCGGTCGCGCCCGCGGCGCTATAGTATCGCCGGCACAGGTGCGCGTGTCGCCGGTCGCGCCGGCCGTGTCCGTCGGGCCCCATGCCCGGCACCTAACACGCAGAAGCCAGGCGACACGATCCACAGGAAAAAGGGAGAACCGGACAATGAAGAAGCTCGTACTCGTAACGGTGGCGGCAACGGCTCTGACGCTGATCCCCGGCTGCGGCAAGAAGGCTGAGACCAAGGTCGCTCCGGTCGAAGCCCAGGGCACCATGAAGGAGAAGATGGGCGCCGCCAAGGAAGGCGTGGCGGACGTCGCCAAGGAGGCCGCGAAGGCCGAGGCCGCAGTCCCGGCCGTCACTACCCCGGCAGCGCCGGAGGCCGAGAAGGCACAGGCAGCGGTCGAGACCGGCGTGGCCAAAGCCGGTGCTGCGGCGACCGCCGCCACCTCCGCTTTTGACAAGCTGGTCACTGAGGCCAAGGCCCTCATCGCCGACAAGAAGTACCAGGACGCCCTCACGAAGCTCCAGGGCGGCCTGCAGCAGCCCGCTCTGGACGCGGCCCAGAAGTCGACCCTCCAGAAGCTCCTCGACCAAGTCAAGGCCGCGCTCGCCACCGACGCTGGCAAAGCGGTCCAGGAGAAGGCCGGTAACCTGCTCAAGGGTGTGGGCGGGAAGTGAGGCGGCGGCGGGCGCGTCGTAGCGCGCTCGCCAGCGTGGTTCCCTTCCCGGCCGGTCCGGCCGGGAAGGGAGCTGGCGCTGGCCGGTGGGCGCCCGTAGAGGCCGGACAGGAGCGGACCGGATGATTGCCAGTTTCGGCTATGTTCGGCTGGGCGCCGCGGTTCCCGAGGTCCGGGCCGCGGCGGTGGCGCGCAATGTCGACTCCATGCTGGCTTTGGCTCGTGAGGCCGCGGCGGCGGGGTGTGATGTCGTCACCTTCCCGGAGCTCTGCATCAGCGGCTATACCTGCGCCGATCTCTTTGCCCAGCGCCGGCTGACTGACGCCTGCCTGCAGGGCTTGTATCGTTTCGCGCGCGAGACGGCCACCCTGACGCCGTTCTTCGTCGTCGGCCTGCCCCTGGCGGTTGACGGCCTGCTCTTCAATGTCGCCGCGGCGGTCTGCCGCGGCGAGGTCATCGGGCTGGTCCCCAAGACCTTTATCCCCGGCTACCGCGAGTACTACGAACCCCGCTGGTTCGCCGCCGCGAGCGCCCGCACTCGCGGGCAGGTGGACCTGCCTGGCGGTGCGGTGCCCTTTGGGGCTGATCTGCTCTTCCGACCGGATGCGGGGGCTGGCCTGCGCATCGGGATCGAGCTTTGCGAGGATCTCTGGGCGCCCATACCGCCCAGTTCGGCCCTGGCCCTTGCCGGCGCCACCGTCTTGCTGAACCTGTCTGCCAGCAACGAGCTCGTGGGCAAGAGCGACTATCGCCTCGAGGTGGTGCGGCAGCAGTCGGCACGCTGCCTGGCGGCCTACGTCTATTGCTCGGCCGGCGTCGGCGAATCCAGCACCGATCTGGTCTTTGGCGGCGACTCCATCCTGGTCGAAAACGGGACCCTGCTGGCGCGCGGCGAGCGCTTTCAGCGCCGGCCGCAACTCACCACCGCCGACGTCGACACGGAGTTCCTCCAGCACGAACGGCAATGCAGTACCACCTTTACGCAGGCCGTGGCACAGGAGGCCGCGGCCGGCCGGCGCGAGGTCCGCGACGTCCGCTTCGTGGCCCCCACGGGCACACGGCAGCGCACCCTGCAGCGCCCCGTGGCGGCACACCCGTTCATTCCCGCCGACCCGCAGGTCCGCCACGACCGCTGCCAGGAGATCTTCGCCATCCAGAGCAGCGGCCTCGCCACGCGCCTGGCCCACACGGGGACACAGACGGTCGTCATCGGCCTGTCCGGCGGTCTGGACTCCACCCTTGCCCTGCTGGTGTGCCTCGAGGCTTTTGCGCGGCTGGACTTGCCGACGCGCGGCATCCACGCCATCACCATGCCCGGCTTCGGGACCACGGACCGCACCCGCGGCAATGTCGAGACCCTCTGCCGCAGCCTGGGCATTGCCCTTGCCACCATTCCGATCACGGCGAGCTGCCGACAGCATTTCGCCGACATCGGCCACGACGGGACCACCGGCGACATCGCCTACGAGAACGTGCAGGCCCGCGAGCGCACGCAGATCCTGATGGACCGTGCCAATATGCTCGGCGGCCTGGTGATCGGCACCGGCGATCTCTCGGAGCTGGCCCTGGGCTGGTGCACCTACAACGGCGACCACATGAGCATGTACGGCGTCAACGCCGGCGTCCCCAAAACCCTGGTTTGTTACCTGGTCGGCTACTATGCCGACGACAAGGCCGCGGCCGCGACGGCAGCCGTCCTCCGCGATATCCTGGCCACGCCCATCTCACCGGAACTCCTGCCGCCGGATGCCGAGGGCCAGATCGCCCAGAAGACCGAAGCGGTCGTCGGCCCGTATGAGCTCCACGATTTCTTTCTCTACTACGCCATCCGCTGCGGTTTCCCCCCGCGGAAGGTGCTGCTGCTGGCGCGTCAGGCCTTTGCGGCTGCGTACGCGCCGGCGCTGCTGCAGCAGTGGCTACGGCTGTTTCTCCGGCGCTTCTTTGCCCAGCAGTTCAAACGCTCCTGCCTGCCCGATGGGCCGAAGGTCGGCACCATCGCCCTCTCGCCCCGCGGCGACTGGCGTATGCCCAGCGATGCGAGCCCGGACGAGTGGCTGGCAGACGTGGACGAACCCGGTACCTGAGACGTCCCGCTCAGCGGAGTCCTGCACGATGTCGGCCCTCTGTCTCGACCGCCTCCACGCCGGCGGCCTGATCACCAACTACGGCTGCAGCAGCGCCTGCGCACACTGCGTCTACCGCAGCAGCCCGCGCCGTGACCACGCCTACATCACGCCCGCGCAGGCGGATGCCAACATCCGTGCCGTGCGCCGCCTCGGCTGCCGAACGCTGCATATCGGCGGCGGCGAGCCGTTCCTCGATGTGGCCGCCTTGCTGGAGGTCCTGCGCGTGGCCCAGGCTAACCGCGTCGGTATCGAGTACATCGAGACCAACGCCTCCTGGTTCCGCGCTGAGGACCAGACCGTAGACCTGCTCCGGCAGCTCCAGGGCCTGGGCTGTCAGACCCTGCTGGTGTCCATCGATCCCTTCCATAATGCGTTCATCCCCTTCCGTAAGGTCAAGGGCCTGATGGCCGCTTGTCAGCGGGCCGGAACCAGCGTCTTCCCCTGGCGCATGGAGTTCTTCGACGAGATGGACCACTTCGACGACCAGTGCACCCACGATCTCGACGAGTATGAGCGCGCCTATGGCCCGGACTATCTCGCCTCCCTCGAGCGTCGTTACGGGGTCAACCTCGGCGGTCGGGCCCTGGCCACCTTCTCGGCCTGCCATCCCCAGCAGCCCTTGGCGCGCATCCTCGAAGAGGGTCGCCGGCCGTGTTCTATCCTGTCCAATGGCAGCCACTTTCATACTGACCTGTACGGCGATTTCATCCCCACGAAGTGTCCCGGACTGGCCGTCGCCATCGCCGACCTGGGTATGCCGCTTGCCCCGAGCCGCTACCCGAGCCTCGTGCGGCTCTACAGCGGCGGTCCGAGCGCCCTCTATGAGCAGGCCGTCGGCTTTGGCTTCGTGGCGCGCGCCACCTATACTCTGCCGTGTGAACTGTGCGACCATGTCCGCACTTTTCTGGCGGCCCGCGCACCGACAAGCTTCCCCGATCTGCGGCCGGCGGGCTTCTATACGGTGGATCGACCCGCCGCCCCGGAGGCGGGCGCGGCAACGCTCCCGGCGAGCCCCGGCGCGGCAGTTGACAGGGCCAGGGCGGAGGGCATCTTATGCACGTAACGACGCTCCACACGGTGCCCCGCGGAGGGATTTCCAGCATGCCGAACGGGTCTCTGATTCTGGCCCTGGTGTTCGTCGCGATGGCCGCCTTCGGCCAGGCGCCGGCGCCGGCGCCCGAAGCCGTCCGCGTTGCGTCCGAGAAGAAAGCGGACGAGCCGGACCGGATCGAATGGGTCTACACCCTCACGTGTCCTGCCGACAACGCCGCCCCCTCGCTGCGCGTGACCCTCGGGAACCTGAGCACCAGCGCCAGCGCCGGCATCACCATGGCGGCCGGCCCTGATGGCTGGGCCACCGGCACGATCACGTTGCGGGTGCAGGCCAGGGACAAAGAGGCGCGTACGGTCACGCTCAGCGTGGAGGTCGGCGCCGCCGATAACGCCGCCATGGCGGGTCAGACCGTGCGCCTGCCGCAGGGCCAGGACCTGACGGCCGTGGCGGCGCTGAAGGCACTGCCAGCCGAGGCGCAACTCCGCCGGGCCATGGTGCTCGGCAACATCGGCGGGTGCATGGTCTCGGCGTACGTCATGCCGGGCCGCAGTGGGGTCCGCAACCCCATGGATACCACGCCCCCGCCCGGCGATCCGGCGCTACAGACTGCCGAGGTCTTCCGCTCCTGGGTGCGCGGTGTCAAGAACGGTGACCTGGGCCCCTTTGGCGCCGTCGTTCCCCCCAACGAGTGGAACGGCATGGATACGGCACAGCGCACCCGGCGGCTGCAGGAGTACCAGCAGGCTTTCAAAACCGTCCTCGGCGATGACTACCGTCCCGAGGAGTTCAAGATCGAGTATACGAGCGGTTCCAGCGCCAGTTCCGGTAAGCTGAAGATACGCTACGGCGACAAGGAACTTCCTGAGCTCAACGTCCGTTACTTCGGCGGCAAGTGGGTGCTCTCGGAGCCTTGACGGCGCTGACAGCCTTGGGCGGCAGCCGGCCGGATCGCGGCGGAGGGTCCGACCCGTGTTCATGTTTCTGTTCCGCCGTAACCTCGCCTTGCGCCAGCAACTGACCCTCTATGTCGAGAAGGCGAGGGCGGTCGCGGAGACCTTCCGCGACGGCCTGCGCCACTACCGCGAGCAGGGCCTGGGCGACCTCGAGCAGTTTGCGCGCGTCTCTCACCGCGATGAGTCGGAGTGCGACCGCGTCCGCCGTGAGGTCGAACGTGACCTGTTCGCCAAGTCGCTGCTCCCGGAATCCCGCGAGGACGTCATGGCCCTGCTTGAGCACATGGACCTGGTGGTCAACCAGCTCGAGGATGTCCTGCGCCAGATCACTTTGCAGCGTATTGAATTACCTGATCCATTCCGGGATGACTACGCCGCGCTCGGGGAAGGCTGTTACGAGGCTGCGGTGGCCCTGCTTGCGCAGGCCACGTGCGCGCTCGCCAGCGACCCGCGCACGCGCGACCTCGGCGACGTGGTCAAGGCCTGCGAGAGCCGCGTGGACCAGGTGGAGCAGCAGCTCGTCGCCGCCCTCTTCGCCAGTGACCTGGACCTCGCTCACAAGCTCCACTTCCGAGACTTGGTGACCATGACCGCCGCCAGCAGCGACCTGGCCGAAGACGCCGCCAATCTGCTCACTGTGTTCGCCCTGAAGCGGGACGCCTGAGACGCCCCGGAGCCATCCATGCTGACGCTGCTGGCAGGCACATTCCTGGGTGGAAGCATGGGGGCCAATGACGCCGCCAACTGCTTCGGCACTGCGGTCAGTTCACGGCTGCTCTCCTGGCGGCTGGCGGCCGTTCTGGCGGCCGTGTTCGTGGTCCTCGGCGCCGTGATGCAGGGCGCGGCCGGCCTGGCGACGCTCCAAGGCCTGACGCGGCAGAGCCCCGCTGCCGCCGGTCTCGCGGCTCTGGCGGCGGGCCTGACCGTCGCCGGCATGACGGCGCTGCGCCTGCCGGTGAGCACCAGCCAGGCCGTGGTTGGGGCCCTGGTCGGCGGCAGCGTGCTGGTGGGCGGGGTCAACACCGGCCAACTCGGCAAGATCGTCGCTTGCTGGGTGGGGACGCCGCTGGGCGCCATGCTCATCGCCTTCGTCCTCTACTACACGTTGCGTCTGCCGCTCCGCTGGTGCCGCCCCAGCATGTTCGTCCTGGACCCCATCCTGCGCGTCGCCCTCATGGCCTGCGGCTGCTACGGCGCTCACGCCCTCGGCGCCAACAACGTCGCCAACGTCGCCTCTTTCCTGGTTGCAGGCGGGCAGATGACCGCCCCGACCGCCGTCGCGCTGGGGGCTGTCTCGATCGCGGTCGGCATGCTGCTGTTCAGCCGCGGCGTGATGCTGACCGTGGGCCGTGGGATCACCCCGCTGGACGGCTTCTCCGCCCTGGTGGTGGTGCTGGCCCAGGGCCTCACGCTGCATCTCTACGCCCTGCTCGGAGTTCCGGTGAGCACGTCGCAGGCCATTGTTGGGGCCGTTCTCGGGATGGGCCTGGTCAAGGGCGTCCAGATCCTCAATCACCGGGTTCTGACCCGCGTGCTCTGCGGGTGGCTGGCAACGCCCTTCGTGGCCGCGGCCTTGGCTGCTGGCCTCACCCTCATCGCCGCGCGCTGACTAGGGCTCGAAGCCCCACTTGGGCCGGCAAAGGAGCAGGTGCCAGAGCCACAAGCGCCCGCAGACTGCCAACTTGTCGCGGGACCGCGCTCGCCCCAGACTCAGCACCACCGCCAGCGCATACAGCAACAGCGCTACCGTCAAGCGGAACCACAGCCCGGCAAACAGCAGCGCCAGGACCACCGGCCCGCCGTGCTTCCGGAAGTAGCGGTACCGTGAGCTGTAGAATTGCACCCGGGCGCGCGTCGGCCGCCGGTTGGCGCTCTCGCCCTGCATGTGCATCACCTCCGCCCCCGGTACCAGCAGCACGTGCTGACCGGCAGCCCGGATACGCTTGCACCAGTCCGTCTCCTCCATGAAGAAGAAGAACCGCTCGTCCAGGAAACCGACGCATGCCCGCGCCCGCGCCAGGTGGAGCGCCATGCACGGGCCGACGATGCAGGGCACCGGCTGGGTGCGCTCACCCAGCCGTGGCATCAGGTAGCGCGGCAGACTGCGGTTGGTCAACTCCCAGAACAACCGCGGTTCCGGTACCGCGGCCGGTTGCAGCGAGCCGTCCGGACGGAGCAGCTTCGGACAGGCAAGCACCGCCTTGGGGTCGGCCTCCAGCGCCGCCTCGAGCAACGCCAGCGCGTCGTTGCGGAACTCGATGTCCGTATTCAGAATGAAGGCGAAACGCTCCTCCCGCACCCGCGCCAGTCCCGCATTGGCGGCTTTCGCGAAACCGAGGTTCGTGGGGAGCGCGACGATCTCGGCGTCGGGGAGGTCGCGGGCGATGATCGCCAGCGAGTCGTCGCCGGAGCCGTTGTCCACTACGATCAGGCGCAGGCGCTCCGGTTGGGCGCTGCTGGCACGGGCACTGCGCGCGGCGCTAACCGTCAGCGCTCCAGTGCGCCAGTTGATGAAGATCAGGGCGATGCGCTCGCGGTCCGGCATGGGTTCACGGAGCCTTGCTGGCAGGGGCTCGGGCCACGGGGTTCAGAACCACCTCGAGCCCATAGCGCTGGGCGATCGCGGCGGTCTCCAACAACCCGGTGGCGACGTCTTCGGGCTCGTGCGCGTCCGAACTGAGGACGGCCTTGACGCCATACGTCGCCGCCATTTCCCAGAACGGCAACCAGGGGTACTTATAACGCTGGCCATCGGCGCTTTCCACCATCGGCTTACGCAAGCCGTAGCCATTGATCTCCAAAGGCATATGCAGATCCGCAGCAGCCATTAGCAGGGCCTTCGAGCAGGCCTTTGCCTCGGCGTCCCAGAGTCTGTAGCAGACACCGAACAGATCCGGGTGCGCGATGAAGGCGAAGAGCCCGCTCTGCATGCCGGCGATGAGGTAATCCACGTAGTCGCGCAGCATGGGCCCATCCATGGGTGTGCCGTACAACGCCGTCCACTCCCCCCGATGCGGGTACCAATGGGCGCCGCCCACCAGGTAGTCCATGGCGTGAGTGCCCAGGAACAGGTCCCGGTAGACCCCGGCATACTCCGGGATGTACTCGCACTCCAGGCCAAGCAGAATCGACAGGCCGGGGAAGTCCTGGCGCGCCGTCGCGACCGCCTGGCAGTAGCCTTCGAGCTCGTTCATCGCCATACGGACCGACGGCCAGCGGCCATCCGGCAGCGGGGCGTGGTCCGAGAATCCCAGGGTCAGCAGGCCCTGGCTGAGCGCCGCGCGGCAGTAGTCGTCAGCATCCCCCTGCGCGTGCTTGCAGCGGTAGGTATGTGTATGGCAGTTGGTGGTGATCATGGGTCCTGCGTCAGCGCTGTGGGTCGGGCTACTGCCGCCTCCGCGGAGTCCGCAGGCAGCGCGCCGGTAATGTAGTGCCTGCCGCGCCCGAGGCCATTGGGAGCCGCCGCTGGTTCAGGCCTCGGCGAGGATGCCGTGGTACCGGCCCAGCCAGTAGGGCAGCAGCCAGAAGGTGCCGCACTCTTCGCTCAGGCCGCTGCCGCCATCGAGGCGGTACGGATTCCCGTTCCAGATGTGCAGCGGGCGTTCGCGCCAGGGCAACGGGCGCACCCCTTGCGGCGCGTCGAAGCGGTCGGTCGCGGGGGCGGTGACGAGGTCACGACGGCGGCTGTTGACCATCGGCCAGTTGACGAGGTCCAGCGGGATCTCCTGGAGGGCTTGGACGGCCGCCTCCGCGGCGCACGGCCGACCGCTCAGAGCCCCGTAGATCAGGTTCCAGAGCGGGCAGTCCTCCGCGCGCTCGATCTGCCAACTGCGCTCCAGGCTGGCCAAGTACAGGGCGCGCAGGGCGGGATCCTGCTCGTAGCGCAACAGGTTGTAGTAGGCGAGGAAGGCGAGTTCGTCATCCGAATGGTTGTCCTCCGCGCCCGCGAAGTCGCCGGGAAGGGCCTTCTGCCGCAGGGTGTTGAGGGCATAGTGCTGGTCCAGGGCCAGGGTTCGGTAGGTCGCCTCGTAGGCCGCTTCGCCCGTCAGTTGCGCCGCGGTCTTGAGGTACGACAGCACCTCGAGCGAGTTCAGCCCGCGCTCGGCGCGCCAGGCTGGGTCCGCATTCAGGCGTTCCGGCGCCCACATGCCCCAGCGCGTGGGTTGGCCATCGAGGTCGGGAAGGGTAAAGCCGTTCTGTACGATGCGATCCGTGACCCGGCGGACGGTGGCGCAGATCAGCTCCTTCTCGGCGGCATCGGCCACCAGGTCGCAGTAGATGCCCCAGGCGAAGTAGTGCCCGTCGATCTCGTCGGACGAGGTGTCGCCCTTCCATTCCCACTCGCCATCGGCGCTGCGGTGCCACTCGCCGCCCCGCGCTTGCCCGAACTCCGGCTCGGAACGGTGCGCCAAGGCCCGTGCCGGCAGGCCGGGGATCCCCGTCTGCCGCTCCAACTCCAGGAGCGCCAGCATGGCCGTGCGCGCCTTGCCGCGGGCCTCGTCCGCGCCGGTGACGGCGAAACGGAACGACTCGGCGGCGACATACATCGCGGTCCACAGGCCGTCGTTGTCGTCGGTGCACTGACGGCTCTGCGTCAGGTCACCGGGCTGTCGAAGTTGACAGCCGGTGACGTAGTTGAAGCGTTTGTGACGGGCGTCCGTAAGCTGCTCATAATGATCCGCTTTAGACGCCAGTGTCAAGGTCCGAAAGTGGAGGCGAGTGCAGGCGGATGCGGTGTGAACCAGGATCGCGCCGTCGGGGCTGCACTCGAGTGCGTGGACGTCGTCGTCCGCCAGCCAGCGGCGACCGGCGTACAGCTCGATGCGGCCGTGCTGACAGCAGCAGACCCCGTGCCGGCTGCCTACCCACAGTTCGCCGGCGGCGGCAAGGGCCAGGCAGGTCAGATCGGCCACCGGCAGGCCGCCCGGACCCGCTACCAGGGCATCCTCGGTGCCGTCCGGGGCCCGGAGCACGACCCGATCCAGGTGCAGGATGTACTCCTGTCCCGCCGCGTCACGCACCCGCGTCACGGCGAGTGGCCTGGCTGCCGGCACCGCCGGCAGGATCTCGCGACAGGGCTGCGCGTGGGGGCCGACGTAGAGGGTGTTTGCTGTCGTCACGCACCGTCTGGCGTTCATGCCGTCACCTGCTGAAATGGGCAGCGCACCGGCGGAGCAGACGGCCTAAGCCGCCAGACGCCGATGCGCTGTGTTCGCCAACCGCAAGGACCAGGATCAGCGGGCGTAGTACTCAACGACGCGCATGATCTGGACGTTGCAGTGGATTTCTTCCACCAACGGCTCGCGGGCTACCGTGACGCGGCAGCCTTCGCGGTCGATCTCAAGGTAGGGCGGCGGCACGATGTCGGTCGACTTCGAGATGCTGGCGATCGCCGGCGACTTCTGGCTGTTGATGCTCAGCACCTGACCGGCCTTGACGCGGAAGCTGGGGCGGTCGACGATCTTGCCATCCACCAGCACGTGCCGGTGGGTCACGGCTTGCCGGGCCGCAAAGACGGTCGGGGCAAGGCCGCTGCGCCAGACCACGCTGCACAGACGCATCTCGATGTCCTGCAACAGCTTATCACCCGTTGCACCGACCGCCTTCTTGGCGCGCAGGTAGACGAACCGCAGGCTGCGTTCGGTGAGTCCGTAGAAGGCCTTCAGCTTCTGCTTCTCCATCAGCAGTTCGCCGTAGGTCGAGAGCTTGCTGCGGCGCTTGCCGCCATGCGGGCCCGCCGCGAAGGGGCGCTTGACGCTGGGGCACTTGGGGCTGCCCCACACGCAACTGCCCAAGCGACGGCAGAGCTTGTGCTTCGGTCCGGTTCTCATGCCTGCGATCCCTTTCCTGGGAACGTCTGCCCGGTCACTGGCGCTGGCGTGCCCTGATGTTTGAACCTACGTCCGCAGTCCACCCGGATAGCAGACTCACGGCGGCAACGTGCCAGGCACGGCCGCCGGAGGGCACTTCTTGAAAGACCGGACAGCAAACCCGGTACTGTAGCGCACCTCGGGGCAGAGGCAAGCCGGGCTCTCTTGAACCCCTCCGCCGCTGCGGTACACTAAGCTTGCCGACGGGCTCGCAGGCACGGCAGGAAGAGGATGAGCACGTGAGACGGCTCGCGCGGTGCCGGCTGGAGCACGGCCGAAGCGAGGAGACTGCCATGCCAGAGTCCAGTCCCAACGTCGTCCTGCGGCCGCTGCGTCCCGATGACCTGCCGCGGATCAAGGAGCTGGTGGAGCTGGGCTGGCGCGGCCAGGGCGCCGCATACCTCATCGAGAAACGCTACGGTCAGATCGGCGAGCAGCCTTGGCTGGAGTGGAAGTGGTCGGAGGTTGAGCGTGCCTGCCGCGAACGGCCGCAGGACGTCATCGTCAGTACGGTCGAGGACAACGTCGTCGGTTTCGCCTCCTGCCATCTGGACCCGGTCCGTCGGGTCGGTACGATCGGCAACAATACCGTCGACCCGGCCTACCGCGGCCTGGGCATCGGTGGCCGCATGCACGATCGCGTGCTCGAGATGATACGCACCGCCGGCATGCTCTTCGCCGAGGTCACCGTGGCGCTCAACGAGGGCCATGCGGCGGCGCGCGCCATGTACGAGAAGGCCGGTTTCGAAGAGGTCGTCGACTCGCGCTATATGTTCATGAAGGTGAAGCAGGAGTAGCCTGCCGGGCCTTCGTGCAACTCCAGGGAGTCGCCCGCCTGGACTCCCAGTGCCGCCAACACTCGGGCGGGGAAGGTAACCTGCCTCTTGGATGTAATCTTGATGACCATAGCGCACCGGACCTCCTTACTGCCAAATCCATCCAGGTAAGGTGGCGCTTCAGGTCCGGAGTGCGTCACCGGACGCCATGGCTACTTGCGTTCGCCGATCTCGAGCTTGTTCTCGTCCGAGTTGCCGCGCAATTCCGGCGCATACATGGCCCAGATCTTGGCCGGCAAGGCGCTGAAGGTCCCCGGCACTTCGGCCCGCAGGCGGTAAGAGACGCTGTGCTTACCGCGGGCGAGTTGCCGCATGAAGAAGGCTGTGCGCTCGTCGCGGAACTCGACATAGGCGCCCAGTTCGTTGCCGGTGTAGCCGCTGCGTAGGTCAACCGGCTCGCAGCCGGCGGCCTTGAAGTCCTCCAGCACGATGTACTCGTAGTCGTTCTTGCTCTCGACCGTGAGTTCGACCTCGATCAGGTCGCCGCTGTCAACGCGGGCCCCGCTGGCCAAGGGCTCCCGCCGATAGTGCTCCGCGCGCTGGCTGAGCACCTGGCCGCGGGCACCCGCCACCGCGACGGTGCGGTCATTGGGCACCAGGCGGAAGAGGGCCCGTTCCGACTTCACCTCGAGCCCCGCCTTGGTGATCGGATCCTCCAGCGTGAAATAGCTCACATAGCAGTTCCAGTACAGCGGTCCCTTACCCTCACGGGTCAGGACGAGAGTGTGGCGACCCGTCTCCACAAGTTCCCCCGCCAGCACGAAGGCGTTGTCGAACGTGAAGAGGTCCTCCGGCTTGATGACGACTTTCTTGCAGGGCTGGCCATCGAGGCTCAGGGTGACCGTCATCTCGGGCCGATCCTCACCGGCGGCCTTGATGTAATCGGCGAAGGCCTCGACGCAGAGGGCGGTATCCCGAGTGCTGTTCCAGTAGGTGGCGTGCTTGCGGTTGTTGAGCAGGTACTTGACCAGGCGTGGCAGCAGGTCATTGCGCGGATCCGCCGCGCAGAGGAGCTTCAGGTAGGTGGCTTGCGCCTCGATCTCGCTGCCGTACCAGTACCACCAGGCATTGCCGGTGCCGAGGTTGAGGTACGCGGTCTGGTTCTCTTCGTCGCGCACGACGAACTGCGCCAGATTGCGCAGGACCATGCCCAGCTTCTCGTCCTGCTTCTGGCGCTGCAGCGCCAGCCCATAGAGCGACAACCCGTAGAGCGACAGCTCCGCACGGTCGCGGTAGAGGAACTCGCGCATGGCCTCGTCCGCGACCTCGGCGTCGCCCAGCACCCGGTAGACCAGGGCATCGGTGGCGTCCGCCTTGGCCTTCCACAACTCGGGCCGCGGGTCGCGTTCGGCATTCTGCAGCAACCGGACCTGCTCAGACTGGTAGCGCCGGAGCCATTCGATGCCGTTCTGGATGACCTCGGGCGCGACCGCCACATCGTTCTGCACCGCGACCTGCAGGCCGTGCACGACCGTCGCCGTGGTGTGCGCCGAACTGCGCTCGCCCCAACCGCTGAACCAGCCCCAGCCGCCGTCGCTGAGCTGCATCGCCAGCAGCGTGCCCACGCCGTCGCGCACCAGGCTCGCCACCACCTTCTCGTCAAACACCGGAGCGAGCTTGTTGCGCTGCCACTGGGTCGCGCGCTGCGCGGCGTCGCCCAGTTCCTGGGCGTTCAGGTTGGTATGCTTGTCGCGAATATCCTTAAGCGATATCCCCATGCGCTGCAGAACATTCTGCGTGATGACCGTCGGCAGAAAGCGGTTCAGTGTCTGCTCGGTGCAACCGTACGGGAAGTCCGCCAGGTAGGGGAGGGCGTCGACCATCGCCATCGCCAGCGACGGGGAGAAACGCAGCTCCAGTCGTGCCGATTCCGGCCGGCGCTGTTTGGGCACTTCGATCGTGATCTCGGCTCTCGTATCCTGGTTGCGCAGCAGACCGCAGGAAGACACCAGCTTATCCATGCCGTGCACGTAGACCGGGAAGCGCATCTCCATGGCATCGGACTCGGCGTCGCTCAAGGCCTTCATGCGGACCACGGCCTCACCCTCGCGCACCACCTTCACCCGCCAGTCCACGCGGGCTTCGCCCTTGGCGGCGATGTGGATCTTGCGTTCGGGCTTGCCGTCGATCTCCAGACACGGCCCGCTCAGTTCCAGCACCGCCCGGACCTCTTTGTCGGTCTCGAGGTAGTTGTGGACATTGGCCGACAGCACCACCTCGTCCTTCTGCACAAAGAAGCGCGGGGCCTGCAGCCGCAGCAGCAGGTTCTTCGAGGTGATGACCTCGGCGCTGCCCGCGCCGACGCGGGTGCCCTTGCCCATGGCCCAGACACGAATCTTCCAGGTGGTCAGGTTCTCGGGCATGGGGAGCGGTATCGTGGCCGTACCATCGGCTTCGGTCTCCAGCGTGGCTACCCACAGCGCCGTGTCGGCAAACTCCTTGCGCACCACCGGTTGCACCAGGGCCGGCCCGCCGCCGCCCATGCCGCCGGCCGCGCCCGGCCCGGCGTCCCTGGCCGCCATCATCATGGCCGGCCCCTGCATGCCGCCGCCCGGCTCCATCGCGCCTCCGGCCATCGGCGCCGCGGCGGTCATGGCCACGCTGTCCATGGCCATCTCCCCACCCATGCCGGGGGCCGGCCCCAACATGCCCTTCACCATCATGCCACCGCCACGCCGCCTGGGCATCCCCCCGGTGCCACCAAAGCCCAGGCCCGCCCCGTTGGCCTCATCGCCCTCATCCGCGTGGCCGAAGACGCCCACGGCCTGCATCGGCGTCTCGCGCGGCTTGAGCAGATTGTTGAACCAGCGCGCCAGCGTGTGCAGAGTGTTCTCGCTATGCTGACGCCGCCATTGCCAGAAGTTCGCCCGAATGTCGCCCACATTCGAACCGCCGGCAACGTACTCGACACTCTTGTCGTAGACGCTCACCACCACGGTCCCCACAAAGGGCGCGCCCCCGGCCTCGGTCAACTTGATTTTGACCTGGCCCTTCGCCCCCGGCGCGAAGCGCGTGGCCGAGGGCAGCACCTCGACCCCCAACACCCGCTGCTCCGGCGGCACCACGATCTCCTTGATCGCCGTGTAGACCTCGCCGTCCGCCACCGTCACGGCCTCAATGAAGACGTTCGGCATGTCCTTCTGGGTGATGTCGATCTCCTCGATGGCACTGCGCCCCTTGAGTCGGATACACTTGGGCGGCAGGCAGATGCCATTTGCCGCCCGCACAAACAGTAGGACGAAGGCATCCTCGCGGTCGGCGCGCACGGCCAGCTCCATGCGCTCGCCGGGACGGTACTCCGCCTTGTCGGGCACCAGCTCGATGTGGCTGAAGCGGAAGTCGCCCGGCTTGGCACCCTCGCCGCGGACGCTGAAGACGTAGCCGCCTTCGAGCGTGTGGTTCGCCGCGTCGGTCACCGCGTAGGCAAGCCGGAACTGGCCCGGCGCCGAGGCCGTCAGGACCTGTGTCGCGCCGCCCTGGTCATCGGTGGCCAGATCCCAGGCCTGCACTTCTTTTTCCACCGGGGCGCGCGCTGCATCGTAGGTCAGGCGCAACAGCCGCAGCCGGCCCGCGCCCGCAACGCCCTTGCCGTCCGGCGTGCGCGCCTGGAAACTCGCCTGCACGGTGTCACCAACCGCGTAGTGGCCACGGTCCACCCAGGCGTAGACCTTGAACGGCTCGCGGGCGGCGATGACGCTGCCATTGCCGACGATCGTGCGGCGGGATTCGTCGCGGACCTCCGCCGTGATCTCGTAGCGATGGTCACGGTCGCCCATGACCTCTTTGGCGACCGCCGTGTCGAGGGTCAGCGTGGCGCTGCCGTCGGCGTTGAGCGGCAGCTCGACATCCGCTACGACTTCGGGCGGGCCGCCCGGCGCCTGCGCCCACCAGTAAGCCGGCCGCTGACAGCCCCAACGCTGCCAGCCGGGGTACCAGTCGTAGTCATAGGCGAACCACCCGTAGCCTGGCCCGTAGAACCAGTCCCAGGGCATCACCGGGTACCACGTGGTCTGGTGCTCGTAGCGCAGGACTTTGATCTTCGCGGTGGCCTTGGTGACCGGCCCCCCAAAGTAGTACTTCGCCTCCACCTTCGCCTCGATCTTCTCGCCCAGTGCCACCGGCTCCGTCGGCGCCTGCACCGTCACCTCAAATTCCGGTTTCTTGTACTCCTCCACCTGGAAGGAATAATAGCCAACGTAGAGATCGCCCACCTTGACCGCCAGCGCGTAGCCGCCCAGCGGGCACTCGTCGGCCAGCGGCAATTCGCCGCTGACGCCGCCGTAGGCGTCCGCCGTCAGCGCCTGGTCGAAGATCGCCTCGCCGCGGGGGTTGTTGATGATGATCGTCAGCGGCTGGCCGGCAAAGGCGTTCTGGTCATCGATGTCGTACTTGGTATGTGCCACCCAGGCCTTCCACTGCACCTTCTGCCCAGGACGGTAGACAGGTCGGTCCGTGATCACAAAGCTCTTGGTGGCTTCGTAGTCGCCGTCGTAGTGCTCCGGGTAGCCGATGCCGATGAAACCGTCGTAGGCGAAACGGCCGGGAGCGCTGGCGGTGATCAGCCACTGGAAACCCTCGGGCGCCCGCTCCGGCGACAAGATCAGCAGACCATCGGCATCGGTCTGGGCGCTGGCCTCGGTGGTGATCAGGCGGTGCTTCCGCGTCTTCTCGATCCACTCCTGCCGATAGCCGAAGAGCTCGACCTTGAGATTCGGCAGCGGCTGGCCGCTGACGGCGTCGGCAGTCAGGATCAGATGCTGCTTGTCCAGCGGCTTGTGGACGATCACCGTGGAGTCGAGCACGATCAGGATGCGGCTCGTGTTGCCCGCGGGCAGTTGGCCGACCAGCAGGTAGGCGCCCGCGTCTTTGAGCGGGGTGGTGACGGTGATCAGGCGGTCGAAGTGGTCGGGCTTGGGGTCCAGCTTCAGCTCCCATTCGGTAACCTTGCCAGTCAGATACTGCTCCTGGTTCTCCCAGACCAAGCGCTGCCCGAGGTCGTACAGGTTCAGCTTCTGCCCATCGAGCCGCTCGGGCTTGCTGCGGAGGTAAACGCGGGCGTCCTCCATCAGCCGCGGCAGGTCGACGCGGTAGGCGGTGAAAGACACCTGCGGCGCATTGCGGAAGCGGAAAGGCACCGTCGCCGGCTGCCCCGCCGGCTGCGCGCGCTGCGGCTCGAACTGGCCCCAGTTGCCCGTGATCTGCCGAATGCGCTGCTGCGCGGCATCCGGCTCGAAGGCGGCGAAGCGCTCCCACCAGGTCACCGCCTCGGGGTACTGCCGCCGGTTCTCGTAGAGGTTCGCCAGCGTCTGGGTCGCCTCGCGATTCAGACCGGTGTCGTCGCCCTCCTGGTTCGCCAGTTCCTTGAAGCGGGCGATGAAGCAGAACTCCGGGGGTAAGGTGAAGCGCTTCACCCCGGTGGCCAGGCGGGCGATGGTCTCATTGTCCTTGAGCGTCTGCACGGCGAAGACCCCGGCCCGTTCCTCGGCGCTGTCGGTTCGGAACCACGACCGGAAGCTGGCCATGGTCTGCACGTCGAATTGCTCCTGCAGAAAGCGGGCGAAGGCGAGGCGCGGGTGGGCGGCCATGGCCGGCGACACCGTCTCGGCCTGGCGCAGGAGCCAGCGCCAACGCTCGCCGTCGCTGGCCGCCTGCGCGAAGCTCTCGGGGACGCCGTAGTACACCGGCTGGCCCTCGGCATCCACGGGCGCCCCGCCCTGGCTGCCCCCGGCCAGCGGCTCCTCGTAGTCGGGCAGACTCCCCAAATCCGTCAGCGCCTGCAGGCGCCAGGCGCCGTCGCCGCCGCGTTGGCCGAGCACCAGGCTGGCGTAGTTGAAGTAGAAGCCGTAGGTCTCGGCCACGGGCCGCTGCGCCTGCACCAGGGGCAAGGCCTGCTGCATGAGCTGCAGCGCCCAGACCCGGTCGCGCTCTGCGACCTGCACCCAGCGGCCGCCGACGCCACCACGATGGTTGCCGCGCTGGAACTCCCCGCCGACCATCATGCCGTGATGCGGGAGCTGATTCATCACGTTCAGGGCCGCCTGCTCCAGCAACCGCCAGTTCTTGGCGTGCGCCTTCACGGCCTGCTCGATGAACCCGTCCATCTGCGCCTGGCCGCCCAGGCGCTGCAGGCAGTCCAGGCCGCGCTCCAGATCGTCCGGCACTTTGCCGGCAGCCGAGCGCGGTTCGCTGACCAGCTTCTGGAACACGGCGTAGGCTTCCTTGAAGTTGCCGTCCGCCTGCAGCTTCTGCGCTCGTACGCGGTCCGAGGCTTCGTCCGCCCCGGCTCCCGCGGCCAGCGCCACGAACGCCAGCGCGCCAAGAATGGGTCCTATCTTCATGATGCAGCGTCCTTAAAGGCATCGGCAGATGCGTCGTCTACCCTCAGCACAGAACGTAACCCGCGCCATCGGCCACCGCCAGCCGCAGGTCGGAGGCGCGTCGGCTCCCCCTGCTACAGCTAACGCGCCCGGCCGCCGTTTCTTAGCGGCCCCACCGTGGAGAACGCTCCATTCTGTGGTAAGGTCTACACACGGCAAACGGCCCAACTGCACTCCGCCGGCCCTTCCCCGCTGGGAGTGCGGCAGGCACCGGCCGCAACCACAGGAGCCCTCGGTTATGGCAGATTGTGAGTTTGGCCTGTCACCCGCTGCGCTACAGGCCTTGAATTTCGACGTCGAAGGCATCGGCACGCCTACACTGGACTCGCCCTTGCGTGGCGTGCAGTTTGTCGAGGACGATGAGCGCGTCGCCTACTTTACGGACCCGCGTCCGAACCAGGAGTTGCTGGCCAAAGGCCTGCCGCCACCGGCTTTTGTCGCCGCCGGTCCCCGCCGCCGGCTTTACCACGACGCCGCCTGGACGCGCGCCGCCATCGTCACCTGCGGCGGCCTCTGCCCCGGCATCAATGATGTCATCAAGGCCTTGGTCAACACCCTCCACTTCACCTACGGTGTCGATAACATCTTCGGCATCCCCTACGGGTACCGCGGCCTGGCACCCAAGTATGGCCACAAGCCCGTCGAGCTTTCGCCTGACGTCGTCGACACCATCCCGGAGAATGGCGGCTCCATCCTCGGCTCGTCGCGCGGCGAGCAGTCTACCGAAGAGATCGTGCGGACGCTGGACCGACTGAATATCAATATCCTGTTTACGATCGGCGGCGATGGCACGCAACGCGGCGCCGGTGACATCGTGGCCGTTGCCAAGGCGCACGGCCTGACGCTGAGCGTGGTCGGGATCCCGAAGACTATCGACAACGACCTGAGCTTCATGGAGCGCACATTCGGCTTCGAGACCGCGATCTACGCGGCGGCGCCCGTGATCGGCTGTGCCCACATGGAAGCCAAGGGCGCTTACAACGGCGTTGGCCTGGTCCGCCTCATGGGCCGCGATTCCGGGTTTATCGCCGCCCACGCCTCGCTCGCCAACAGCGTGGTGAACATCTGCCTCATTCCCGAGGTACCCTTTGAGTTGGAGGGCCCGAAGGGCTTCCTCCCGGCCCTGGAGCGCCGGCTCGCCGAGAAGCACCATGCCGTGGTCGTCGTGGCCGAGGGCGCCGGGCAGGAGCTCTTTGCCAACCAGCCGGTCGAAAAGGACCTGTCGGGTAACATCCTGAACCAGGACATCGGCGTCTTCCTGCGCGACCGTATCCATGCCTACCTGAAACAGCGCGGTATCGAGCACAGCATGAAGTACTTCGATCCCAGCTACCTGATCCGCAGCGTCCCCGCTCGCGGGACCGATGCGGTCTTCTGCCTGCACCTGGCGCAGCAGGCCGTGCATGCCGCCATGGCGGGCCTGACCAACCTGGTGGTCGGGTACTGGCATGGCCACTTCGTCTATGTCCCCATCGCGCTGGCAACGTGCGAGCGCCGCCGCATCGACCCGCGCGGTCAGCTCTGGCAGAGCGTACTGCAGGTGACCCGCCAAGAGGACATCTGGGCCCCCCAGGCTTGAGAGGAGACGACGATGCCGTGGATTCGCCTTGCGGAACACCGCGCGACGCAGGTCTGGAGCGGTGACGTGGCCGTGGTCGGGGCCACGCTGGCCGGCGTCTCGGCAGCCCTGGCTGCGGCGCAGGCCGGTCGCCGCGTCTGCCTGCTCGAGGCTGGGCCGACCCTGGCTACGGAGCTTAGTGCCGAGTGGCAGCACCTGCTGCCCGCCGGCCCCCTGGTCGACCGTCTCCGCGCCGCCACGATCGCTCAGGGAGCGCCCGCCGAGAGGCCGCTCGACATCCTCCTTGGAACCCTCGCCGCGGACCAGACCGTTGCCGCGGCCGGGGTCACCGCCCTGGTGAAGGTCCGCGCCACGCGCCTCCGCCGCGACCGCCGGGGCCGCCTCGCCGGCGTCGAGGTCGTGGGCAAGAGTGGCCGGCAGGCGGTCAACGCCGCGGTGGTTATCGACGCCACCCCGGGCCAGGGCCTGGCGCGGCGTGCAGTGGGTGCGCCCGAACGGCAGCCGGTCCGGCTGGAACGGCGCGCCTACCTCGCCGGGATTGAGCTGCCCGCCTATGGCGCCGGCTGGGAAGTGCCCTCCATGTTCGAGATCGTGGGCAACTGGGTCGACGCCCTGCCCGCGGCCTGGCCTGGCGAGGCCCTGCTGCGGGTGCGCCTGGCCGCCGCCGACCGTTCGGAGACGGCGCTCCTGAGCGCCAGCCTGCATGCCCTGACCGGCGTCGTTGCCTGGCTCCGGCAGCATGTGCCAGCCCTTGCGGCGACCACCTTGGTTGACGTGGCGCCTGGTCTGCACGAGGAGTTCGCCCCCGAGGATGAGGCGCTGACCGCCGCCCTGCAGGGCACCGGTATCTACGTTCTTGACGCGAGCCTGACGCCGGCCGCGACAGAGGCAGTCGGCCGCACCGCAACCCCCGCCTCCCGGGCCCTGCCGCGGGTCGCCGCGGCGGCGCCCCTGCAACTCACCACGCGTGAACTCGCGGGCGCCCCGGAACAGGACCTACCTCAAGTGCGCCTGCCGGCCGCGGTGGCGCACCTGCACGAACCCTGCGACGTCGTCGTCGCCGGCTATGGCACGGGCGGCTCGTTCGCCGCCATCGCCGCCGCCGAGGCTGGCGTCAGCGTCGCCGTACTCGACGCCGCGCCAGTTGCCGGCGGCATCGGCTCGGCGGGGCGCATCCACTCCTACTACCACGGCCTGCGTGGTGGCACGCAGGATCGGCTCGACGAGTCCATCACCGGCAGCGGCAGCGGCCTGGCACCCAAGGCCCGCGGCTACCACCCCAGCGGCCGTGCCGACGTGCTCACCCAAGCCCTGCAACGCCCCGGACTGGAGGTCCACAGCGGCCACACCGTCTTTGGCGTCGTGCGCGACGGCAGCCGGGTGACCGGCGTCCTCTCCGCCGCCGCCGATGGCTACCACGTCTTCCCTTGCCAGGTCGCCATCGACGCCACCGGCGATGGCGATGTCGCCGCGGCCGCCGGCGCCCCGATGACGCTCGGACGCGCAGGCGATGGCTTCCCGCAACCCTACAGCTACACCCCGTCGCTCATGCAGAAGGGCGAACTACTGCATCACAACTTCGATGCCGGTTGGGTGGACCCGACCGACACCCTGGACTTCTCGCGAGCGCATTTCGAGGGCCGGGCCCAGATCGCCTGCCGCGGACCCTACAGCGCCGACCGGCACTACTGCACCCTCGCCTCCATCCTCGGCCTGCGCGAGAGCCGTTTCGCCGCGGGGCCGCTGACCCTGACCTTCGACGACTTCCTCGACGGCCATACCTTTGCGGATACCGTCTGCAGCGGCCATGCCCACCACGATAACCATGCCATGGACTACGCCGAGGAAAGCGAATGGTCGCGGCGGCACGTGGTGATGTTCGGCCTCTGGCGCTTCCTCTGCCACGGCGATGTTCCCTACCGGGCTCTGCTCACCAGCGGTGTCGACGGCCTGCTGCTGGGGTGCCGTGCCCTCTCGGTCGACCATGACCTGCACCAGCTCCTGCGCATGCAACGGGACATGCAGGTCATCGGCGAGGTCTGCGGGGTCTCTGCCGCAACGGCGGCAAAGTGCGGGATCGCGCCCCGCGCCCTGCCCATGGACGTCCTCAAGCCCCTGCTGACGGCCCGCGGCATTCAGCCCCGACCGCCCCAGAAGGTGCTCGATCTCCCCGTCGAGGCCCTGCTTGCCAAGCTGAGTACGGCGGGTGACGAGCGCGGCCTGGCCATGTGGCGACTCAGCCGCCTGGGCGCCGCCGTAGACTGGGCCGGCGTCTTCGCCCGCGAGACCGACCCCGGCACGCGCTTCTGCGCGGCCATCGCGGCGGCCATGGGCAACGCGGCCGGTCCCGCCGCCCTCGACACGCTCTGGGCGACCGTCCGCGACCGCGCCGCGGACCCCGTCCTCGGCATCAAGTCGCCGCCGCGCTATCTGCTCGCGGCCCTGGCCTTGGCCGAGGTGCAGGCCCCCGGCGCCGCCGCCGCCATCGGTGCCCTGCTGAGTCCCCTCCCGGCGCCGCCCGACGTGCTCCTGCTCCTGCGCGCCCTGGCCCGTACGGCTGATCCGCTGGCCATCGACATCATTCGGACCTTCCTGAGCAACACCGAGGACGAACGCTTCCCGGTCGCACTCTGGGGCGCCGACCCGGCCCACCCGACCTCCTTCCGCGAGGCCATCGTCATCCGTGCCGTCCGCAGCCTGGCGTTGCTGGGGTCGACCGCGGAGCGCGATCGCCTCGAGGCCTGGCGCCACCACCCGCACCTGCTCACGCGCCGACAGGCGCGCCGCGTCCTGGCTGAGGTCGACGCGCAGGCGCACTAAGGCCAGCTCCGCGGCCCTGTTCTGCGCACCGGTTTCGCGAAACCCGGCGCGCGCGCCATTCCTGTGTTTTCGCGAAACCCTGTCCTCCCACGGGCGCGTTTTCGCGAAAGCGGTAGCCCTTGCACACCTGCTGTGTTTTCGCGAGACGCGGTGCGCGCCAATCCTGTGTTTTCGCGAAAGCAGTCGCCCGTCCACACCTTCTGCGTTTTCGCGAAACCCTGTCCTCCCACGGGCGCGTTTTCGCGAAACCGCTTGTTCGGGCGCGGCGCCGACCGTGGCGGGTTCTGGTTCTCAGGGGATGATGTCGGCGCGGTCGGCGGGGACGACGACGTGGCGGGCGGCGGCGGCTTTGTCGCCGGTGACGCGCACGGTGAGCACGTGGTCACCCCGCGGCAGGACCGGACTCGAGTAGACCAGCACCTGGTCGGCGCGACGGGGGGCATAGAGATCGAGGCGCTGTTCGTCACCGTCGTCGAGCCGCAGAGCCGCGATGCCGTGGTTCGGGTCTCGGGAGGCGTACAGTCGGATGCCGGTGCCGTGGAAGTAGACCCGGTAGGCGTCGTCACGGCGGCCGCTCCAGTGGTTATCGCCCGTGAAGGCTGCCGGTTCCCCGCCTTTGAACGACCACTCGCCGCTGTACTCGAAGCGGTTCCCTGCCGTCCCCTGGACCGTGTCGTTGAGCTTCAGTGGTCCCGCGTAGGTAACGCCGTCGACGACGTAGGTGGTGATCGACTGCGCGGGCTCCTCGGCGACGATTTCGGCGGCTGTCACGACCGGGTCCGGCAGGCGGTTCACCGCCTCGCTGACCGTGGTGCGATAGGCGGTCACCGTCGCCGTGCCCAGACTGCTGAAAGCGCTGAGGTCGTAGCGCCGTGGCCGCGGCGCGGCGCTGGCGTTGGCCGTCACCAGGACCAGGCGGCTGCCGCGTGGATCGAGGAAGGCGACGGTGTCCTCGGCCAGCACGCCGATCATGCGGTAACCGGGCCGCACGAAGCGCGTGAACTGCGCCATGGCATGGTACTTGCGCGTCACCTGCACGGCCTCGGTGCCGTGCATGAAGTCGCCGTGGAGCAGGCCGTAGTTATACTTCCACCAGACGCAGTACTGCTCGTTCTCGACGGCCTGCCAGAGGACCCAGGCCTGCGGTTGCAGGTCGCGCAGATCGCGGATGATGGCCGCTGCCAGGTCCAGAGCCGGGACCATGCTGTCGTGGTCATGTCCGGGGCCGCCGTCGGGGTTTGAGCCGCCG
>CAILUI010000395.1 GCA_903837355.1 uncultured Victivallales bacterium
CCTCCTGTGAAACTGTCTGGCAACCGTTTGGAGGACAGTCGTTAGTGATGTTGCATGGCGAGCTTTCTGTGAACGGTAAACACTGCCTGCGACCTCGCACGGTCGGGGGGAGTAAACTCCTGTGCGGGCTTGCCTGTGAGGGCGTCCCAGTGCTGTGACCACGCGTGCGAGAGACCACGCTCCTGTGCGGGGTAGACCACCAGTGTTGTTTCGGCCATGAGACGCAGGCAGTGGGAGACTTTTCCGTTCATCGGGTTGTTGGTTGCTTGGCATCGGCAGGGCGGGGTTCCCGGCTTCGGTGAGCGTCGGAACAGAGCGGATCTCAGGCTGTCCTGGACTGCGGCGGTTCGGCCTCCTTCAGTTCCATGCCCAGCTTGGCGGCTCGCCGCTGCAGATTGCGGATCTGCATCTCGCGCAGCTTCTGGTCGTACTCCGAGCCGTCCAGATAGCGGTAGCGCTCGCCGGTGGTGACCATCGTATAGAAGATCTCGGCCAGTTTGCGGGCCGTTGAGACGATGGCGTGCTTGGTGCCGTTCCTGGAGCGCATGCGGCGGTAGAACTCGCCCAGTGGCGTATCGTTGTGCTTGAGACTGGAGGCTGCCTGCCGGAAATAGCGCCCGGCCCGGTTGGCGGTCCCGGCAGTCCTGGCCGAGGCAATGATCCTGCCGCCGCTGATCCGGGCGGTTGGCGACAGCGAGAGCCAGGAGGTGAAGTGTTTGGCGTTTTCCCACCGCGAGAGGTCCAGTCCGACCTCCGAGAGGATGCCGGTCAGGGTTGTGGCGCTCAGCCCCGGAATGTCCCCCAGCGGCACGCCGTAGAGTCTCTGAACCAGGTGCACGGCATCGAACTCCGGCGCATGCTGGTGGCTGTTGCGCCTCAGATCGGTGGAGACCAGTTCGGCCTCGCCGATGTCTGTATTCCTGGGCTGGAGCCCGCCCATGCGCTGCTCGATCTGAGCGTCCAGCGTCGCGATCTCCGACTCGGTGAACCGCAGATGCCTCAGCGCCGAGGCGACGATCAGAACCAGTTCCTCGCGGAAATCTCCCCGAAGGGCTTCGGCGAGCTCCGATTCGGTGGCCTTCACGCGCGGGTCGCGGAAGCGGGCGAGGCGGACCGGATTGCGTTCGCCCTGAACGATGGCTTCCAGAATGGCAGTGCCAGTCTTGCCAGTGATGTCCGAGACGGCTTTGTGCAGAAGCACGTTCATCTCGTGCAGCGCCTTTTGGATCTGCTTGACGCAGCGCGACCACTGATCGATCAGCCGGTCGCGGTAGCGCCACAGGGAACGGATCGCGCAGACGTCGTTGGCCGGACGGAACGAGCGGCGCATCAGCCCGTAGCTGTGGAGGCGCTGGATCCACTCGCAGTCCAGCCGGTCGGTCTTCGGCCGGCCCGGCACCCGCCTGATGTAGCGCGCGTTCACCAGCCACACGTCCAGGCCCGCCTCTTCCAGAATCTGGTACAGCGCGATCCAGTACACTCCGGTGGACTCCATCGCCACGGTCGTCACGCCGCGTTCCTTCAGCCAGTCCCTGATCGCCAGCAGATCGCAGGTCAGAGCCCCGAAGCGACGCACCCGCTCCGCCGCGTCCCCGCCGCTGTACGGCACACACACCCAATGCTCTTCGCTGCCCACGTCGATGCCGGCCGCATGGCTGCTGATGCGGCTCAGGCCGTCCTCGTATCTGACCTTGACCTCGGACCCTGCGCTTGACTTCCCGCTCCCGCGCGTTCTCTTTGCCGTCGACATGGCCTGTCTTCCTTCTTCTGGGGTTTACGGACAGCGGGACGATAGGCCATGTCGCTTCGCCTTCCAGACTGGACGCACACCCGAATCTGCACACTGCTCCTGTCCGCAACTCCTGGGACGGGAGCCGTTGACGCCTGGCTGCCGCCGTGTTTCTTTCGGGTCGTGACCGGCCGCCGGCCGCGGCCGGAGGGGCGCTCCTGTGAAACTCGACCTCAGTCGCGCGGGGGGCTCTGAGGTAGTGGCGGGTGCCCCCACCCGCCAGCCGCGTGAGGGCACGCGGCAGTACTCCCAAGCAGAGTTTCATCCTGACATGATCGGGCGGCCGTGGCGCCCGCTTGGTGCTTAAGGCTATCTGGGGGACACGCTCAAGCGTGAACTCTGAACCCGCAACTCCTGCAGTCTCGCCTTGGTATGCCCGGCGCCAGCCGGTGGCTTTGCGGGAGCCGGCCACCCCGGCTCCGCTTGACGCGGCGGGCATGGTCGGACAGGTTAGGGGTGGCGGCGGCGAGCGGAGCGTAGTCCCGATCAGGCACGACGGAAGGGCGCGGCAATGACATCCCTGGGTTTCACGCGGCTGGCGACGGTCTGTCTGGCGGCCTGCGGCACGGCGGCTCTCGCAGCCGAGGCTCCCGGTCTCACGGTACGGGACGGGCGGCTCTACCGCGAGGGCAAGCCCTACCGCGCGATTGGCGTCAACTACTGCGATCTCTTCCAGGAACTGATCGCCAACCCCGATGAACAGCGCACCCTGCAGGGGCTGCGCTTCCTCGGCCAGCAGCAGATCCCCTTCGTCCGCTTCTGGGCCTGCGGTTTCTGGCCCAGCGACTGGGACCTGTACTTCAGCGACAAGGCCGAGTGGTTCCGCCGTCTGGATCGGGTGGTGAAGACGGCCGAGGAAGCGGGCGTGGGCCTCATTCCCAGCCTGTTCTGGCGCACCGAGACCTACCCCGACCTGGTGGACGAGTTCAACCAGGAGTGGGCCAACCCGCAGAGCCAGACCCAGGCCTTCCTGCGCACCTACGTCCGCGAGGTGGTGACCCGCTACAAGGACGCGAAGGCGATCTGGGGCTGGGAGTTCGCCAACGAACTGAACCTGTCCTGCGATCTGCCCAACGGCATGAACTTCCTCGGCCAGCAGATTCCGAATCTGAAGGTCGATGTGGCCAAGGACGAGCGCCACCTCATGACCTACCGCAGCGCCGGCGCCGCCTGGAAGGCCTTCGCCACCGAGGTCCGCCTCTACGACCCGTACCGTTTCGTGACCACCGGCAACTCCATGCCGCGCGAGTCCGGCTGGCACAATGCCAGCGAGAAGGGCTGGAAGCAGGACTCCAGCGCCCAGGCGTTCGAGGTCTTCGGGTGGATGAGCCCGGCGCCGACCGACGTCGCCAGCGTCCACTTCTACCCCGAGATCGGCACGGAGCCCGTCTTCGGTGACGTCAAGGGCATCGCCCCGGTGCTGGCGCTGCTTAAAGACTGCGCCGCACGCCTGGGCCAGCCGCTGTTCGTGGGCGAGTTTGCTGCCGCCGCGGATGACAAGAAGGGCACGCTGACCATGGAGCAGTTCCGGCAGCAGCAGACGGCCATCCTGGAGGCGCTGCTGGCGGCGCGCGTCGATCTGGCCGCCTACTGGGTCTTTGACTACAGCAAGGACCGCAAGGGGCCCGGCCTGGTCCGCACCGACAACGAGTATGCCTGGGTCATCACGCAGATCGCCGAGTACAACCGCAAGATCCAGGCGCAGCCGGCCGCCGGGAAGCCCTGAGCGGCGCTGGCCTGTCGACGCCTATCCTCTGGACCGCCCACGGTCCTGCTGTCCAGCAGGATGGCCGCGAGCCGCGGCCGCTCCATGCCCCTGGTACCGCCGCCCGTCGGGTCGGCACTCCCGGCCCGGCGCCGACCCGCCGGGCGCAGCCCTACTGCAAGTCAGGGCCCACGATGAGTTCGCCCTTGAGCTGGCGGGCCTGGTCCGCGGGGTTGAAGGTGCCGTAGAAGAGGGCGTTGGCATCCATCCAGGTGACCAGGCAGGCGATGTCCTCCGCGCTGAGCTTGACGTCCTTGTGCCCGGCGAGGAGCTTCTTCATCAGCGGGCTGGCGCGGGCACCGAAGTGGTCCGGACCGGCGAACGGCTCGGCGTTGTTGGGGTAGAAGCTGTTGTCGCCCCAGGCGGCGAAGGGGACGCGCTTGGCCATAGCCAGGTAGGCGCGGGTGTAGGTGCCCTCGGGTTCCGCGGTCAGGGCGACATCGCCCTTGGGCTTGTCGCCCGAGTGACAGCGCACGCACAGGCGGTCGAGTACGGGCTGCACCAGCAGCGGGAAGCTGAGCGGGCTGGAGCCCGCGGGACCGGGCTCGATGACGGACGGCGGGCGGTCCATGGCCAAGGGTTTTGACCCCGTCCGCAGCGCCGGGGCCTGCAGACGTGGTTCGTGACAGCCGACGCAGCCCGTCACTTCACCCGGCTGCAGGTAGGTGACGCTGCGCATGGTCTGTACGGCCTGGCCCTGTTCGTCCAGCACCTGGAAGGCCAGCGCCATGCCGGCCGGCGCGCGGAAATACGCCGAGCCGTCGTCCTCGACCGGCACCGTCCCCAGCACCAGCTTGCCGGGCGAGGCGTTGGCCAGGCCGAGCGTCGGGTTGTTGGCGTGCCAGGTGCTCTTGGGCAGGACCTGCAACACCCGCAACCGCCGTAGACGTACGTCCGGCGGCAGCGCCGGGCTGGCGGCATAGGCGTTGGCCACCATGAAGACGCCCTCGCGTTCCCCCGCCGTGTTCGGCTCCGAGAGCCCCGCGCGCACCGCGGCCAGTTCCGCCACCTGGACCTTCTCGGGCCGCGCCCGCAGCAGCATCGGCCACTGGCTGCTGACATTCAGATCGCGATGCAGCAACTCCCGGTTGCCGAAGGCGTCGGCCAGGTACAATCCGAACATGTTGGGCGAGTTCATGGCCGGCTCGCCCAGCAACGGCTCGAAGCTGTAGGCGGCCAGGAAAAGCGTTTCGGACAGCGGGTAGGGCGAACGGTAGCAGTGCCCCGGCCAGCGCGCCTGGTCCTCGGGCACGGCCGGCGGCGTGGCGACGCCCAGATTGCCATGCCAGCCCGTCGGCGCCACCGGCGCCTCGCTCTCGGGAAAGAGCACGTCCGGCGTCAGCCGCGTGATCGGCTCCGGCCCGTCCACGCCCACCGAGGGATCCACCAGGATGATCGAACCGGCCGTCATGGCGTGGTGCGCGGCTGCCGTCGCCATCAGCAGGCGGGAGCCGGGGATAGGCTGCGCCTCCCACACGCCGACCGGATTGAAGGTGTTGTTACCGTAGTAGATGCGGACGTCAGTGCCATCGGGTCGCACGCTCCAGAGTTGCTGGTAGTAGACGGCGCTGCGGTCGACGTAATCCCAGCGCGTGTAGACGATCCGACCGTCATTCGTCACCACCGGATCCCACTCGTTGGTTTCGTGGAAGGAGATCGGTCGTGGATTGCTGCCATCAGCCTCGGCCAGGGCCAGGGTGTAGACGGCGCAGGGGCCGCGCCCGCAACGGTGGAAGCCGCCGCGGCGGGTCGAGAGGAAGAGGATGCGGCCGTCGGGCAGGTACCGCGGGCGGAAGTCGTCGAAGGCGCCATCCGTAAGTTGCCGCAGGCCACTGCCGTCGGCGGCCATCTCGTACAGGCGGTAGAAGTGGTCCAGGCTGCTTTCGCGGTCCTTCGGCGCCGTGCCGGTCTCGCAGTAGGCGAAGAGCAGGCGCTTGCCATCGGCGGCGACATCGACGTGCTGGAAGCTACCGGCTGGCAGGGCGTCCGGCGCCAGCACGCGGGCCTGCAGCGACTGGCCGGGGGCATCGAGCACGCAGATGCCGCCACCGGGCCGGGCGCAGGAACCGTAGTACTGTGTGAGTTGGTGGCTGAACATGCTCGGCACCTGCTTGACGAAGACGATCGGGCCGAGGTCGCCCCAGGCGCCGCGGATGAGCAGGTCGCGCCGCCACTCGTGGGTGCGGCGCCAGAGGTCCTCCCAGGCCGTCTCGGGGCTGTCCGCCGCGGCGCTCAGCCGCGCCTGCTCCGCCTGCAGGCCCTCGGCCTTGGTGGCCCAGGTCGCGACCTCGCGGCCTTGCCGGCGCAGGTGTTCGAGCTGGCGTAGGCCGCGTTCGAGCAGCCGCGCCGTTGCCGCCTGCCAGGTGCTGGGCTGGCGCGGCGTGCCGATGCCATCCTGCAGACGCCAGTCCCACTCGATGAGCTGCTTCTCCAGGCCGGGGCGCAACGCCGGCAGCATGGCCGGAACCCCGCCCGCGGCCGCGGCCTGCGGCTGCAGGGGAATGGGAGACGACGTACCGTCTTCACGCATCGCGCTGAGGCGGTCCCAGCGCACCGTGGCGTCGGCCGTCCCACCCGTGGTCCCCAGCGTGATCCAGGTTCCGGACGGCGCGCTGGGCACTGGCAGCTCGAGCAGGAGCGGTTCCGTGCCGCTCAGGGTTTTCACACAGCGTGTTTCGCCGCACTGCAGGGCCACCTCCGCGCCGGCGCCGTCGACCAGCCGCGCTGCCACCCGCAGCACCAACGGTTTGCTGTAGTCGATGGGAACGCTGATCCGAGACTGCTCACCGGCCGCGACGGCGGCGACCGCGGCGGCCGGGGCCAGGAAGGCCACCTGCGGGCCACTGCCGGCCAGGGCCACGGCGAAGCCACTCGAGGCTGAACTCAGTGGCACCTCGGCGCCGGCCACCTCGACCTTGGCCAGACCAAAGGTCGGTACGTTGCCGTCGAGGATGATCCGCGCGTCGGCCCAGGTCGCCATGTCGCAAGAGACGCCGTCGCCGTTGTCGGAGGCCACCAGGCGGAGCTCGCGAGCCCCGGTCAGGGCAACCTCCACGGGCACGGGCGCGTCGCTATCGGTGCGTACACCGCTGTCGAATTGCTTGACGCCGTCCACCCACACCTGCATGACGACGCTGCCGCGCTGCCCGCCCTGCCACTGCACTCCCACCTCGGCGCAGAAGCGCACGTAGGCCGGGGTGACGGGGATAACTATTTCGCCGCCGGCGTGATGCCCGAGGCCCTTGGCGTAGGTCTTCTGCCCAAGGATGATCGGCGTCGCGGCGCGGCCATCTGGGGGTACGGTAGCCGTATCGAGGCCCAGAGTACCCCAGGCCTGCTGGGCGACGAACGGCGTCGCGCGCGCCAGGTCGCTGAGGTAACGGCTCGCCGGTTGCTCCGCGCCGAGCCCCTGCCCAACCAGCAGGCCCGCTACCAACCACCCCGTCCAGCCCGCCCCGCTGGCCCGAACCGATCTACCCCAGGGGAATCGTCTCATCTGTACATCATCTCCTGGATCGCGGCTTCGCGCCCCGCCCGCCTCGCCGCCGACGCTGCGCCGCCCGGTCGATCCGCCACAGACACCACTACTTGCGTATCACTATAGCTGTTCGCGAAAGCACTGCCGCCCCCCCTTGCGTTTTCGCGAAAGCACTGTCGCCCCTACCGTGACATTTTCGCGAAAGCGGGCGGCGGGGCTTCGCGGCGGTTTCGCGAAACCCGGCGCGCACCAATCCTGTGTTTTCGCGAAAGCTGCAGCCGGTGCAGCGCCGCTGCGTTTTCGCGCAAGCGTTTGTTCGGGCACGGTGCCGCGACTGGCGGGTTCTGGTTCTCAGGGGCTGATGTCGGCGCGGGCGGCGGTGACGACGACGTGGCGGGCGGCGGCGGCTTTGTCGCCGGTGACGCGCACGGTGAGCACGTGGTCACCCCGCGGTAGGACCGGACTCGAGTAGACCAGCACCAGGCGGCTGCCGCGTGGGTCGAGGAAGGCGACGGTGTCCTCGGCCAGCACGCCGATCATGCGGTAACCGGGCCGCACGAAGCGCGTGAACTGCGCCATGGCATGGTACTTGCGCGTCACCTGCATGGCCTCGGTGTCGTGCATGAAGTCGCCGTGGAGCGGGCCGTGGTTGTACTTCCACCAGACGCAGTACTGTTCGTTCTCGACGGCCTGCCAGAGGACCCAGGCCTGCGGTTGCAGGTCGCGCAGATCGCGGATGATGGCCGCTGCCAGGTCCAGAGCCGGGACCATGCTGTCGTGGTCATGTCCGGGGCCGCCGTCGGGGTTTGAGCCGCCG
>CAILUI010000396.1 GCA_903837355.1 uncultured Victivallales bacterium
AGCGATCTTCGTGAACAGCTCCGCCAGGACAGGGTCCCGTAGCCCACCCTCCAGCAGGGCACCGTTCAGGAGCCCGTAGTAGGCCTGGCGGGCGCGGTCGCCGGTGGCGCCCGGGGCATTGACGATGGTATCACCCAGGCTGCGCTTGAGCGGATCGGGGGCTGCCGCCACCAGCCGGAGCTGCGCCAGCCGTTGTTCGCCGGACATGCCGGAGCGCCAGAGCGACAGCATCCGCAGCGCCACGGCCGCATTGTGCCAGGCGGCGCGGGCCGGGTCCTGCCCCGCGGCCTGCTCCAGGTTGTCGGCGATCCCGGGCCAACGCACCGAATGGTGCTGTTCGCGTTCGAACATGCCCACGGCCTCGGCCAGCTCGATCAGCCGGCCGTACTTGCCCGCCATGAACTCGCTCACGATGTCGAAGGTGCGCCGGCCATCGGTGTCCGCGCCGTAAAGCTTGGCGCCCCACTCGGCGGGCGCCGTGCCACCCAGCACGTGCGCCGCCGCGGCCGCCTGGACGACCGGCTCCGCCCCCTGCGCCGTCAGGCGTTGTGCGGGGAGCATCCCGGTACCGGCCTGCTCCAAACGCTGCAGGAAGGCTGCGGGTGCCTCAGTTGCAGCGTCCCATGCGAGCGGCGAGGGCGCGGGAGCCTCTGCCCCGAGCGTCGTCCAGACCGCGGCCAGGAGCAACCCCCACCCAAGACGCCAGACCATCGCAAGCCGGCTCATGCTTGTCCTCCTCCGCTGAGTTCCACTCCAACACACTGCTGCCACGTAGGACTTGGGCCAACGGCGCCGAGTCCAGGCTGCCCAGACCGCCTGACGCACGCCCGGCTGCCGCCCAGGCGGGAAAAGCAGGGCGCGCGGCGGACCTGAGACCGGTAGGTATGGTTCCAGCGGCCGAGAAGCACGTACAAGGCCGTCTGCTATGCTTCTTGGTGCTGTAGACCATCCGGTCACCAAGTGCCGTTCCGTGGGAACGGCACCGCATACACGTATCGTTGGTAGTTGCGGCACCGCAGCCCACGTGTTCCCCATGGGAACGGACGGCATCCATAGCGGCGAGGGCATCTCACGGGGTACGGCCAAGCCTATTCTTGGCCATGGCCAAAATGACCAGTCCCCGTTTCTGGATGTGGGTGCGAAGCTCCATCTGAGCGTCCGCCACGGCCATGAGGAGCCCGACCTCGTCCGTGGGATGGCCGAGAACCACCCTCTTCTCCAGCTCGCTGTAGTCTTCTCTGCAGAACGCGACGGCCCCGGCAAGGCCGGGGGCCGGAGAACCGGGCGCCACGCGACTTCGTAGCTCCAATCTACACAACGCATGCAGTCGGGCAGCGAGCAGAACGTCCCACGCAAAGGTCGCCAGATCCGGCTGCTCTATCTGCGCAGCAAAGCCATGCAGGCAGTCGCCGCGGGGTAACATCGCCCCCAGAGCGTGCAAAGGAGAGGACTTGGCACCGGCTGGGTGCCCTAAGGCCGTGTTTCCGGCCTGCACTGCCTCCAGCAGCATCTGGTCGATACCACGCCCGCCTGGCCCTTCCACCAAGCCGAACTCGTCCCTCATGATCGCGGCTACCACCGGCGCGTCCACTGAAGTCCAGGACCACAGACCGGCAGGCACCTGGACCTTCTCTGCACTGGACCCCCCAAGAAGCCGGAACGCAACGCCCGACCAGAGCATGGTCGCAGCCGCCGAGACCTCCACGTTCCCGAGCGCAAGCGGTCTCGGCTCCAGAGCGGCCACCCCCAACGCCGACAACGCGGTCAACATAGTGGTTCCCTCGCCGGGCGCGGATTCATTGGCCATCGCCAAGTCCACGGCCCGCGACAGGACGAGAAGGATGGACTGGGCCTGCACAACCCGGGCCTCCCCGACCTCCCTTGTGTCCTCGGGGGTCTTGAGGAGACGTGCCCGAGTGCATGTGGTGTCCACCCGGGCGGCAGCGCAGGTAGCCGCGAAGGCCGCGAGCCATTCATCCCTCGGGAGTTCCGCCGTCGCGAGTTCCGCGAACGTGGCCGCGGACCAGAGCGTCTGAGTAACGGGGACTACTAGGAGGAGCGCCAGCCACACCAGTGCGGGGTAGGCCCGTTGCTCGCGGCTGCAGTAGGCACAGTTAGGTCGAGCCAATGCGGTGACTCCTGTCTCGGCTTCGGGGCTAAGGCCGGTTCGCGACGGCGGCGATCCACAACGGACGCAGCTCACCCCAGGCGTCGTGCTGAGGCCGCTCGTCTATCGTAGACGCACTCACGGATGTGTTGACAAGCAGGTTGAACACCTTGCCTGCGGTGCGTGAGCACGATGGTGCGTAGCACGTCTGAACGCGACCCGCCCAGCCCAGGTGGTTGTCGCTGCCGTCCGTCTTGAAGTCATAGAGGTCCGCGATCTGGCCGGAGACGTGCACGAAAGTGATGCGCGGCTTGGGGGTGTCCCTCACTGTTCCGACCGTGATTGACACGTTCACGCCGGCTTGCCCCAAAGCGTATACGATGTCGTCGTCGCTGTTGAAAGCTACCGTGTGGGAGTAGGGCGCCGAGAAGGTGTGCGCGTTGGCCGTCGCGTTGGCCGGGTCCGCGTACCAAGCCCCGACACCCATCGAGGTGATGGTCGGCACGATGACATCTTCCCACATTGTCGTGCCTCTTATGATCTTGTCCTCGAACGGTGTCATGGGTTGCCAGACGTACTTGCGCAGGCTGCCCTGGATCAGCGATGTCGGGTCGCAGCCCAAACCGTTCCTCTGGTCGTAGCCGCCGGTGAAGGACACGGTGTCTGCCAGGTCCTGCTGGTAGCTCGGAGACGTGTTTGTTCCCATGAAGATGTCGAGGTTCTCTCCCGCACACGGCCACAATACCCGGGCGACGTTGATCACATATTGGTTCAGAAAGAACCCGCACCGGGAGTACTCTGGGCTACCTATTACCCGGACCCCCCACTGCAATGGGTATGCCTCCGAATCCGACAGAACCCCATCTTCATTCTCGTCCAGTCCGACTCTGAGAACGAAATCCGTGCCGTTGTGGTCGGCGAGCGTGTCCGCAGAAGGCACCAAGCAGAGCGGGATCGTGTCGGACGCTGAGAAGTCGCCGGCTGTCGCTCCGCTCACGGCCCCGGTACTCGCGGCAATACGCCAGAGCACGTGGGCGCCCTTTGAGGCTGGGCTGAACTGGCACTTCACCTTCACGTCAGCACTTGCCATCGTGCTCCCCCAGCCCCCAAGGACTAGCATCGGATGGGAGTCGCTCGCGTCGCTATCGGACCGCGCGTTGTCCTCGTACTGGTACGCGGCCCGCTCCGTCGCATCAATCGCGCGAGTGCTTCTGTTAGCTTCTTGGTGAGAGTCCCAAAGGCGCAGGAAATCCACGTCGATTTTCGTCTTCGTCCTGTTCGTCGCCAGGATCCTAGGATTGGTACCATCGCGGCGGTGTTCGGCGCCGCTGGCGGTCTGGCCGGTGAAGACGGTGCGCCAGGTGCCCAGGGTGTCGTTCTCGGTGGTGTAGCCGGAGCCGGGGAAAGTGGTGATGTTGTCGTGCAGTGTGTTCAGCGTGACCGGGCCGGTCTGCGTCGCCTTGACGGTCAGCTCTTTGAGCGTTACCAGGTCGACGGCCGTCGGCTGCGTGCTTTCGTCGCTGTGCACGATGTAGTTGCAGCGGAACTGGTACCCCGGCGGCGTGGTGGTCTCGTCGCAGTGCCACCAGACGTGGTGGTTGACCGGATCGACGAGCACGTCGTAGTTCTCGCTCCAGCCGTCGTGGCTCTTGGCGTAGAAGTGGTCGATGGCCCAGGTGCCGGACGGGTCCAGGCGGTAGACATCGACATCGAAGCTCCAGGTGCCCCACTCGCCTTCCCAGTAGGGGTATCCCGGGTTCGAGCCATCCCAAGTGAGCGTGTAGGTCCCGGCCGCGTTGACATCGAGGTCCACGTAGGGGTCGTAGTCCGGCACCGGCCGGGTGTCGCTCCAGGCGGTGGCCGCCATCCACACGCGGATCACCATGGGTTCGGTGGCCCAGTTGTCGATGCTCACCTCGAAGGACGGATTGCACAGCGGGCTGGCCGCGTCCGGGTCGTAGAGGAAGGCGTCCTGGTCGTGGCTGGGCAGGGGCGTGTCCTTGGCCCGGTAGCCGGTGATGACCAGGTTGGTCACGCCGATGCTCAGGGTGGTGCCCCCGGCAGTGCCGTCGGCGGTCGCGGTGGGCGGGCTGCCAGCCCAGTGCACCCAGCTCTCCGCCACGGGGTCCGGGTTCTCGTCGACCCCGTCCTTGTGCGGGTCCGAGCACTTCAGCGCCGCCTTGATGGTGTACGAGCCGTTGGGCACCCAAGTGGTGTTCCACGGGAAGCGCAGCGTGGCCACTGTGTCGTAGCCCGAGGAGGCCGGATTGGGGGTGACCGTGCTGTCCAGCCAGCAGCTGTAGTCGTACCCGCCGGTCCCGCTGCTGTCATGGATCACGTACGGTTTGGCCGGGCTGCCGCCCCAGGCCCACACCACCAGGCGCATGGGGCCGTGGCACATCATCTGGTAGGTGATCTTCACCTGCACCGAGCGCCAGCCGCCGGTTTTCCCGCCCGAACTCTGGTCCAGGCTCACCACGTCGGCCTTGATGTTTGCCGCGACCGGATCCAGCACGAAGTCCTTGCCCACGTCCCCGCCGGCGGTCACCGTCACGTTCGCCGTCTTGGGCTGGTAGGCCATGTGCCCCGCCGAGACCGTGTACCCGTCCGGCGTCAGCCCGGTGAACTTGTAGTCCCCGTTCACGTCCGTGTTGGTGGAGGCTACGTAGCTCGGGTCCGCCGTGCGCGCCAGACCCATGAAGGAACCGCACAGCACGTGCCCGTGCAGGCTCTCCGTCACCGTGCCGTGGATGCCTCCCGTGTCACTGCAGGCCCAGAGCACCGCGGCCGTGCCCCCGAGCACCAGCAGACCTGCGCACAGGATTCGACCGGCTCTTCCCGTCTTCATGGGTTCGGTTCTCCCCCGTATCCGGCACAGGCGTCGCCAACCGCATCGGCATCTCAACCCGTTGAACTACAAGTATCCGCGCCAGTGGGCTCTGTCAACCCAACCTGCGGCATTCGAGGCTGGTATCTCGGCGCAGATTCCCAGTATCGGCGGAATCGCGCCGCTCGAGTCGCGCTGCCGTGCCGAAGTCGGGCCCGGAGTCAGGGCGTCTTTCGCCCTCCTTCGACCCCGCGCGTTCCCTGCTGCACGAGATCCAGAAACAGGACGGTCCCGCCTCCCGCGAGTTGGTACGGCAGACTGTAGGTGCCATCGGGTTGCCGCTGCGGCGCTACCGGCCGGCCATGGAGCGTGAGACCTGCCTCCATGGTGATACGGTCAGGCAGCCGCAACGTCAGCACCCCCTTCTGCAGCCGGGGGTCGAGCGGCAGCTTCTGAAGCTGACCGGTCTTCATCTCCTGAAAGTAGTCGGGGTTCAGGAGCACAACAGCAAGTTTCGTTTCCGTTGCCAAGGCGGACACAGGAAGCACCGTGGGGACAGCCACCCAGCGGACCGGCTTGACCTTACCGAGGTCCTCGGCGAACCGCGCCAGGCAGCTTCCGAGCCCCCGCAACCGGCCTCCTGTATCGAATTCGCCCACCCAGACGATGCCGCGGAAGCCGGCCCCCACTGCCGCCATGACCATCCACTCGAGCTCCTCGAACGTCGGTTCGCGCTTGGTGAGGTAGCTCGACTCGACCCCGCCGATACCGATGCGGGCCAGCAGGGGGACCTCTCCGGCGGCTGTCCTGAGCTGACGCAAGCGGTTGAGCATTGGGTGGTTGCACTCAGGCCAGATAGCGGTATCCGGGGATGGGCCGTCCTCGCTGAGACTCACATAGGGGTTTACCGCCGCCATGTCGAGCAACGGGGCGCAACGGGTGATGGCCTCCACCTGGTCGGTGATGCAGAACTGCACGAACGAGATCGCCCCGTGAGGAAGTCCCGCTTTGCGCTGCGCGATCTCATTGATCCCGTCCTGCATGCCGCCAAAGGCATGGTTGGGGCACTCAAGCAGTTGCGCCGACAGGGCCTGCGGCACGGACAGGATCAGGAACCGGCCCGGGCGCAGGCTGTCCGCACTGTCCGCGGCCAGAGCAACTCCCACGGCCACCAGCAGCAGGCAGACGAAGTGCCTCATGGTCTTCTCCTTCGGGCGGCCACAGGCCAGCCGCAGCCGGCGGCGAGCCTTCCCCGGCGCGCTGTCGATGCCTGCCAAGGAGCGTACCTTCTCCCCAGCCGCGCCGGCAGGGCGATCCAAGCCCGCGCATTCCGTCGGCACAGGCACCGCCATGGCTACGGCTGGTGCGCGGGCGCTGCGCGGGTCACGGCCAGGTGCTCGCGGAACTCGGTGGCCTGGGCCGCGTATTTCGATCCGGGGAAGTCCGTCTGGACCTGTGCGAGCAAGCGGTCGGCGGTGCGGTAGTCCAGTGTCTTGAGGGCGTCGACGGCTTCGCCGAGGAGTATGCCTGCGGCCAGGGGGTGCCGAGGGAAGCGATCGAAGAGTTGCGCCGCGGAGGTCTCTGCAGCGGCGGCGTGTCCGAGCCGCCGCTGGCAGGCCCAGAGCAGGTGGAGCACCTCCGGGGCCACCTTGTCGGCCCCCGCGATGTCCCGCTCCTGCCCCGCCGCGTGCAGTGCTTCCTCATACGCACCTGCCTGGTAGAGGAGGTCGAGACGTCTGGCCACCAGGGAGGAGCGATCCGTGACCTGGGCGTTGCCAGCGAGAAGGCCTTCGAGGTGGCGTGCTGCCTCGATGGGGTTCCCGGTGTCTGCAAGAACGGCGGCGAGCTGCACGGTGATCGCCCGCAGGGCGTTCTGGTCACCCGCAGCGGCGGCGATACGGATCCCGGCTTCGCAGCAGCGCACCGCAGCCCGGGGATCGCGCGCCGCGCTCATCCTGGCAGCGGCGCTCTGGAGGTAGGTCAGTTGCGCGGCAGGTCTGCCGGTTGAAGGCTCCACGAGACGGGAGAGCCCGCAGGCGGTAAGCGGCCGCCCGCAGTGAAGGGCGAAGTCTTCAGCCATCGGCAGGTGTGCCGGGCTCAGAGGTGCGCGCAGCAACGCCTCGGTTGCCTTCGGGTCCCAACGGTCGTCGGCGGTAGCCAGGAACGGCAGCACGAGAGAGAGTTCGACGAGGAATCGACGGGCGCCCTCTTCGGCCACGGTCGGGAGGGCCTTGGCGACGGCTGCCGCTATGCTTGCCTGTGCCTCGGCACAGGCAAGCGCGACCTCGCCTCTGTGCGGAGTGGGAGCGCCCTGCGCCATCTCCGCCAGGGGCTGGTATTCCGCCAGCAGCGTGTGGGCATCCACACCCGAGGCGCCATGGCGCACAGCCACGTCGCCCGCTGCAGGAAGCAATGGGGCTTCATCAACGAGGCTGCCCAGCAGCCTGTCTGTCGCGCCGTCACGGCAGTCGACAATGGCGCTGAGAAGGCACTGGGTCACGGCGGCGAGTGGTGCCTCGTAGGATCCGCCAGCGACGGCGTCACCCGCGCAGGCCGGCCAACAGCAGGAGACCGCTGCCAGGATTGCCAGAGCCGATGGGCCTCTGGTTCCCACCCGTGGGAGGTTCGTCCGCTTCGCCGTCGTTCTTTGCACCGGCAGGCCCTCCTCGCCATCCAATCCTGCGGCACTGGCGGCGGCGCCGACCTACTCAAGGCAAGCCGACAACGCCACCCCCTGGTCCACCAGCCTGGCCAGCCGCCAGCTCCCAGACCCATTCAGATGGTGGCGCCCTGTGATTCCCGCACCCAACAGGATGATAAGAGGATATACCGGTTGCTGCGGCCATGCAAACGGTACCAAGGCCAGCCGTCTGGGGGCTTGGAGGCCAGACGGCCGGATCCAGGTCCACCCCAAGCGCCGAAGCCGGCAGACTCGCGGAACTGGATGCAGATGGTGCTGTTGTAGGGCGGCTTTGCAGGCGTGTCATAGGCATGACTCAGGACCGGCCAGCCAAATGAGGCGTGGGCGCGCACCTTGGAGCGTGCCGGGAACCGTGCTGCGGCCATCGCGCTTCGGGCCCCCGCTGGTGCCATGACATGGCGATCACCCACTTTCCAGCGTGAAGCCGAGAGCATCGACAAAAAAGCAGGGGAGACGGAGGCAACGCCCTCCCCCACCGGGTCACGGTGGTGGAGGGTATCTTCTGGTTGCGTCATGGGCATGTCGTCAGTGTCGTTATTGGCGTACGGACCTTCACTTCAGTGCTGTCGCGCCTGCCGGCGCCACAGAGGCATGGTCTCGGCATCCTTGAAGCACCGACTCACCCCAGAAGGCCCGAGCGCGCTTCGCAATCGTATCCCGGCGCTGGCACACTGCCGACGGAGTGACCTTGAGTTGGGTTGCCTGGTCCGTGAGTCTCTCGCCTCCGGCAGTAGCTCTGACGATGTACTGCTGGCGACCATCAAGCATCGACATGAACTCGCCCCAATCGCTGTTCCGCACGGCGGCTTGTGCGGGGTCGCCCAAGGTGAAGTCCTCCTCGCCGTGGTTCGCGTGCACGGGCTCGTCCAGCGATGATATGCTGGCATGGCCATCGAGTTGGCAGCCGGGGGACATGACATCGGAGCGGCCGGCGCCAGTGGAGCGCCGACCCATCCTCAGTCGCTGGCCAGGCACCGGCGCCGGCTCGATCCCGACCACGTTACCCATAGTGACAGCCTCGACTGCCAGTCTGCCCGGCTTCTCGGCTCTCGCATTCCCCATCACGCCGAAGCCGCCTGCGGTACCATGTTCCCGCCGCACTGACGGTTGATCTCGGCGACCAGGTCCAGGCGTTTCAGCTCCAGGTGCATATTGCCGTTTCCGTACACCCTGAAACGGAAGTACTCAGACTCGCCGACAAAGCCGGGACCACGCGACCGGCGCATGGCCTCACGGATGGCGGTGACGAAGTCGGACGGATACTTCGGTAGCCCCTTGCCGTCGAGCAGGTGGAAGGCCTTGTCTACCGCCTGCGCCTGTTCGCTGAAGTTGCTGCCCTCATACAGGGTGCCGACTCCTTGGTATTGCACGAACCACCAGGTCAGGATCATCTTCCTGCCGATGCCTTCGTTGCGCCGGTTGGTCTTGTAGCGGGACTGCGGTGGGCAGAGGATACGCCAGGCCTCGGAGATGGCGTCGCGCGAGAGCGCGGGCAGGCGTTCAACCAGCGTATCTGCCCAGGCGGTTATGTTGGCTGCTGTGACCTCCGGCAGCGTGTCCGGGTTCTGCAACTGCTCTCCGAGCCTGCGGTTGTCGGCTGCGGTCATGAGCCGGGTCATGTTGGTCATCTGCGTCAGCGCCCGCCAGGCCCACAGCTTGAGCACCCGGCGCACCGCCCTCTCGGTCTCGGCGTCGCAGTTGCCTCCATGTGCCCGGATCCTCCCAAGCTCCGCCTCCGGGGGATAGGCCAGCACGAAAGCGCGCCCCATTGCTCCCACGGCATTACGGAGTTCGCCAAGGCCATCGCAGTACTGCCTGACGGCGGCCTCGAACGTGGCCTCCATGCCAGCGGGCGAGACCAGGCGCATCAGCGTCTCTCGAGTCGGGGTATCCATTCCGCTTGTCGTCCTTTCTGTGTTACGGCGGGTGCCTCAAGCTGGTTCCAGCACTCTCACCTGGGTCGGCACCGACACCGTCTTCTCGACCACGCGGTACTCGTCGCAGAAGCGTACGAACGTGGCCACGGCTTCATCGCCGGCGCGGTCGAAATCCTGCACCAACCGTGCACGCTCCCGCAGGCTCCCCAGATCCCAGCCGGACCAGTCCTCGTGTTCGTCAACTCCCTTACCCGGCCAGGTGATGACCTGTGGCACCGGCTTCTCCATCGCTCTGAGCGTGCCGTTGCAGCCACCGCCGGTGCAGGGCACATCCTGCGTGTGGTAGGTCAGCTTGCCGCACTCGTCGCACTGCGCCGTATGGGCGCGCTCGTAGTCCAGACCGCCACGGCAGAGCACCAGGTAGCCGGATGACCGCCCACGGAAATGCGCTTGCCACTCCCAGCGCCGGGCCTCGGCCCAGCGCTCGAGCCCGTCCCGGATGGCGTGGAAGACCACGGGCATGTCGAGCATCTGCCAGGCCTGCTCAAGCTGCGCCGGGGTGAGCCCCAGGCGGTGGACCTTGACGCAGTTGGCGTAGGAAGTGGCGCCGTTGACGCTGTGCAGCGTGAAGTAGCGGAAGTGGCTGTTCAGGAACTCCGTCATAGAGCTGCGATTGCGCAGGTCCACGCGGGTGTCGAATGTGTTCATGTGGGCTCCGCTTCTGGGCTCTCCGCCCGTAGGACGCCGTTCCGGCAGCGGCGGATGGGAACACCCGCCCGCCGCAGGATGGCCAGGTACTCGGCCAGCGGTTGGTACAGGCCCTCGTGGAAATGGCAGCAGTGTTCCTCGGCGACGTACTTGACCGGTGGCAGCGGTCCCTCGAAACCCGAGAGATCCACCACCGGGAAGTCGACGAATGGATTGCATTCGGCGAGGACGCCTGCGCCGCAGCCCGAAAGGCTGGTCGTCCCGGACCTCTTCTCCGGCAGGTCGCGGCGGTCGTAGACCAGCGTGCAGAAGCCGCCGCCCACGGCGATGATGCCGTACAACGGATGCATGTTGTGATGTGCCATGGTCTCGATCTCCCCAGTTGAACTCACACCAGCCGGAACACGGGCAGTTCCGGCACCTCGATGATCGTCTCCTCCAGCAGCGCCAGCGCATTGGCGGCTCTGCCGGCCCGCAGATGGTCCCGGGCTTCGCTGAGCACGTCCATGGACACAAGCATGCCGCCGTCACTGTCGGTGGTGACACTCTCCGGCCCCTCCATGTCCGGCTGCCAGAACACCCGTTGCGGGGGTTGCTCCCAGTAGCCATCAGAGTGCCGCCGGTAGGGCAGGTCAAGGTCCCGGCATGTCGTTTCCAGTTCGTAGAACTCACCCCAGGCGGCTTGCGCGTCCTCCAGCACGAGACGGCCGTCGGTGACACGCTTCAGCAGCGCGTCTTCGTTGCTGACATCGAAGAGCCTGCAGAACCTGGGCAGATGCTGCCGCGGCAGTTCGCCGCCGATCTCGATACGGGCGCTGTAACGGTCGGACATGGTTCAGTCTCCCTTTCGCCTGTCTGCCACGGAAGTCGGCGTCCGCGTCAGTTCGCCCGATTCGCGGGCATACATGAACCCGACGATCTTCTCCACCTCGGCGTACACGAAGCACCAGGAGTCCTCCGGGCCGTACGGCGCCTCCGTCACGCATCCACCGAAGCCCTGGGCGATCCGCTCGGAGCGCTGCTTTCCGGCCATGCAGTAGTCGGTCCACCACGTGTCGCGGGGCTCCTGTTTCAGCAGTAACAGCGTCCGCGCCAGCGGCGGCAGACCGCGGAGCGCCTCGACAGAACGCGCCGAGTAGCTGCACGTGCTGTCGCAGTACACGACCTGGCCGCGAAACTCGTACACCGCCCGGCTGTGTCCTCTGTGCCACGCGCCGATGACCAGCTCCTCAGTCTTCTGCGTCTTCATGAATAGCTTCAGGTACTCGTCGAACGCGATCATGCTCTGACTCCCACGCGTTCCAGCCTTCGGCGCAGCGTGTCCAGCGCCGCGCCCTCCAGCGCCTTTCGGCCGGCCGCCGCCACCTCGTGGATGTTCCACTTGCCCGAACAGGGGTTCAGGTCCGCCAGCCCCAGGGCGCTGGCCCGCTCCCCATCGCCGAAGCGCATGAAGACCGAGGCGATGTCGCGGCTGTTGCAGAAGCGCAGCACCGAGACCGACAGCGGGCCCGCGGCCGTTTCCACGGTCCAGCGGCGTTCGCCGTGCCGCCCGCATCCAGGCCCCGGCTCCGCCTCCGTGCTGTCCATGTGACGGTAGGCCGCGATCGCCCTGGCCACAGCATCCGAGAACTGCGTCACGTCCTTCGTGTCCCTGGTACGTGCCTGGATCCGCTTGCCGATGCCGTGCGTATCCACGTGTCCTCCTTCTCCGGCAGTGGTTTGTGTACCGCCTTCAACAGTCGGCGGGCCTTCTTCACCGAATCGCTCCATACGCTCAGGGCTTCGCGCATGTCAGAGCAGTGGCGCCAGTTGTCGTGCGCGGCGACGATGTCGGCCAACACCGCCATCGGGTCGGGCGCGGAGCGGGGCCGAACCGCATCCATACCAACGGCGCTGAACAGGCTGGCGTCCTGGACGAACTGAGCCTGGACATCCTCCCAGTCCATACCAGCGGCATTGGGGTGGTGCGACTCCAGATGGTCGCGGAACCCGTTGGCATCCACCCGGTCCCCGCACACCAGGCAACGGTGCATCTCAGGCTCAGACTCAGGCTCGTTGTAGACCAGGCAGCCGCAGTTGGGGCACTCGCCGTACGGCACGGTGCCCCCGGGCTCGATCCTGGCCAGCAGGTCCGGGATGTCGGGATACACGCAGGTAAGCTCGCTATCGTCAGCGTATGTCTTACCGCAGTTGTCGCAGCACAGGTTCATGGTCATCTCCAGAGCGGCGCGCATGCCGCCGTGTTCTTTCGGTGCTCATCGCCCATTCACAGCGCCAACAGGCCCTGGATGAGTTGCCGGTGGCCAGCATCCTCATACCGCCTCTGTGCCGCCACCATCTCCGTGAGCGATACGCGCCGGTGCGGAGGCCTGAAGGTGAACCCCTGTGTCGCCTTGGCGCAGGCCGGGTTGAGCGGCATGGGTTCCAGATCGTCGGGAGCAGTGAACGGGATGCCGTGCCTCAGCATGTACTCGGTGACGGACCCTGGCCGGCCGTCATGTACGCGTCTCCTGCGCCACAACCCCTCGACCTTGCGGTTGTAGGGCTCGGCGCGCATTTCCATCCTGACGATCCGCCCGCGTTCGTCGGCGCTGAGGTCCATGACCTCGTTGGGCTTCATGTTGGCACAGAAGAAGCAGGCGGACTTGGGCGGCACTGGCAGTCCCGCATTGCGGATCGCTGCCTTGCAGGCGTTCCGGTCCCAGCCCCAGTCCTGGAGCGGGTACCAGTAGACGTAGCGGTCATTGGCCGCCGCATGCACCTTGTCGTTGGCGCGCAGGCGCCGGTAGCCTTCACCGGCATCGAAACCGATTGCCTTGACGATCCTGCCGGGATAGAGATGCCGGTGTTGCCTCACCCACTTCTCCTGCGGCGCGATCTTCCACTTGACCGTGCACGAGCCGCGGTTGAACACGGCTCCGGGCAGCGTGGCATTCATCGTCATGTTGCCCTCGATCGTGGTGTACGGGCTGCGCACAGGTTCATACCTCACCACGGTGACCGGCGGGAAGCCGGCCGCTGCCAGGAACTCCTGGATCACGGGCAGGAACTGGTACGTGCCTTCCTTCTCACTGCCGACATCGGCGAACAGGATGAAATCGGGACGCAACTGGCGGCGTACCAGCTCGACCAGGACCGCGGTCGAGTCCACGCCGAGTCCGTAGGCGATCCCGAAGTGATCTGCAGCGCGGGCAGACTCGGGGAGCATGCCCTTGGTGTCGATGGTCATCGCTCTCCTTTCCGGCCCGAAGCGTGCGCCCAAGGCCACGACAGAAGAAGCCCGGAGGGTGGCTCCGGGCTGTTGGTTGGGGTTACACCTTCCCGCCCTGCCGGCGTTACCCGGCAGAACAGGGAGTGTGGGTGGGGACGCGTATCAGGCAGCGATCCGCCGTGCCGTTGAGACTTCCGCCGGATCGCCAGCGGCACTCCGGGCGCGTTTCGACGCCCACTGGCGCAGGGCGCGGATATCCTCCGCCATCGTCACCGACAGCGGCACGCTGCGGCGCAGCGCCTCGATGACGTCGTCCTGGCCGACCTCGCGGCCGGCGTCATACGCGGCATAGAGCGCGTCGACGAAGGCCTGCTCGATCTCGCTTCCGGTGAAGCCATCGGTCTGGCGCACCAGCGCCGCCAGATCGAACAGCTCCGGGTCGCGCTTGCGCCTGGCGATGTGAATGCGCCAGATATCGGCGCGTTCGCTCTCCCCCGGCAGGTCCAGGAAGAAGATCTCGTCGAGCCGCCCCTTCCTCAGGAGCTCGGGCGGGAGCTGGCTGATGTCATTCGCCGTCGCCACGACGAACACCGGGCTCTCCTTCTCCTGCAGCCAGGAAAGGAATGAGCCGAACACGCGGGCCGTGGTCCCGCCGTCGGTTGAGCCGCTGGAACGGCTGCCGCTGAGGGCCTTGTCGATCTCGTCGATCCAGATGATAGAGGGCGCCACCGCTTC
>CAILUI010000397.1 GCA_903837355.1 uncultured Victivallales bacterium
CGCCGCCGGCGCGGCGCGAACGGACGCGCGCCGGCAGGATGCGGCTCAGCGGCGCTGACGCGCCTGGGGAGCTTCGCCCTCCAGGGGCCGGGTCGATGCCGATGCGTGGAGGGCAAGGGCAGGGCGGCCGTGTGCGGCAGCCCGAACCGCCGCCGCCGGCGCGGCGCGAACGGACGCGCGCCGGCAGGATGCGGCTCAGCGGCGCTGACGCGCCCGGGGAGCTTCGCCCTCCAGGGGCCGGGTCGATGCCGATGCGTGGATCGCAGCCGCAGACCCGCACGGCGAGGCGCTCTTCAGGGGCTGCCCCGGCCGATCTCCTTGAAGTCGGCGCAGAAGGCCTTGCGGCGACAGCCGTCACAGCGGGCGCCCATCCAGATCTGGTCGAACTGGGCCATGATCGCGGCGACCAAGGCCGGATCCGTGGTCACCAGGCCGGCCTCGAAGTTCCGCCGACCGTCGCTCTTTGCCCCCATGCCCGCGCCGGTCAGATTGGCACTCCCCGTGTAGGCCTGCCGACCGTCCACGATCACGCTCTTGAAATGCACGCGCGGACAGAGGATACGTTCAAGGCGCTCGATCAGCACCGGGAAACGGTCGAAGTCGCGACGGAAGTTCGGCCCGGGCTCCTTGGCGTGCAGCAGGCGTACGTCGATACCGGCCTCGATCAGCTCGGCAAGCTGTTGCAGGAACGGCACAAAGGCGCCCCGCCGCTCGACGTGGAGATCCTTGAGGTCCGCCGTCGCCAGCCACAGGAACCCTTTCGCCTGCGGCACCATCTCCAGGATCACGCGCCGGTAGATCTCGCGGTCGGTGACGAACTCCGTGCTGTCCGGCATGGGAACACCCTCAGGGCTTCAGGTGGTCCAGGAGTTGCTCGCGGATCCAGGGGTTGAGCTGCTGGTCACCGACGGCCTCCATCCACTCGACCAGGCGCCGGCGCCGGGCCTCGAGCACCGCTGCGCAGGCGGGATCCGCGGCCCGATTCCGCAGCTCGGCCGGATCCGCCTCGAGATCGTAGAGTTCATCCTCCGCGGTGGCGTTCCAGACGTACTTCCAGCGCGGGTCGCGGACCATGCGCTGCGTGTAGAAGCCGAACTGGTTGCCGTAGTACATACCGAAGACATCGGGACGAGCCGCCAGGGGTTCCCCGGCCAGGGCGGGCAGCAGGCTGGCACCTTGGAAGGTCTCCGGGACCGCTGCGCCGCCCAGCTCGCAGAAGGTCCGCGCCAGATCCAGAGCGTGCACGACGAACCCATCGCAGCGGCGCCCCGGCCGAACCAGGCCGCGCGGCCAGCGCACGATCAGGGGCACGCGCGCCACGTCGTCATACATCACGTAGTGCTTGTCAATGAGCCCGTGCCCACCGCAGAGGTCGCCATGGTCGGCGCTGTAGACCACCACCGTGTTCTCCGCCAGCCCCAGCCGCTCGAGGGTCTCCAGCAGCCGACCGATCTGCGCATCCAGCAGGCTCACCTCGCCCAGGTAGCGGGCCACGGTCGGCGCCCACTCCTCCCAGCTCTTGCCCTCCAGCCGCCAGGTGCGGCGCTGCTGCGCCTGGATGAACGGCTTCCCCGCCAGGGTGTCGCCAAAACTCGCCCAGGGCGGGATCTGAGCCGGGTTGTAGAGGGAGGCATACGGCTCCGGCACGAGGTTCGGCAGATGCGGCTCCGACGTATCCCAACGCACGAAGAACGGCGCCGAACGCCCGGCCGCACGCTCCAGCATCGCCGTCACCTGACCGGCTTCCCAGCCCAGGCGCGACTGCTCGGGGGTAACCCCCGGATCGGTCTCCCCGAACCAGCCATTGCGGTGCGGCCGCGCCGGCAACCCCGCCGCCGCCCGCCAGGCCCCGTACCCGCCCCCGGGGTTGGACTCGTGGAACCCGAACGACGCGGGCGGATGGCCGGCGCTGACCTGCCATTTCCCGACGTGCCCAAGCCAGTACCCTGCCCCGGCCAACTGCCGCCCATAGGAAGGCAGCTCACGGGTGTCCGGGTGCAGCACGCCCAGGCCCTCATTCATCAGACAGCCATGCCGGCAGGGCCAGCAGCCGTGCAACAGACTCGTGCGCGCCGGCAGGCAGACTGGCGCCGGGGTGTAGGCCTGGCTAAAGTCCAGCCCCGCGGCCGCCAGGCGGTCCAGATGCGGCGTTTGCACGACCGGGTGCCCATGCCCGGAGACGCAGTCGTAACGGTGCTGGTCACTGAGCACCAGCAGAATGTTCGGCCGGCGCTGGGGGTGTTCGTCCATGTGCTCCTCAGGTCTCTCCCTGGCGGTTGCCCGCGAAGGGTTGCTCGTTGCAGAAATCCGGAATGAAGCCGTCATCGCCGTAGTCCGGCTGGATGAAGGCGTGTTCGAAGCCCAGTCTCTCGGCCAGGGCGCAGACCTCGTCGTACTCATGCCGCGGCACGGTGCCGGTCATGAACCCGGCCTCGGTGCAGGCCGGCATCGGCCGGTACTGACTCATGATCGACACCGGCAACTCCGGGCCGCAGCGCTCGTACAACCCGCGCAGTACCCCCAGGCTGTTCTCGACCTGTCCCGGCAGCACCAGATGACGCACCAACACCCCCTTGGCCGCAGGCGTCGCGAAGCTCTCGTCCCACGGCCGCAGGAAGCCCGCCGTCGCCACCATCGCCGCCACAGCCGCCAGGGCGATCTCGGGGTAGCGTGCGTCCCCCATGCAGCGGTGGGCCAGCTCCGGATCAGAGAACTTGACGTCCGGCAGGAAGATGTCGATCCCCTCGCCGTAGGCGGGCACGAGTTCGGACCGCACATAGCCGGAGCCGTTCATGATGAAAGGGATCGCCACCCCGGCGGCGCGCAGGCGGCGACAGAGCTCGCGCAGGTGCGGCCAGACGTGGTCCGGGGTCACGAAGTTGAGGTTGTGGACCCCCTGCCCCACCAGCTCCAGCGCCCGCTCGGTCAGTTCCTCAAGGCTCACCTCGTCGCCGCGGTTCTCGCGTGAGATCTGCCAGTTCTGACAGAACAGGCAACGACACGAACAGCCGCTGAAGAACACCGTTCCTGAGCCGCGCGTCCCCGAGAACACCGGCTCCTCACCGTGGTGCGCACCGATCGCGGCCACCCGGCAAACCGCGGTCTCGCCGCAGACGCCGCGCTGGCCAGCGCTGCGGTCCACCCGGCAGAGGCGCGGGCAGAGCCTGCACTCACGGTAGGCACTTAGATCCATCGCGCATGGTCCCCCTGGGTCAGCATGGCGGTACCATACCGTGGCGCCTGGCCATGGCCAGGAATACCGCGCGCCGGGATGAGTACCGGCGGCCATCGATTAGGATTCGGGACCGGCCAGACTAAGGTACCGGGAACGACGGACCGGCCTCGCCACGCAACGCGGTCCGTAACCGTCAGGACAAGGGAACACACCCGTCCCATGGAAAACCTAGAGGCTGTAGCGGTTTAGGCTGTAGGCTATTAGGTTACAATACCGGATCCGAATCCGGAAACGCAAAATGCCCCGAGGTAAGACCTAACAGTCTACAGCCTGAGTACCTAACAGCCGTGGCGTCATGTGGGACGCCTGTGACAAGGAAAGAACATGCTCTCCCGCGAACGTGTCATACAGACCATCCGGCACCAGCGCCCGGACCGCGTCCCGGTCTACTCCTGGGTGCGCGCCAACCTGACCGAGCCCATCGCGGCGCGCTTTGGCTCCGTCGACGCCTTCGAGGACCGCTACGAATTCGACTTCGCCCACCTCTTCGGCGGGCCGTCCATCTACGCCCCGGACGCCTTCGCACGCTTCGCCGGACAGCCGGTCACCCCGCGGCAAGCGCTGGACGTCCCGATGAGCGATCCGAACGACCGCGCCGCCTACAGCGCCATCGTCGACGGCATCCGCCACCACAAGGAGCAGCGCGGGCGTTTCGTCTACGTCCAGACTCCCGGCATCTTCGAGGCCAACAATGGCGTCTTCGGCATCGAGAACCACCTCCTCTACCTGGCCCTCTACGAGGAGGACCTGCACGAGGTCTACCGGCGCCAGGCCGAGTGGAACCGCACCTTCGCCCACAACTGCCTGGACCTCGGCGCCGACATGGTGCACGTCTCCGACGACTGGGGCGCCCAGAATGCGCTGCTCTTCAGCCCGCAGACCTGGTGGTCGCTGATCTACCCCTACCACAAGATCACGACCGACTCCATCAAGGCCCGAGGTGCCTTCATCAGCCTGCACTGCGACGGCTGCTTCAGCTCGGTGCTCGACGGCGTCATGCAACTGGGTTACGACGTCGTCCATCCCTTCCAGGAGTCGGCCGGCATGGACCTCACCGGCTTCCGCGAGCACTACCGCCAGCGCTTCACGGTGATGGGCGGACTGGACGTCCAAACCACCATCGGCTTCGGCCGCCTGGACGCGCTGGCGACGGATATCCGGCGCGTGCTCGGCATGTTCCGCGATGGCGGCCTGCTCTACTGCACCACGCATTTCATCCAGGACCACTGCAGCATCGACGAACTGGTGTTCGCCTACGACCTGATCCACGAGACCGTGCGGCGGCAATAGCGCCAGCTCAGTCTGCGGCCCCGCAGCACTTCTTGTACTTCATGCCGGAGCCACAGGGACACGGTGCGTTGCGGCCTACCTTAGGCTCGTCGCGGACGTACGGCACCCCGGGCTCGTCGTCGTCCTGCCAGGGCCCGGCCGGCGCGCCGGTCTCGGCGGTCTCGTCCTCGTCATCGACCCCGTCCTCGTCGTCGAGGTCGTCGTCTGTGCCGTCTCCGTGCCTGAACTCGTCCCACAGGCGCAGTTCGAAGCAGGCGTCATCGATCAGGCCGGCGCCGCGTTCGAGGGTGTCCCGCAGCGTTTCGGCAAGGGGTCGCCCGGCCTCGTCTTCGGCCTCCTCCCACGACGTCAGAGGATCGCAGAGTCCCGCCTCGTAGGCCTGACGCAGATCCTCGAGCAACTCCAGGGGATTAAGGTCGACGACCGCGTCCGCGAGACAGTCCCACGGGTACCCTGCCTGCCGGGGCAGGCCGCCCCGGAACAGGTGCGCGAAGTAGGCGATGGCCACGGACCTGGGCAACCTGCCCGTGGTCACCAGAACCACGATGGCCTCCAGGCCGGCGCCGCGGGCGAAGTCGTCCGCGGCTTCGTCCTCGACCAGCGCCTGGATCGGGCCCAGATCGCCGTCATACACCGACGCCAGGAGGCGCGGCAAGCCCTCGACGACCAGTTCGCCAGCCAGATCCCACAGGTCGTCCGTCGGCAGACGCGCAAAGCGGACTGCCAGCGGATAGGCGCGGGGCTCGCGAAACTGCGCCAGCAGGAAGAGCGCATGGAAGTGCGCCATCCAGGGCGTCTCGCTGTCTTCTGCCGCCAGCTCCGCGGCGCGCTCGATGCTGTCCTCGAGGACGCGCAGCAACTGCGGCGTGATCGCGTCGCGCTGGGCGCAGGCCGCCGCGAGCGCCTCCTGCGGGAAGGTGCCGTAGTCGCGTTCGAGTTGGGCGAGGATATCCGCTGTTTCCACGAGTCCACCAGGCTATGAGTGAGTTTCCAGAGACCGGCGGCAAGATAGGCGGGCAACGGCTCGGCGCAAGTGCGGCCGCAGGCGGGCGGGTAGGGGGTGCCAGTACCCGACCTCAGTCGCGAGCTCGGCGTGCGGCCGGGTATCGTCCCGCGCTGCCACGCAGAACGGCGGAAGTCAGCAGCTTGGGGGAACCGCTCAGTCGCGCCCGAGACCGTGGCGCAGAACGGCACGAGCCAGGCAGAGGTCATAGCAGGAGCGGTACGCGGGACAACGCTGACAGGCCTCCCAGTGCGCGGCGTTGACCTCCAGTTGGCGGGAATGAACCCCGATGCCCTGGCTGGTGATCAGGGCCGTGAAGGCCTTGCCGACGCAGGGCTCGTTGTAGCGCAACCGGTCCAGATCCGGAAAGAGGGTGCCGTAGCAGTCTGGCCGTTCAGGCATGGATGCCTCGCTGTCCAGGTTCACCTGGCCCCCGGGCCATCACTTGCAGCCGGGAGTTCCGGGGGCGCAACCGGCGCTCCCGGAACCACAACCGCCCGCCGCGCTCGCGGCGGCAACAAAGGCCTGGACCAGCTTGGTCTCGGTGATCTCGCCAGCGACCGCTTTCATGCCCTTGCCCTTGACCAGGGCCAGGACGCCCGGCACGGTAACCTGCCCCACGATCTGCTCGTAGTCAGGCCCGCTCGCCGTCAGGGTGAACAGAGCGACCTTGTTGTTGTCCTGCGCCGCAATGGTGCGCGCCGCGGCCTCCATCTGGGCCGTGGGCGGGGCGGTTTCGCCCGCGCTCTTGCCCGGCACGAACACGAGGACCGCTGTCGTCTCCGCCGCGAGCGCGTTGAGCTCGGCAAAGGTGCCGATTTCGGTGCCGACCACGGCCGTGGCGCTCGGGGCGGCGGGAACGACGGCGGGCGTGGTCGCGATCGTCACCCCGGCCGGGACGGGCGCGGCAAACTCTGTCGCCGCCGCCGACTGGCTTGTGCTCGTCGTGGCACTGCTGCCCTTCAGTACGGCCCGCGCCACCAAGGCTGCGGCGACCAGCAGGATGACGCCCCCCAGTACCCAGCGCGTCCGTCCGCTAGCCGCGCTGGCGTGACAGCAGCAGCCCGCTCCGCAGGCTTCACCCTGCTGCTTCAAGGTGTCCATGTTGGTGGCTGCCTGCGGGGCTTGGTTCTCGCTGCTCATCGGCTCGGTCTCCCTAAGGTATGCATCAGGAACAACACGTCTTCCCATGCCGCGCCGCGCCACCGCAACAACTTGGCGCGGCGGCGCTCGGCCCCGCCGCGATGCCTGCGGCAAAGCGTCCCATGGCTGCCTGGGCGCCCTGCTCGACCCGCTGCCCGATCTCCATGGCCGTGCGCAGGTCGGCCTCAGCCAGGCCCAAACCGCGGGCGCTGGCGACATGGTACGTCAGGCAGGGCTGACAGTGGACCGCCAGCGCGGCCCCGATCGCGATCAGTTCCTCGGTCCGCGCGTCCACGCCCGCCGTGCCGGCCGCGGCGAACGGCTCTTTGTGGGCCTGGATGCTGGCGGAGCGCACAAAGTCCTCCACACCGCTGCCCGGGAACCAGGTCTTGATAACCTCGCGACTCTCCTCCCGCAGGCAGATGTTGATGCCGTCAAAGCCGGCCTCCCGCAGCATCTGCTCAAGGTCAGACACGAGGGCGGCTCCGGCCACACACCCGCAGTGGGCGTCCAGGTTGGAGGTCACGGCGGCCGACAGGGGCTTGACCGCCACCACGTCCGAGACCGCCAGACGCCCGCCCGGACGCAGGACGCGGAACGCCTCGCGGTACGCCTGGGGTTTGTCGGGGGAAAGGTTGATCACGCAGTTTGAAAGGATGACATCCACCGCGTTGTCGGCCACCGGCAAGTGCTCGATCTCGCCCAGCCTGAACTCGACATTCGCATAGCCGCCCCGCGCCGCGTTAGCCCGCGCCGTGCTGACCATCTCCGCGGTCATGTCGACCCCGATCACCTGGCCACTGGCCCCCACCTGCGCCGCCGCCAGAAAGCAATCGAAACCGCCGCCACTGCCCAGGTCCAGCACCACCTCACCCACGCGCAACTCGGCTAGGGCCTGGGGATTGCCGCAGCCAAGGCCCAGGTTGCTCCCGACCGGGACCGCGGCCATCTCCGCCGCCGAGTAGCCCAGAGCGGCAGACGCCGACGCCTGCCCCAGCGGGTCGGGCCCGCCGTCCTTGGCCGAGCCACAGCAACCGCCCCGTTGGGCGATCTCAGCGTAGCGAGCGCGAACGCTGGAACGGACGCCATCGGCGTCAGGTGCGCTGGTACTCATGGGGCGTTCTCCGCAGCCGGCGAAACGCAGCCTGCCGAATCACGGCCGCCGGCGGCCGGCGTCAGCTCTCGGTGCGCCCGCAGCCGCTCCCGGTCCGCGACCACGCTCGGGTGCTCCGCCAGGCAGTCGCGGAAGCACTCCTGCAGACACTCTTCGAGCTTGCCGCGAGGGCTGGCCAAACGGTAGTGCATCCACGTGCCCTGACGCCGTGCCTCCACCAGCCCGCGATCCTTCATGATCGCCAGATGCCGCGAGACCCGGAAGGCCGGCGCTCCCAGCGCCTCGGCCAGCTCGCAAACGCAGGTCTCGCCGTTGCCGGCCAGCAACGCCGCCAGCCGTAGACGCGTCGGCTCGGCCAGGGCTTTGAGGAGCGCGACTTCAGTATCCATCATGCCTACCTTCTGCGTATCTGCGCATATCCATTCATAGAATGATGCAGCAACGCCTGTTGTCAACCGGGGGCCCCTGGAAAACGGCCGTCGCCGCGAGCGGCCGGCCGCCGGGCTCAGGGCGCGGGTCTGGCCGGCGCCGCGGGGGCGGGTTGCGCAACCGGCGGCGGCACGGCCGCAGCGGGCGTCGCGGGGACAGCCGGCTCAGGGCGGTAGGTCAGCGAGCTCTGCACGCGGGGCGTCTTCGCCGAGTCCGTCACCAGCGTCAACGGCAGGTCAGCGAACGCCTGCGTCTGCGCCTCCGCCGGGGGCTTACGGGTCAGCGTGATCGTCTTGCGGTCTTCGGGTGGGATGGTGATGGGGAGTGCCTGCGGGCAGTCCCAGCCTTCGGGTAACTCCATGGCTTCGATCAGGATCGGCGTATTCGGCTCGCAGTTCTCAACGGTCACATAGGCCCAGAGGGCACCATCGCGCCAGCGCACGGGCATGGTCGTACCGAGGGGGCGCAGGCCCTGGCCGTTGATCGGGAAGCGGATCGCCAGCGTGGCGACCGCGGTCGGGCGCTGCGGGTCGTTGGTAGTCAGGATGATGCCTTTGCTCATGGTGCCCTCGATTCCCGTCGTGGTGAGCGCGCCGGTCATCTCGGTCGATTCACCCGGTGCCAGGGTCTGCTTCTTGAGGTTGACCTTCGTGCAGGAGCACCCCGCCCGGACGTTGGTGATCTGCAGCGTCTCATCGCCGCTGTTCTTGACCACGATGGTGTAGGTATACTCGCCCGCGTTCTGGACCTGTCGTCCCCAGTCGACCGCCTTCGGCTCCAACTCGATCACCGGAGCTCCCCAGGCACTGCACCAGACCAGCAACCCGGAACCCACCGCCACGGCAGAGCCCTTACGCATCGTCGACCTCCTTATGGCTTACACGCCCGCGCCGTGCCCGGCGCGTTGATCACGGGGCGCAGAAACATACACCACCCGCGCCAGTCCAGACCCCGCAGCCTGGTCTTGCCGACGCCGCCCGCGCCGGTGAAGAAGACGAAACGGGGCGCCGCCTGGGCAAAGGCTGCAAGGCTCTCGGCGGGAAAACTCATACCGGTGCATCTTCCGCATTCCCGAGGCCGACCAGAGCGGCCAGTTCGGCCTTCTCCGGATAGACACCGGCACTGACGACCACACCCTCGACCAGGAGTAACGGCAAACAGGCGGTGCCGCGCTCGTTGATGGCCTTGACCACCGCCGCCTGCGCGGCAAATGCGTCGTACTGCTGGGTCGGGTTGTAGCGCTGCACCTCAACGCCCCGCGCCCGCAGCCACGCCAGCGCCGCGCTGAAGTGCACCAGCTTCTTGTCCACCTTCGGCCCGCACACGCCCGAGGCGCAACACATCGGGGGGTCGAAAACCTCCAGCTTCGCCATGGTCGTTCCTTTCGGTCACTTCCAGAAGGATGCCGGCAGGTAGAGACCAGCCCTGACGAGCAGCACAGCGGCGCCACCGTACCGAGCCTCCCGGTTACTGCGGATATGCGCAGGTACGCATATGATAGCGTGACTGATCTTGCCGGTCAAACGCCCCCGGCAGCGGAAATCGCGCCGACCGCGGCATCCAACCGGGCCTTCGCCCACGCCTGGGGTAAGGACACGCGGCAGGGCGCAAGGATGCAAGGTTGGCGTGGCCGGAACGCGCGACAAGGAGCGGGGACGCATACGGCTTGACTGGATACGCGCCCGCGCTAGACTACGGCTAGACGGGTTCGGGTCAGCTATAGGAATAGTACAGAAAGGGGCGGCACGATGACGACACGGGTCCGACAGTTTACCCTCGCGGCGACCATGGTAGCGCTGACCTGGCTACCCAGCGGCTGTACCTACATGGGCAATCGCGGCCGCGATGCGGCGGACATGTTCGAGATCGGCATCACGACCTCCTCCAAGCCGCAGTTCGCCTTCCACCCCGTGGACTACTTCAACTCCATCGCCCTCGGCTACTCCAATGTCGAGGGGACCTACTGGGGCATCGGCGGACGCACGGTCGGGCGCATGCCGTTCTCGGACAAAGCCTCGTGGGGGCTGCTGTTCTGGGGCAGTGAGAACCTGACCATCGGCGCCTTCGACACCAACGACCCGCATCAGGTGTGGCGCCAGGAGATGGCGCACCTGCAGGCGGCAGGCAAACCCCTGCCGACCGAGAAGCCCGAGTACAGCAAGGGCCTGGTGACGGTGCTGACGCATGACAACAGCGCGCCGCCGATCACCTACATGCAGTGCCGGCGCAACCTCCACTTCGGCTGGATCGGCATCCATGCCTCGGGGCGCCCGCTGGATATGCTCGACTTCATCCTGGGCTGGACGACGCTGGACATTCTGGGTGACGACAACCCGCCCGCGCCGGTCGCGGCGAAACCGTAACGCGCCGACCGCTGGCCCCAGCCGACGTGGTGACGTCGGCTGGGGGGGAACGGCACTGCCGTTAGGTTTCCGCTCGCACCCCTCGGTTGCAGACGGGCAACGCAGTACCCGCCGTACGCAGTACCCGCCGTACGCAGTACCCGCCGTACGCAGTACCCGCCGTACGCAGTACCCGCCGTACGCA
>CAILUI010000398.1 GCA_903837355.1 uncultured Victivallales bacterium
ACCTGAGCACGTAGTGGTACTGCTTGCCGTTGCCCTTGTTGACGGTGCGTAAGAACATGTTCACTACTTCCTACACTGCTAACCTCGCCATTATCATGCCTATAATGACAGTAATACGCACCATAATACGATTCAACTAGTTCACTACATAGATAGTGCACGAATCTCCATTTCACAATCCATGACAGGAGGTTACAGATCAGAACAACCAAACAAGGGTTGCGCGTTCAGAGGAACCCCGCTTTCGCGAAACCTCCCAGATCCATCAGCAAGCAACGCCGTCGCGAAAACGGCAACTGTGGTAAGAACGACGCTTTCGCGCAAATGGCCAATTCAGTATGAGCAGCGTGTTCGCGAAACCTGTAACCACAGTTGGAATTATGCTTTCGCGCAAATGGCCAATTCAGCATGAGCAGTTCGTTCGCGAAACCTGTAACCACAGTTGGAATGATGCTTTCGCGAAAACATAAACTTCGTAAGGAACAGCACTTTCGATAAACTGGAAAATGCAATATGAACAACACTTTCGCGAAACCTCCTATGTCTGACCGAAACAACGATTTCGCGAACCATACTACACCCATAAGGAATGACGCTTTCGCGGAAACTACTACACACATCAGGAATTATGTTTTCGCGAAAACAATACCTACGCCAGGGGACGGCGCTTCCGCGAAACCTGCCACAACCATCAGGAATGACGCTTTCGCGAAAACAACACATCGGACGAGGACGGCGCTTTCGCGAAACCTCCTATGTCTGACCGCAACAGAGCTTTCGCGAAACCGGCAACTCGGGCAGGGAACAGGGTTTTCGCGAAAGTGCATGCTGGGCCGGCATGCGGCAGCGCCGGCTGGAGCCGTTCGTAAGGAACTGCGCTGCGGCGGCAGTGGTACAACGCCAAGGAACCCGCGGAGACCCTTGACACGGACAGGGGGGTTGGTATGGTTAGCGTGAATACTTTCATAATAGCTGAAACTGCGGACCGTTGAGATGCCTGCGCACCTGAGTCTGAGCACCGACGACCGGCGCCTGCCCAGCGTCGCCCGAGCTTTCGCCAGCCCGACCCGGCTGCGCATCATCGGTCTGCTGGCCAGCCGGCCCCACGGCGTGGCCGAGATCGCGGCCGCCCTGAAGTTGCCGCTGTCCAGTACGTCGGTGAACGTCGCCGTGCTGGAGGCAGCCGGGATCATCGAGGCGGCTGGAGACAGTACGAGCGGGAAGTTCAACAAGATCTGCCGGCTGGTGGCGCGGGAGATCTGGATCACGCTACCGGAAACCGTCGACACTAGCGCTCCGAAGGAGTTACGGGTCGAGGTCCCCGTGGGCGCCTACGTCGATTGCCGCGCCGAACCCACCTGTGGCGTGGTGGCAGCGGACCGGATCATCGGCGTGCTGGATGTACCGGGTTCGTTCTGGGAGCCCGACCACCACGAGGCGGGGCTAGTCTACCTGACCAACGGCTTCGTCGAGTACCGCCTGGCCAACAAGCTCACGCCGCGGCAGCGGCTGCTGGCGTTCTCGGTTAGTGTCGAGATGGCCTCGGAGTACCCGTTCTACAAGGTGGACTGGCCGTCGGACATCACCCTGTGGCTGAACGGTGCGGAGATGGGTACATGGACCGTTCCCGGCAACTGGGGCGGTACGCGCGGTAAGCTGACGCCGTCCTGGTGGGGAGACAATGCCTCACAGTACGGCCTGCTGAAGACGTGGCGGGTGACGGCAGAGGGCACGTGGGTCGACGGCGAATGGCTGTCGGACACGGGACTGGCCGCGGCTGACATCAGGCCGGGGCAACCGCTGACCTTACGGCTCGGCACCAAGCCCGAGGCCACACACAACGGCGGCCTGACCCTCTTCGGCGGGTCGTTCGGCAACTACCCGCAGGATATCGTCGTGACCTTCACCCATAGTGCAGACGTCAAGACCAAGAGCCTGGAGCCCTGAGATGGATGCCGTCCTGACCGCGCCCCCGAAGCCCAAGGCCAAGAAGCCAGCCGCCGATCTGCTCTACTTCCAGCCGCCACACTCCGGCCCGCGCTGCAGCACGCCACGCAGCAGCCGTCTGCGGCAGCGGCGCTTCGAGATGCGCTACCTGGACTGCAAGCAACCGGCCGAGTACACGGCGCTGGGAGAAGGCGCCAAGAACGTTCTGCTGGCGACTGAGACCGACGACCTCTCGATGGCCCGCGCCAAGGCGATGGCCTACCTGGTCGAGCACTGCCCGCTGACCCTCGAGAAGGACGCCTTCCTGATCGGCGGCGAGAATCCGTTCCTCTTCAACCAGTTGCTGCCGGCGCTGAACGCGGATACCTATCAGCGTAGCCTGCCGGGGCCGGCGTATGATGGGGTGATGAAAGGCCTGCAGGAAGCGCAGCTCTTCATGGGACCGTGCTTCGAGGGGCACATCACCCCAGGTCTCGAGTACCTGCTGGGCCAAGGCACCGACGGACTGCGCTGGCGCCTGCAGGAACAACGGGCGCGCTGGGCCGCCACCCAGCCCGAGGACCAGGCTCGCCAGCGCTGGTATGACGCGGCCCTGCTCTCCTGCGCCAACCTCGAGCGCTACGCCGACCGCCTGCGCGCGGAGGCCCTCCGTAGCGCCGCCGCCAGCGACGACCCGGAATGGGCGGCGGAGCTGCAGACCGCGGCCGCGGTGCTGGCCAAGGTGCCGCGCCAGCCGGCAGAGACCCTGCACGAGGCCCTGCAGTCGTACTGGCTGGCCTATATCCTGGTGACCACGGAGATGGGCGGCTGCATGCCCGGCGGCGGCATCGGCCTGGGCCGCCCCGACCAGTACCTCTACCCCTACTACCGCCGCGATCTCGAGGCCGGCCGCCTGACCCGAGCCCAGGCCCTCGAGCTGCTCGAGGGCTGGCTGCTCAACTTCCAACACTGCGACTACTACACCCCGCATGCGCTCTACACCGTCGGCAGTCAGGCCAGCCTGGGCGGCGTGACCCCGACCGGCGCCGATGCCAGCAACGAGCTCACCGAGTTGATCCTGGAAGGCTCGCTGCGCATCCAGATGCCCACGCCGTACATCTCCGTCCGCCTGCACAAGGACGCCCCGGAACGCGTCTGGCAGGCCATGGCCAACTTCGTCATCGGCGGCCTGGGCTTCTCGATCGTCAACGACGAGGTCCTCATCCCCGCCTTTCTGCGCCATGGGCGCGCGCTGGCCGATGCCCGCGATTACATCTGCTCCTGCTGCTACGAGTTCACCATCCCCGGCCGGGAAGCCTTCAACCCCAACGGCTTCTTCCTGAATCTGCTAGCCGTGCTCGACCTGACCCTGCACGAAGGGCGGCAGCCGCTCACCGGCGCCACCCCCGGCCTGAGCACGGTCCCGGCAACACGCTTCCGCAGCTTCGACGAGTTACTGAACGCCCTCGACCGGCAGCTGGCGTTCGTGCTGGACAAGGCCGTGGCCTGCGCCAATGGTGCCGACCGCCTGCGCCTCGCCGGTCGGCGTTTCCCCATGATGTCGCTGTTCATCGAAGACTGCATCGCGGCCGGCACCGACATCTGCGCCGGCGGCGCCCGTTACAATCTCACCGGCATGATCGTCTCGGGCGTGCCCAACACCATCAACAGCCTGGCCGCCATCAAGCACTGCGTGTTCGACACCCAGCGCCTGACCATGGAGCAGGTGCTCGCGGCCCTGCGCGACGACTTCCAGGGGCATGAGGGGACCCGCCTGGAACTCCTGCGCGCCCCCAAGTGGGGCAACGGCGACGCGTTCACCGGCACTATCGCCCGGGCCCTCACCGACCGCATCTACGCCCACGCCAGCCGCCACACCAACGCCCGCGGCGGGCGTTGGCAGGCGGCGCTCTACTCCTTCGTGGCCAACCTCTTCCTGGGCAAGACGCTGGGCGCCACCCCGGATGGCCGCCGCCAGGGCGACATCCTGACCCGCAACCTGAACCCGACCTGGGGCACCGACCACGATGGCCCGACCGCGGTGCTGCGCTCGCTGGCGCACATCGACTTCACCCAGTTCCCCAATGGCGGCACCCTGGACCTGCGCTTCGACCCGGCGCCCTTCCTCGCCGAGCCTGGCCGCCGAGCCTTCGTCGCCTTCCTCAAAGGCTTCGTGGGGCTGAAGGTGATGCAGATGCAGATCAGCATGGTGGATACCGCAACGCTGCTCGAGGCCCGCAAACACCCGGAGCAGTACCCGAACCTGATGGTCAAAGTCGCCGGTTACAGCGCCCGCTTCGTCGACCTCTCCGAGGCTGAGAAGGACGAACTCATCGGCCGCAGCCTGCAGCGGGTGGAGGCGTAAAGTGACCATCTCCAGGAAGTTCAGAGCGGGAATGACGCGGCTCGTGATCCTGGCCGCGGTGGCGTGGTTCGGCGCCGCGGCGCGGATGGAAGCCGCGCCTTATGTCACCCGCACCCCCGACCGCGTCGAGATCGGCACCGCCGCGTGTCGGGCGGTCTTCGCCCGCGACGCGGACGGCCGCTTCGCGCTGTCGGTCGACGCACGGCAGGGCGCGGCGTGGCGCCCAGTCTTCGCGGGGGCGCAGCCCCTCATCGGCGGATCCTCATTCGGCCTCGAACCGACGGAGGTGCGGCAGACGTCCGCGCCCGGAGCCCCGGCGGCCATCACGCTTGGGGGGCACCACGCGACCCCGGGATTCGACTGGGACATCGCGGTGGACGCCGAGGCTGACGCCCGCCCGCTGCATCTCCGCATCACCCTCCATCTGACCCAGCAGGTGGTCCTTGCCGGGCTCGAACCCCAGGCGGCCCTGTGGATGGACGGCGTGGCCGCGGACCCGGTGCGCATCGACCAGGGCCCCGGCAATATCTACCTCGGCACCGCTCTGGCCCAGTGGGGCAACAGCTTCCCCGCCGCCTACCTGTGGGCCGACGGCATCGAGGTCGCCATGCTGGTCAACCCGGAACCGATGACCTGGATGGGCCCGCGCAGCCTGTTCCGCTTCCATGACTGCCGGGTGCAGAGCTGGGACGAGGGCGGGCGCACGGCGATGGGGTGGCGCGTGGTGAAGCGCAACTTCCACGAACTCGGTCCGGGCGAGGTGGTGTTTGACGGGTGGCTGCACGTGACTGCCGGCACCGACCGGCCGGCGACGCGGCTCGCCGCTCTCGACCGCCTGGTGCGGTTGCTCGAACCCCTGCATCCGAGCCGGGCGGCGCCGCTGCTCGACCGCGTCAGCCAACAGCCCGCAACCTGGACCGAGCTGGCAGCCGGTACCGAGCGCGACCTGATGCGCCGCGGCGTGGTCTGGGACGACCTCGACCTCCCGCCCGAGGCGCCGTGGCAGGACGGTCCCGCCTTCCCCGAACGGGTCGTGACGCGGCTGCGCGTCAGCACGGACTACGCGGTAGGCTCCCCTTGCGATCCGGCGCAGGCACGGCCCAACGTCTTGGCGGGCTGGGACTTCTCTACCTGCAATAACTACCTCTCGGCGTTCCTGGCGGCAGAACGCTCGCGCCCTAACCCGGAGCAGCGCGCCTTCCTCAGCGAGAAGATCCGCGGCGTCCCGCTCTTCTACGATCCGCGAGCCGGGTTGTTGCGGCATGGCACGCGCCAGCCGGCGCACGTCGGCGACCGCGAGATGGTCTGGCAGAACCTGATGTTCGCCGTCGAGACCGCCCGCGTTCACCGCCTGATGCGGACTGAGGACTTCGACCCGGCGGTCGGCGGGCGTTTCCTGATGTCACTGCCCAGCCTGATGGACCTGGCGCGTCGCTGCGGGGACGTGCTGCCGCAGTGGTTCAACCCGTACGAGCGCGTGCCGCTGCCGCAGGGCGACATGCCGGAGCTCGGGGTGGTCTACGAACCCTGGCAGTTCGGCACCTACGCCTGGCTGATGACCGAGGCCCACGCCATGACCGGCGATTCCGCGTACCGGGACGAAGCCTGCCGCGTGCTGGACCGACTACTCGGGGGAACCCTGAAGTTCCAGGTCGCGAATGCGCGCTACACTGTGGATTATGATGACCCGGTGGAGTTCCCGATCACCGAGATCTTCGGTAACGCCTGGGGCATGGCGGCCGCGGCACGCCTGGCGCAAGGGGCAGCCCCGGCCGAGGCGGAGCACTGGCGGCAGGCCAGTGATGCCTTCCTCAACAGCCTGGCCCGGATGACCTACTGGTATGAGAGTGCCACCGCTGGCGACGCGCGCGATCAGGCGGTGCGCCAGGCCGGGCTGCTGCGCAACCATGGTGGTGCCATGACCGGCTCGCCTTGGGAGAATTCCGAGGCGGTCCTGGCCATGATGGTACGGCTGCGCACGGAGGCCGAGCCGCGGCTGCTCCTCCTGCGACTGCTGAACCTGCAGCGGGTCAATGCCATGTCGTACTTCCCGCGCTGTCTGCCCGACGCGGCGCAAGCCGGCCCGACGGTGACAGGCCACGCTGCCGGCTCCCTCCCGATCGAGGATGCCTACACGCTCGAACATGGCGGTCGCCACGGCGCCGGGGGGCTGGCGGCATACATGTCCGACATCGCGATGTGGTACGCCCTGCTATTCGAGCGCTGGGCGACGGCGGACGACCCGGCGGTGATGGTAGTCAACCTGGACGCGCCCGTCGGGTTCGAGGCGGCCGTGACTTCCGAACAGCGTTGTTTCCTGGCCTACCGCCCCCCGGGCCAGGCCGCGCCCTCGACACGCCTGCGCTTCCCGGACCTCGCGGCCGGCACCTACCGGGTGCAGGTGCGCGACGCCGGCGGCACGCGCCTGGACCGCCCAGCGACACACGACGAGCTGGCGACGGGCCTGGAGGTCGCCCTGGCGGCCGATGCCTGGGCCCGGATCGAGCTGAGCCGCCAGGCTGAGCCCACGGCGGACACCCCAGCCCAGCGGGAACGGGCCCGTGACCGTTTGGCCGTGGCCTACCGGGTGCTGCAGGAAGCCGCGGCGGGGCCGGCCCACGACCGCCTCGGCGCGGCCAAGGGCGAGTACACGCAGGCGCTGGCCGCCCTGCGGCAGGGCCGGTGGGCCGAGTCGATCGCGCTGTCCGAACAGGCGATCGCCGCCGTGAGATGAGCGCAGGGACCAGCCGTGGTGCGGGGAACGAACCGTGAGCGACACCCGGGAACTCAACGCCCTCATTGACCGAGTGGAGCTGGGTGCGGCCTCCGAGCGCAATCGCCGGCGCGGCAAGAAGGTTCCGGCGATCGGCGTCGGCACTTCCGGGCTGACGCCCATCCACGATGACCCCCGCGAGTTCACCCGCCGCATCGACACCTGGCTCGGCATTGCCCGCGAGGTCTTCGGGCACTGACCGGCGTGACCGGACAGCGCCACTGCGGGCACGCGGAGCCGGGCACCCCGGGCCTGCGCAGGTCAGCGAATGAACGTGCCGGCATCGAGTTCGGCAAACGCTTGGTCCAGTTCATCCTGCGTGTTCATGACGATGGGGCCGCCCCAGGCGATGGGCTCCTGCAGGGGCCGGCCGGCGAAGAGCAGGAAGCGCACGCCGTTCGGCCCGGCCTGGGCCGCGAACTCGGCGCCCGCGACGAAGAGAACGGCCCGGTGGCTGGGCACCGGCACTTCCGAGCCGGCAAACAGGCCAGAGCCTTCGACGATGTAGACGAAGAGCGTGTCCTGGCCCGGCACCGGCAGCCGCCACGCGGCCCCCGGTTGCAGCGCGACGTCCAGCAGCAGGACCTGCACATAATCGCCGCGGGTTGCGCCCGCGATCCCGGCATAGGTCCCCGAGATCACCCCTACCGTCCCCGTCGGCTCCTGCACCCTGGGGATCTGCGCGGCCGTGAGGTCGCGGTACTGCGGCCTGGCCATCTTGTCCCGCCGCGGCAGGTTCACCCAGAGCTGGAGCCCGAGCATATGCGGCGAAGCCTGCGGCATCTCCTGGTGGATGATGCCGCTGCCGGCCGTCATCCACTGACAGCCACCATCCCGGATGTGACCCTGGTTGCCGAGGCTGTCGCCATGCTCGACATCACCGGCGATCAGGTAGGTGACCGTTTCGATACCGCGGTGGGGATGCCACGGGAAACCCTTGACATAGTCGGCTGGGTTGCGCGAGTCGAAGGCATCGAGCATCAGGAACGGGTCGAAATCCCGGGTATCCGCGTGACCCAGCACGCGCACGAGCCGGACGCCCGCACCATCAACCTGGTTCGAACCGGCCACGACGCGCACGATCTTCCTGATCTGGTCCACGACGGTCTCCCTTCGGCCCTCGCGCCGTACCTGCATATGACGATGGGCGTGGCCGGATGCTGTTCGTAACTATGAACATATACACCGGCAAGGGCCAACGGTTCCACTCGGCGTTGCACACTGCCCTAACCGGAGACCGCGCGAGCGCTGGCCCGATTCCGGCCACGTGCTAGAGTTCCTCTAACCACGTTCTGAATGCCGCAAAGGAGGTTCCATGAGACATCTCCTGCTCACGGTCGCCGTGCTCGCGGCGAGCGCTTCGGGAGGGGCCGGACAGGTTGCCCTGCGTGACGGCCACCTCTACCGCGACGGCCAGCTCTGGGTGCCGAAGCTGCTGTACCACGCCCGGGACTTCGCTGCCGCGGCCCGGCAGGGCTTCGACCTGGTCATGCCCAAGGCCTTCTCCGACCCGCGCGAGACCACGGTTGCCCCGGAGGAGCTGGCGGCCATCCATGCAGCCGGACTGCGTTACTGCTTTTCGGTCGCCAACCCGATCCTCTTCGACGAAGCGCACGGCATCCAGCGCCCCTGGGACGAGGGTGACCTGGAATGGATCCTGCCCATCCTCAACCGCTACAAGGACGACCCGCTGCTGGCGTTCTACTACGTCGACGAGCCCATCGGCAGCGTCCGCTACTGGTGGCAGAACGGCGACGTGGGCATCTACTATGACCGCCTGGTCAAGCTCCGCGCCTGGCTGCAGCGCTACGATCCGTCCCACCCGCTGTGGGTGAACTTCGATCCGGCCTTCATCCACGGCGGCGGCGGGCACAGCGGCCGCGAGTGGGTGCAGAACACCGCCGATGTGGTCAGCATGGATCTCTACCCCTTCCGTACGGGGCCCGTCTACGGTGCCACCGGGTTGGGGCTGTTCCGAACGCAGGCCTACGTGCTCGGCGCCCTCAAGGAGTACGCCCGCCCGGAGCAGCCGGTGCTGAACGTAATCCAGGCCTGGGCCTGCAAGCGGGACGACTTCGTGCGTCCCGAGGAAACCCGCGCCACCTTCCTGCTCAGCGCCGCCCTGGGGGTGGCAGGCTACGCTGCCTACAGCGCCTCGGAGGGCGGCGACGCGGGCTACACCCTCGCCGAGGCGTATCCCGAGGTCTGGGCTGAACTGGGCCGCATCAACCGCATCATCGATACGGTCGGCATGGCGGTGGCCACGGGCAAAGCGTATCGGCTGGAAGCCCGCCGCGACCTCGGCAACTACCGCGCCGACTGCGGCCTGTTCGCCACGGTCTACACGGCGGCCGACGGCCGGCAGTTCCTGGTCGCCATGAACGTGCGCGAGGACATCCCCTTCAACGACGTGACGCTGACCTGCCCCGAATGGCGTGGGCTGGCAGACGGTGCTCTGGAGGCGGTGTCCCTGTTCGGAGGCGAGCGCGTGCTGCTGGCCGGCGGGGTCTTCCGCCGCTCGTTCGGGCCGGCGGCGGGCGATGTGTATGAGGTCCGCCGGCAGGCCGAATGAGCCCGGAAGGACGTGACGTCCCTTGACCAGGCCGTGTGCGTGTAGGGATGGCGAACGTGGGGACGTGGGGTGACGACGCGGTGGTCCGCGCTGCCGTGCGAGTTGAGAGCGGACGCCGGAGGCCGGCCCTGGCGGTAGAGGGCAGCTGTCAACATGATCGAGCCAGGCTGAGCTGAGGAGCATGCTCATGCAGGTCAACATCCCCCTGCCGTTGCAGGTGGTCATCGATGATGTGGGCTGGTGGAGCGGCGAGGATGGCCACGCGCGCCAGGAGCCGTACCGCAGCGGCAGCGGGCGAGCACACGTCCCGGCTGACTACGCCGCCATCGTCTCCCTCGGTGAGCAACTCGGCATGCGCCCCATGGCCGCGCTGATCCTGTGCGAGTGGGACCGCGAGAACCACCTGCGCCGGGTGCCGAGTGCCACCTGGATGGGGGCTCAGTGGGACAACCGGCGTTGGGTCGGGCCCTGGCTGGACGAGGTCGCCGCCATCCTCGGCGCTGGGGCGGACCACGTCGAGATCGCGCTCCACGGCGTGGGCCATGAGTTCTGGCAGAACGGCGTCTTCACCCGCGCCGAATGGCACGACCAACTGGGGGCCATGCGGCCAGCGCAGGAGGTGCGCGCCCACCTCGACGCCTTCGCCCACATCCTGACGCAGAATGGCCTGGGTGGCTTTCCGCAATCCTTCGTCCCGGCGGCCTTCTGTCATGCCATCGGGGACGGCCCCGGCGGCCTGGCGGCCGTGCTGCATGAGGTTGGCATACGCCGCATCGCCACGCCCAAGGCGGTCGTGCGCGATGGCTACCGCTTCGCTCATCCGCTCCTGGGCGTAGACCAGGGCACGCTGACCCTCCTGCAGCCGCACGCCTACCGCTACCCGTGGTACGACGTCGCGACTCAGCCCGTGCATGAGATCAGCGGGCCTCTCCTCGGCCTGCACTGGCCGAACCTGCTCCACAAGGACCCGGCCCGGAACGCCGAAGCCGTAACGCGCTGGGTCGAGTTCCTGAGGCCCTATGGCCAGCGACCAGATCGCATGCTCGCCCCGGACGGCGCGGCCTGCTGGGCGCAACTGGCACACCACGGCCTGGCCCGCCTGACGCAGGACGGCGACCATCTCGAGATCGACGTGAGTCCAGTGCGGCGCCTGGGAGCAGCATGGTTGCCGGACAGCTTCGCTCTCCGTTGCGAGTGCCAGACGCTGCCGGCTCTGACCTGGACCGGTGCCGAGGTCCTGGCCCAGCGCCAGGTCGCTCCCGGCTGCCATGAGATCACGCTGCGCGTCAGCGCCGCGGATGGCGTGGCCGAGGGAACGCCCTGATCAGGGGAGCGGCAAGGGTCAGAGCCTGCTGACATGGACATGGGGCCGGTGTTACCCTCGCGGGGGCCAGGGCACGGCCGCACAGATGCGCAACTGCCATACACGTTGGCGAGGTGGCGCGCTTGCTGCCCGCGACGGTGGGCAGTCATGAACACCGCACGGGCGCGCGTGCAGGGACTGGTGTCCCGGGCCAACGCGGGGCTGCAGTGGCGCGTCGACCAGGCTCTGAGTGCGGTCCGTTCCCGCGCTCCCGGGTCGAGCGCACGCCTCGCCGAAGCCAATAGCCAAGGTGTGAGCCCTGCCCCCACACCATCACCGGATGAACGTGCCGGCGGCGAGCGCGACGCCGACGCCGGTGGGTGTGCCTTCTGCCCACGCGGAACGCCACGACGGGCCGCGGGCGGCCGGGTTGCCACACAGGCTTTCCGCAGGCTGGTGAAGGTCGTTCCGGGCGCCAGGCCGGCCCGCGTCACGAGGCGCCGCAGTACATTCTGCAGCGTGCGTGTGGTCGCCGGGCGGATCGCTCCGCGGCGCGATGAGGGAAAGAGGAAGCCTCCGCGTGTACCGACGCGGGCACAAGCCGCCAGCGCCGTTCGGCAGGGGGCGGGAATGGGGGTTGCCAGCCTGCTTGCCCGCACCCTGACATACAGCAGACTCTGCGGCAGGTGAACGTCACTCCAGCGCAGCGCGGCCATCTGTCCGGGACGCAGGCCGAGATCGCAGGCGAGCAGGACCAGCACCCGCTCACGCGGACTCTGGACAGCCGCGCGCAACGCGGCCACGGTGCCAGGGTCCGCCGCCGGAACCGCGTGCGGCCGCGGCGGCAGGGGTATCCCGGCAGTCACATCCAGCCCCTGAGGGCGGTCGAGGGTCGCGCGCAGCGCGTAGATCGTGGTGCGCCGCAGCGCCAGGTGCCGGGGGTCGCCGCGGCCGCCGTGCGTGCCGGGTCGGCGATCTGTGGCAGCGATCGCCTCCAGGAAGCCCACGACATCCGCAACGGTGTCCCCGTGCCGACCGGCCGCGCGGTTCCAGGCTGCGAACCGTGCCGCAGTCTGGCGGTACCGCAGGACCGTGGAGGCGGCGTACAACCGCGGCGACGGCTCGCCGCGGGGTGATGCCGTCACCGCGGTCCCCGGGCCGGCTCCCGACAGGTGCCTACGAGTCCGCCACCGACAGTGTCGGGCTACCCAGCGGACAAGGCTGGCAGAGGCATCCCAGGTGGCCAAAGCCGTACTGAATGCCAGCGCGGCGTGGCGCTCGGCCCGCCCCATACCCGATCCCAGAGACATCGAGGGTCCAAGGCTATTCATGGCATTCCTAAACATGCTGTTAGTTGTTATACTATAAACCGACTACCGGCCTCGTTTCAAGCCATCCCGCAGCATCGTGTTGGAACTCGGCCGAGACCCGTTGTCACCCGGGGCCGACCGAGTTCACCCCGCTCGTCAAAACCCGAAGCGCTTTCGCGAAACCGCCAGGAGGGGCAGCACGGTCTTCGCGAAAGCGAGGCGTTGACTGGTCGGAATGGGAAGGGTGTGTCTCGGCGCCTTCGCGAAAACACGAAGCGGCGGCCAACAGTTGGCAAAGCTCCTGGGCGCTTTCGCGAAAGCGTACAGCTATCCGCGCTTGGCAGTGGGGGTCGCGATGACAGGCATCGTTGATGGCCGCACCTACTGGTACGGTTTCGCGAAAGCGGGGACGGCGGGCGGTTTCGCGAGACCTGAGGGATGGTGGCGGGGGATAGCGACTGGGCGGGGCGGTTTCGCGAAAGTGGCGGGGGATAGCGACTGGGCGGGGCAGTTTCGCGAAAGTGGCGGGGGATAGCGACTGGGCGGGGCAGTTTCGCGAAAGTGGCGGGGGATAGCGACTGGGCGGGGCGGTTTCGCGAAACCTGACAGGCGGCGGCGGGGCGGGGCAGAGGGCGGTTTCAGGAAGCCTCTCGGCAGGCAGGCAAGCAAGCAAGCACGCAGGCACGCAGGCACGCAGGCGGTGCTGCTTCGGTACGCCGCGCGGTCCTGCCGGACGGCAATACTGACCAGCGGGACCGAATAGCAGGTTCCGCGCGGTAGCCGGGAAGTGCTCGAGGCCATGCGGGTCAGCGGAAGCGGGGACCGCAGGCCCTCGCGGAGATGCCGCACTACGGGATTCGGATGCCCCGCGCCGGACATAGCGCCAGGTGCCCACTGGCGCTAAGCTATGTGTGGACGCGGTGGTGATACACCCTGGAGGCTGCCGGAATGAGAAGATACGTGTTTGCCTATGCCTGCCTGTTCCTTGCTGCCCAGTTCAAGGCCGCCGAGGTTAGGGTGACCGATGCTTTTGCGGGTACGCTGGCGCAATGGGAGGCGGACGAGTTCAACTGGCAACTCGTTGACGGTCGCTTGAGCGGCGATCTGGGCCTGCCGGCCACTGCCTGCCTGGCCGGAAGTCCGCTGTATGCCACGGTGCAATGCGAGGTTACGCTGGTGCCCACGGCGGCCAGTTCGCAGGCCTGGAAACTGGCCGGCATCGGCCTGCTGCTCGACGAGGGCAACTTCTGGCACCTGGCCCTGGCCGAGAAACCCGACACCGACTGCAAGGGGCACTTCGTCGAGCTCTGCGAGATGCGCGACGGCAAGTGGCTCGCCCAGGAGAACCTGAAACGGACCACCGGTGATGGCCTGGCCGTAGACTGGCAGTACGGCCAGGCTTACCGCCTGCGCCTGGCGCTGACGCCGCGCGGCATCGACGGCTGGGTCTTCGCCGCCGACGGTCAGCAACTGACCCACATCGCCTACGAATTCACGGCGACCGCCATCAAAGAGGGTCGGCCGATGCTCAAGGTCTCCGGCCTGCGCGGCTCCTTTGATGACTTCAGCATGACCGCAGATGACCGCGGCGCGCGACCCGTGCCGGTCGTCGCGGCAGTGCCTCCTCCGGCCTACGCGGTGGCCGGTTCCGGCGTTAAGGCCACGACCGCCGCCAACGGCTACTTCCAGGTCGAGAAGGACGGTGAGCGCTGGTGGCTGGTGGACCCGCGCGGCGAGCGTTTCTACGCCGTGGGCACCGACCACGTGAACTACTACTCGCACTGGTGCCAGAAGCTGGGCTACGCGCCGTACAACCGCAACTGCGAACGCCTCTACGGCTCCCCGGAGAAGTGGGGCGAGATGGCGACGCAGCGGCTGCGCGCCTGGGGCTTCAACCTGCTCGGCGCCGGCAACATCGAGCAGACGCGCTACCAAGGCCTGGCGCACACCTTGTTCGCCGCCTTCGGCTCGACCTTCTCCGACGTCTCAGCCCTGGTGGAGAAGACCACCTGGACCGGCTTCCCGAACGTCTTCGACCCGCGCTGGGAGGCCTACTGCAATGCCCGCGCCAAGATCACCTGCGCCGCCAACCGCACCGACCCCTGGTTGCTGGGGTACTTCCTCGACAATGAGCTGGAATGGTACGGCAAGGCCGGCCGTGAGGAAGGCATCTGGATCGACACCATGAAACGGCCGGCCACACACACTGGCAAACGCGCCCTGGTGGACCGTCTCAAGGCCGCGCAGCCGACGCTGGCGGCCTTCAACGAGACCTGGGGCCAGAAGGCGGCGACCTGGGACGATGTCCTGGCCCTCACCGACCTACCGGCGCTGAACGACGCCAGCCGGGCCCTGCAGAAGGCCTTCCTGGCCGAGGTTGCCGAGCGTTACTTTGCGGTTTCCGCGGCCGCCATTCGGAAGGCGGATCCGAACCACCTGGTGATCGGCTCACGCTTCGCGGGCGACGCCCCGGAGTGGGCCTGGAAGGCCTGTGCCCGGCACTGCGATGTGGTCACGTTCAACAATTATCCGCGCATCGACTTTGCGGGCGGCGACCTCAGCGAGCTGGCCGCGGTGTTCAGCACGTACTACGGCATGGTCGAGCGCCCGATGATGATCACCGAGTGGTCCTTCCCGGCCCTGGATGCCGGCCTGCCCAGCCAGCATGGCGCCGGCATGCGCGTCGACACCCAGGAGCAGAAAGCGCAGTGCTACGAGGTGATGCAGCACCTGCTCTTCCGCCTGCCCTTCATGGTCGGCAGCGACTACTTCATGTGGCAGGATGAGCCGGCTCTCGGCATCAGCGACACCTTCCCGGAAGACTCGAACTACGGCCTGGTGAACGAGGAGGACACGCCCTGGCCGGAGCTGACGGCGATGGCGACGCGACTCAACCCCCTCGCCTTCCGCCTGCACTCCGGGGAGATCCCGGAAGTCTACCTGACCAAGCTGACCTATGACGCCAAGGGGCTTGAGGTCCGCCTGCAGAACCTAGGCAGCGCGGTGGCGACGGCCGAGGTCCGGATCACGCTCGGCCAGGAGGTTATCACCGCCCCGAAGATCACGCTCGCAGCGAACGCCGAGGGCACTATCCAGATCGGGCGCGAGTTCGCCCCGGCGCTGGCGCCCGGGGTGCAGCCGGTAACCGCGGAGATCGTCGTTCCCCCGGGCTGGGCGCCGCGGGGCTGCCGCGGCGTGACACGTCTGACCGCCTACGGCTACGGCGGCGACGGACAGGCCGGGCAACCGACGGTCGTGGTCAACGGCGGCGCGGTCGCGCTCCCGGCCATGCCGGCGCTGTTGCCGTGGCCGGCGGCGGCCGCAACGGCGTTGCGTTGCGGCGATCTGCCGTTGCTGCCGTTTGCTGAGGGCATGTGGGTTCTGCGGGCGCCGCCGCTGGCAGCGGCGGGTGCCTTTGCGGGGGTCGTGCAGGCGGGGACCGGCACGGCGACGGGCAAGGTTCGCGTCGAGCGCCTGGGGGAGAAGGGTTACGCCATCGACAACGGTGTCCTGCGCCTGGAACATGATGGCACGAGCGGCAACATCATCGACCGGATAGCGGTCAACGGCATTCTGCTGGGCCGCTACAACCCGCTGGTCTGGCAACGCCCCGGCGGCGACAACCAGTGGGTCCAGGCCGAAAGCCTGGCGGCCATCGATATCCAGGAGTTTGCCGGCGGCGTTGTCGTCTCGGTCAGCGGACGGCACGGCGGGACCGGCGGGGTGATCACGGCCGTCGATGACCAGGGCAAGATGGCCAGCCAACGCGGCGCGGCGGTGCCCTTCGAGGTCGAGCACCGCTTCGTCGTGCTACCGGACCTGCCCTTCATCGTCGCCCGCTGTGTGGCCGTGAAGAACGTCGACCCGGCGCAGCCCCTGGTGGTCATGGGCGTGTTCCACTACCTGCTCTCGAGCCCCGGCAGCAGCACCGATGTCGATCTGCCCGGGGCCGGCAAGAACGTGCCGAACTACTACCGCACCTCGGGGGCCGGCAGTTGGTACGACGCGAAGGCGGGCACCCGCTACGGTTGCGTCCCGCTGGACGAGCGCATCCAGGCGCATTTCTGGCTGGATCCAGGCGGCGCGCAGCACCCTGACGCGCGGCTGGCGCTCGAGACCCCCGCGGAGCTGGCGCCGGGAGAGGTCTACCGTCCGGATGGCTGTCCGGCGGTACTGATCTACGGCGCCGTCGACAAGGAGGGCTCCCCGGCGGCCTGGAGTGCGGTGCAGGCCGCCGTCGACGGGGCCCTGCAGCGGCGCATCATCACCCCCACGGCAGTCGCGACCAAGCCCTGAGGGCTGAGAGGTTGAGCCGAGGCCGTCCGCAGCGTCCACTCATTCGGCCGTCCGGCCGCGACCAGGGAGTCCTGACATGCCAGGGATGACACAGAGCCTCGCCACGACCCTCGCCGCCGCGGCGGCTCTCGGCGTCAGTGCAGTGGCCAGCGCGGCGGCGGCGGAGACCGCGGACCGCAGCGGCCTGCTGCTGGAGTACCGTTTTGAGGGGGATCTAGCCGACTCGTCCGGGGCGGCGCAGCACGGACGCCTGGCCGGCACGCCGGTGTTTGCCCCGGGTAAGGACGGGCAGTGTCTCAGCCTCGACGGCAGTGGCGCTTTCCTCGATTCCGGCACCACTCTGCCCACCCTGAAGGACACCTTTACCATCGAGTGCTGGGTGAAGCCAGCCGCGACCCAGCGCCCGTATGCCGACGTCTTCGGCAACCACCACAACGAGTTCGCCGGCTTTGCTCTGCAGCAGGACGGCGAGCAGGCGAACCGCTACTACTTCACCTATGGCACAGGCTCAGGCTGGGTCTACAGCCGCACCCTCAGCCTGACGCCGGACGTGTGGCAGCACGTGGCCGTCGTCAAGACCCCCGATCGCCTCCGGGTCTACCTCAACGGCATGCTGACTGACAGCCAGACCGTGGACCGGCCCATGGCGCCCAGCCCGACGCCCTTCATGGTGGGCCTGGGGATCGCCGCCCAGGCGCGCTGGTTCAGCGGCCAGATCGACGACGTGCGGGTGTGGGATCGGGCACAGAGCTTCCGGCCCTTGCTGCCGGAAGCGGAGCAAGTCGAGCTGTTCCTGCAGACGGGAACCCTCGATGTCACCGCCTCGGCGCGCTGGCGGCTGTTCCCCTGTCAGGCCGGCAACACCTTCGCCTTCGCCCTCGATCCCGAGCGCGTGCCGGCGAGCGTGGAAGAACTGACGGTCACCTTCGACTGCCGGGACAGCGGCGGCCGGGAGGTGCCCTTTGCGCCGCCACTGGCACTACGCCGGGACGCCGGCTTCCGCGGCAGCGTGGCCGTGCCCGCGCAACCAGGGTACCGGCGGCTCTCCTGCCTGCCCAGCCTCAGCAGCGCCGGCCAGATCCGGAAGCTGGCCGCGACCGCCTTCCCCTTCCTGGTCCTCGCGCCGGCCACCGCCGCGGTGGCGGCCACGGCCCTGACGACGCCGGCGCTGCCACCGCCCAGCGCCGGCTGGCTCACCGTGGCCCCCCTCTCTTTGGACGGCGACTGGCGTCTGGCAACGGACCCGCAGAACTGTGGCCGTGACCAGACCTGGTGGCAGCAGCCCGTGGCCGAAGCGGTGCCAACCCGCGTGCCGTGGATCATTCAGGATGCCTTCCCGGGCTATCACGGGGTGGCCTGGTACTGGCGCGAGTTCACGGTGCCGGCGAATCCCCATGCGGGCGGTCGCACCCTCCTGCGCTTCTGGGCGGTGGACTACACGGCCGAGGTCTGGCTGAACGATGTGTCGGTCGGTGGCCACGAGGGCGGCGAGACGCCGTTTGTGCTGGATGTCACCGACACAGTCCGTGCCAACGCCCCCAACCGCCTCGCCGTGCGCGTGCTCAACCCCACCCATCAGCCCATTGACGGCATGACCCTCAACCAGACCCCGCGCCGAGCCAAGGTGATCCCCTACAGCGCCGGCGCCTCCTACAACCACGGCGGCATCGTCGACTCGGTGGAGGTGCTGACCGTCCCGGCGACCCGCATCGAAGACCTCTGCCTGCGGCCAGACCCCGCGACCGGCCTGATCCGCGTCGAGGTCACCGTCCGCCGGGCGGCAGCGGGGACCGCCCGCGTGCGCCTGGAGCTCGCCGTGGCCGGCGCCGCCGGCGGCGCCACCCTCGACACCCTGGCCCTGGAGCAGGAGGTGCCGGAGGGCGACACCGTCATAGAGGCCGATCTGCGCCTGACCCAGCCGCGACGCTGGGAACTCAGCGACCCGTATCTCTACCGCGTCACGGCGCGCCTCGCTGAGGCCGGTTCGCGCTCCGGCGACGAACGCTCCGATCGCTGCGGTTTCCGCGACTTCCGTTTCGAGAATGGCGCCTTCCGGATGAACGGGAAACGCCTTTTCCTGCGCAGTGCACACACGGTCAACGCCACTCCCGTCGGCCAGCAGATTCCGGCTGACCCCGACCTGTTCCGGCGCGACCTGCTGTATATGAAAGTAATGGGCTTCAACTGCATCCGCTTCATCTGGGGCGGCGCCTCGCGGGCCCAGCTCGACGCCTGTGACGAGCTCGGCCTGCTGGTCTACGCAGAGTCCGCGGCGGCCAATCCCATGGCCGACACGCCGCAGATGCCGGCGCGCTTCGACCGCGCCGTCGGCGAGATGATTCGTCGCGACCGCAACCACGCCAGCGTCGTCGTCTGGGGCCTGCTCAACGAGACCTTCGACGGCCCTGTCTTCCGCCATGCCACCCAGATGCTGCCCCTCGTCCGCTCCCTCGATGAGACGCGTCTTGTGGCCCTCAACAGCGGGCGCTGGGATGGCTGCCTCGACATCGGTTCCTTCTGCAACCCCGGCGCTGCCGGCTGGGATGCCTACCTGGGCGCCGAAGCCCCGGACGCCCCGCGCAGCCGCATGGCGGCACCGGGCGGCTACTGTGTCCGCATGGGCGATGTCCACGCCTACCCGCGCGTGCCGCACACCGCCGATACCCTGCGCTTTCTACGCACCCTCGGCCAGGATACCGGCCCGGTCCTCCTCTCTGAGTACGGCATCGGCAGCGCCGTCGACCTCTGGCGCGCTACGCGGCACTTCGAGCGCCTCGGCAAAAAGGGTGCTGAAGACGCGCAGTTCTACCGCGAGCGCCTCGACCGCTTCCTCGCCGACTGGGAGCGCTGGCGCCTCGCCGAGTGCTTCGCCGGACCCGACCAGTTTTTCGCCGAGAGCCTGCGCAAGATGGCCGGCCAGCGCACCCTGGGACTCAATGCCATCCGCGCCAACCCCGCCATCATCGGGCACAACGTCACGGGCATGATGGACCACGTCAACTGCGGCGAAGGCCTGTTCACCCTCTTCCGCGAGCTCAAGCCCGGCACCGTCGATGCCATGTTCGAGGCCTTTGCCCCCCTGCGCCTCTGCCTCTTCGCCGAACCGGCCACCGTACTCCGCGGGGGCACGGTCCACCTCGAAGGCGTGCTGGCCAACGAAGAGGCGTTGCCGGCGGGCGACTACCCGGTGCGCCTGCAGGTCGTGGGGCCAGGCTTCGAGCGCCTGCTGGAACGCACCGTCACGGTGACCGTACCGCCCGACACCGCGACCGCCGAAGCGCCGCTGGCGCTGCCCTTCTTCGCCGAGGACCTGGTCGTCGACGCGCCGCCCGGTCGCTACCGTTTCCTGGCCACCCTGGAGCGCGGCGGCGCGGCCACCGGCGGCGCCACGGAGTTCTACGCCGACGACCTGACGACGCTGCCGCCGGTGGAGACCGCGGTCGTCCTCTGGGGCGACGATCCCGATCTCAGCCGCTGGCTGACCGAGCGCGGCATCGCGGCGCGGCCCTTCGCCGCGGACGCGAGCGCGGCCACGCGGCAGGTGATCCTGGTGGGCACCGCAGCTGCTCCCGGTGGCGCCGCCGCCTGGCGCGGCCTGGCCGAGCGCCTGGCGCGCGGCGACACCGCCATCTTCCTCTCGCCCGGCGTCTTCCGCGACGGCGACAACCCGGTCGCCTGGCTGCCCGTGGCGCGCAAGGGCGCGATCACGCCCATCTTCGGCTGGCTCTACCTCAAAGACGAGTGGGCCAAGGCGCACCCCATCTTCGCCGGCCTGCCGGCGGGCGGGCTCCTGGACTACACCTTCTACCGCGAGATCATCCCCGACCTCGTCTTCGCCGGCCAGGATCCGCCCCAGGAGGCCGTCGCCGGTGCCATCAAAGCCTCGCAGGACTACGCTTCCGGGCTGCTGCTCAGTGTCAACGACATCGGCGCGGGCCGCTTCGTCCTCAACACCCTCCTCATCCGCGAGAACCTCGGCCGCCACCCCGTGGCCGAACGCCTGCTGCGCAACCTGATCCGCTACGCCGGTCGCGACGCCGGCCAGCCCCTGGCGGCGCTGCCGCCAGATTTCGCGAAGCAACTGACCGAGATGGGGTACCCTTGACGGGACTGGAGAACAGGGCCACGGCAGCGCGCCGTCCTGCTGGCCAGCAGGACTGTGCTCGCCCTCCAGCCCGAGACGATGCTGCGGTGTGGAGGGCAAGAGCAGGCCGGCTGCAGGCAGGCCGGATCGCCGCCGCAGCCCGGCCCATGGCGGGGCGGCCATTCCGGCAGCGCGCCGTCCTGCTGGCCAGCAGGACTGTGCTCGCCCTCCAGCCCGAGACGATGCCGGGGGTGTGGAGGGCAAGAGCAGGCCGGCTGCAGGCAGGCCGGATCGCCGCCGTGGCCCTGCCGGGAACGCCTTACGCCGAGAGGAGATCGTACGCCATGGAACGGGCCTTCCAGACAAGCTGCAGACTCGCAACGATGGTGGCGGTCATGCTGGCCAGCGCGGGGCTGAGCCGGGCCGCTGAAAACCCCACGACGGACAAGGCAACGGTACCCATGGCTCTCCAGGCGTTCGATCTGCAGGACGTGCGTCTGGGCCCGGGGCCATGCCAGGTTGCCCAGGAGGCGAACCGCAAGTACCTGCACTTCCTGGACGCGGATCGTCTGCTGCACACCTTCCGCCTCAACGCCGGTCTGCCGGCCCCGGGTGCGCCCCTGGGCGGCTGGGAGGCGCCGGCCTGCGAGATTCGCGGGCACTTCATCGGGCACTACCTCTCCGCCTGTGCCTTGATGTACGCCAGCACCGGCGATGAGTCGCTGAAGGCCAAGGCCGAGGCCATGGTCGCGGAGCTGGCGAAGTGCCAGGAGGCCCTGGGCGGCGGCTATCTGTCGGCCTACCCGGCCGAGTTCCTGGACCGGCTGGAACGGCAGGAGCGCGTGACCTGGGCGCCGCTCTACGTCACTCACAAGATCATGGCCGGTCTGCTGGACATGTACCAGTATGCCGGCAACCGCCAGGCGCTGGAGATCCTCACCCGGCTGGCAGCCTACTACGGCGCGCGCGCCGACGCACTCTCCGAGTACCAGATGGAGCGCCTGTTGACCGTCGAGTTCGGCGGCATGTCGGAAGTCCTCCACAACCTCTATGGGATCACGGGCGACCCGGCCCACCTCAGACTGGCGCAGCGCTACGACCAGGCCGCGTTCCTCGGCCCGCTGGCGCTGGAGCGCGACAACCTTACCCGCCTCCATGGCAACACCCAGATCCCGAAGATCTGCGGCGCCGCGCGCCACTACGAACTCACCGGCGACGAGCGCTACCGCACCCTCACCCGCTTCTTCTGGGATCGCGTCGTCAACACGCGCACCTACGCCACCGGCGGCACCACCCTGGCCGAGGTCTGGGGCGAGCCGAACGCCCTGGCGGCAACTCTGGGCGTCAATAACCAGGAGTGCTGCAAGACCCACAACCTGCTGAAGGTCACCCGCAGCCTGATCCGCTGGACCGCCGCCCCGGCCTACGCCGACTACTACGAACGGGCCTTCTTCAACGGCATCCTCGGCACCCAGCGCGCCGACACCGGCCAGATGCTCTACTACGTGCCCTTGGCGAGCGGCCTCACCAAGCAGTGGGGCACACCCTACGACAGTTTCTGGTGCTGCTACGGCACCGGTGTCGAGACCTTCGCCAAGCTGGGTGACAGCCTCTTTTTCCACGACGCCGACAGCATCACGGTGAACCTCTTCGTTGCCGCCACCGTCGCCTGGCGCGAGCGCGGCCTGCGCTTGGAGCAAGTAACGCGCTTCCCGGAGGAGGAAGGCACGACGCTGGTGCTGCACCTCGAGCAACCCGCCGCCTTCGCGCTCAAGGTCCGCATCCCCTACTGGGTCGCCGCGGGCGCGACCGTGTGGGTGAACGGCGAGGCGCAGGCCCTTGAGGCCAGGCCGTGTTCGTACGTGCGCCTGCAGCGCACGTGGACCGAGGGCGACCGCGTGGAGGTGCGGCTGCCCATGGCTCTGCACGCCGCGCCCATGCCCGACGATCCCGAGCTGGTGGCCGTGATGTACGGCCCGCTCGTCCTCGCCGGCCTCGACCCGGCTCCCGGCACCTTCATCCTCGGCGACCCGGCCGACCCGGCGCAGTGGGTGGAGAAAGCAGCCGACGGGCCGCTGCGCTTCCAGACCACGGCCACGGGACCGACGTCCCCACGGCGCCTGCTTCCCTGGTACCAGGTCGTCGACGAGAAGTACGGCGTCTATTGGACAGTCACCAAGGCCGGCAGTGCCAAGCACCAGGCCATCCTGGCCGAGGTGGAGGCCCGCCGGCAACGCGAGGCGCGGACCCTCGACCGGGTCCTGATCGGCAACGAGGAGTCGGAGCGGCAGCACAACCTGCAGGGAGAGAAGCACGGTGCCGGCCCGCACGGCGACCGGCACTGGCGGCACGCGCCCGACGGCGGCTGGTTCAGTTGGGAGCTGCAGGTGCTGCCGGAAGCGCCCATGGTGCTCTGCTGCACCTACTGGGGCAGCGATGTGCCGCCGCGGACCTTCGACATCCTGGTGGACGGCGAGAAGCTCGCCACCCAGCAACTCAACAGCGACAAGCCCGGCAGCTACATCGATATCGAGTACGCCATCCCCGCGGCGCTGACCCGCGGCAAGGCGAAAGTCGCGGTCCGCTTCCAGGGCCACCCGGGCAATACCGCTGGCGGCGTCTTCGGCTGTGCGGTCCTGCGGGCGGCGGCGCCGTGAAGGGGTGATCTGGCGGCCGTACGTTCTCAGGCGTACTCCGCGGCCAGTTCCAGGGCGATGCGGGTCCACTCCGTCAGGCGCCGGGGCTCGTTGCGCACCGTATGGAGGTCTTGCAGGTTGACCTCGACCACGTTCTGGCGGGTCTTCTCGAAGGCCTCGCGCAGTTGCGCTCGCGCCAGGTCCGGGTGCCACTGCTCCATGCCAACGATGCTGGGGTTGGGTTTGTGCGTGTAGACGTAGTCGCGGCCGACCGCCGCGGCAGCGCGCTCGAGGTTGACCCACGGGCTCATCGAGACCCGGCGCAGGTTGGGGATGGTGCGGACGATGTCCATCTTCCTGTCCAGCGGCTCACAGCAGCCGTAGCAGCTCAAGCCGAAACGCTCGAGCAGACGCGTCTCGTAGCGCACGGCGAATTCCTCGTGCATGGCCGGCGAGATGCCTTCAGTGAAGATCTGGGTGGCGGCACGGGCCCAGATGTCTTTGAGGCGGACATGGGTCCCGTCAGAATCAGGCTGCGGCAGCTCGTCGGTCCAGCCGTAGCCGCCCGAACCCAGCATGGTGTTGCCGTTGCCCGGAGACAACAGCCCCAACGCCTCGATCTGCTCGACGCTGCGCAGATAGCCTTGGGTGATGCGCTCCAGGCAGGCGTGGATCCACCGCGGCCGTTCGAGCAGATCGACGAAGGTCTGCTCAATGCCGCGCCAGACAATGAACTGGTCCATCGGGTAGAACCAGAAGAAGCTGCGGCCGACCTGGCGGACAGGCAGGATGCCGCCGTAGAGGTCGGAGAGTTGCTGGTAGCGCCGCTCGGTATCGGCCCAGTCGACCGTCACCACCGGCTCGGCCTGGATCTTCTCGAGGTCGGCCTCCGCGAGGATCACCGGCACGAAAGCGTAGGCCCCCGAGGCCTCCTGCGGGTGCTCGAGTTGGCGCGGCACGCCGAAGCCGGTCGCCCAGGAGTCGCCGCCGATGCTGATCGGGCAGGCAACGACGCCATCCTCCACCCGGTCATCGCCGAACTCCTCGAAGGCGTAGATGCGCTTGCGCAGTTCGCGTTCCTGGCTGCGGCAGAAGCTGTCCGTCGCCGTCAGCGTGGCCGTGGGAATGAGCTCTTCCCAGATGTTCCAGTCCAAAGCCTGGATGTGAATGGGCGGGCGGACCCGCTCGAGGCGATTCACCCGCCGCCACAGCTCGCGCTTCTGCGCCTGAACCGGCAGGGCCGCAATCTCGGCCACCCGTTCGGCCAGGCGCCGCACGATGCTGATGTCGTTCTCGGAAGCCGCCATACGCTACCGCCCTTCTGCCTGGCCCGCGCCTGGGCCGACGCTCACCGTGAGATGAACCATACCATAGCAGCGCCCGGCGGCGCAAGGCGCGCGGGTACGTTGCATTCCGGCGGGCCGCGCAGCATAGTGTCCGCTCGGTCCGGCGCCGCCAGCGCTTGCCGCGGGCGCTGGACGACGCTGGGGGCCGCGTAGCCGCAGGAGGTCGACGATGCTTGCACCACTCATCCGGGCCGTGGAGCGCACCTGGGTTTCGGTGCCGCTCAAACTGCGCCATGCCAGGCATCTGAGCCGGGAGAACTGGGACTGGACCGTGTTCGAGATCCTGCGCCTGCGCACCGACAGCGATCTCGAAGGCATCGGCGAGACCATGTGCTACTACACCTGGAGCCGGGTGGCCCAGGCGCAGGTGGACCGCGTGATTGGGCACTCGCCCTTCGAGTTTCTCTGGGATGACCGTCTCGGCGCCGGCCTGCAGATGGCCTGCTTCGACCTGGCCGCCAAGGCCGTCGGAGTGCCTTGTCACCGCCTGCTGGGGCCCTTGGTACGATCGGCCTGTCCGGTGTCGTGGTGGACCAACGACATGTCCACCGAGGACTGGTGCGAAGAGGTGCGGGAGGCACTGAGCCTGGGCTACCTCAGCGCCAAGCTCAAAGCGCGCCCCTGGCGCGATTTTCTGGCGCAGGTGCAGACCCTGACCGGGCTGGTACCGTCAGACTTCCGCTTTGACGCCGACTTCAACGCCTTCCTGCGCGATGCCGGTACCGCGGGGGCGTACCTGCAGGCGCTGGAGCAGGTCCCGGGGCTGGCGCTGGCCGAATCGCCGATACCGCAGGAAGACGTGGCTGGCGGCGCCGCCCTGCGGCGGAAGACGCGCCTGCAGATTGCGCTGCACTACGGTTCGCCGCCGATCGAGACCTGCCTGCGCGAAGACGTCTGCGATGGCTTTGTCATCGGCGGTGGCGCGGCGGGTGTGCGGCAGCAGGCGACGCTGGCAGCGCAGTTCAACAAGCCCTTCTTCCTGCAACTGGTCGGGACCGGCCTGACCACGGCGTTCATGCTGCACTTCGGGGCCACCCTGACCCACGCCACCTGGCCCGCGATCACCTGTCACGAGATCTACGAGGACGACCTCATCCGCGAGCGTCTCGCGGTGCAGGATGGCTTCATGGCATTGAGCGAGCGTCCGGGCCTGGGCGTCGACCTCGACGAGGAGGCCGTGGAGCGCTACCGGGTGCCGGAGGGCTTCGCGCCGCCACCGCCGCGGAACCTCTACCGCGTCACCTGGCCGGGCGGTGCCCGCGTCGTCTACCCGGTCGGCAAGCGCGGCACGCAGGGCCAGGAGTGCGCCGGCATCTGGGACGACTTTGCGGCCGGGAACCAGCCCCTGTTCCACCGCGGCGTCACGCTCGACATCCTGCCGGACGACGGCAGCACCGCCTGGGCCGACCTGGCGCGGCGGACGCAGATCAGCCCCGTCCGGTTGTAGTTAGGGTTCCGTACACGAGCGAGAGGATTCATCCGGCATGTACCGACATTTGCAGCCGATCCTGGCCGCGTCACTGCTGAGCATGGCGGCGGGCACAACCAACCACGCGGCAGAGGCGAACGTGAAGTCCGACCAGGCGGCGACGCGGGCGCGCATCAGCGACTTCCTGCCGGCGCGCTCCGTCACCCGTGTCGGCAACCCACTACGCCTCTCGGCGCAGATCGCCAACGGCACGCGCGTCGCGGCGGAGTTGGTCGTGCGGCTGACCTTGCCCGAGGGGGTCTCCGGGCGCGAGGGCGCCCTGGAGCGGACCCTCGGCCTGGAGCCGGTGCAGGAACAGGAGGTCACCTGGGAGATCGAGGCTTCGACCCCGCAGTTGGCCGCCCTGCGTCTCGAGGTGAGCAAGGCCGGGGTGCTGCAGGCCGAGGCGACGGTTCCCGTGCGCTTCCTGCCGGCGCTGAGCGAGTCCCCGGGCACCTACATCCCCGAACCGCGGCCGGCAGCGACGCAGCTCCTGGTCGGGGCGCACCACTGTCCGTTGTGGGAGGCCGATAAGCCGGGCATGTGGACACAGATCCGCAAGCACATGGAGCGCGTGCCGGCGCTGGGGTTCTACGCGCAGGAGACCCCCGAGGTCTCCGACTGGGAGACGGCTTGGGCGGTCGAGCACGGCATCTCGTTCTTCATCTACTGCTGGTACCGGACCTCCCAGGGCGGCCCGGTGCAGACCATGTTCAGCAGCGCCATCCACGACGGATTGCTGAAGTCCCGCTACGCCAAGCAGATGCAGTTCACCATCATGTGGGAGAACCAGAACCGCGGCCGGGCGGGCGTGGCCGACGAGGCGGATCTGATGGAGAATCTGCTGCCGTTCTGGCTGGAGACCTACTTCAAGCACCCCAGCTACCTGAAGGTGGACAACCGGCCCGTGCTCTTCATCTACCGCCCCGAGTTCCTGGTGCAGGATCTGGGCAGCATCGAGAACGTGGTCAAGGCCTTCGACAAGATGCGCGCCGCCTGTCGCGCGGCGGGTTTCGACGGCCTCACCCTGCTGGGCGAGTACCGGGGCCTGGATCCGCAACACCTGCAGTTGATGAAGCAACTGGGGCTGGACTACACCTTTGCCTACTGCTGGCACGTCGCGAACAACCCGACCCCGCAGCAGGCCATCGACGTCCAGATGCACAACATCCGCAAGACACAGGAGTTGGCCGTTCTGCCACAGGTCGTGACCGTCTCGCAGGCCTGGAGCGGCTGGGCCGACGAGGGCAGCATCTGGAAGATCCCACCCGCGGACTTCGAGCGTCTGCTCGAGCAGGCCAAGGACTTCGTCACGGCCCTGCCGGCGACGGGACTGAGCAGCCGGATGCTGCTCCTCGACAACTGGAACGAGTGGGGCGAGGGACACTACATCGCGCCCTACACCGAGTACGGCTTCGGTTACCTGGATGCCGTCCGCAAGATCCTCTCCAGCGCCCCGGCCGCGCATCAGGACCTGATCCCGGAAGACGTCGGTATGGGGCCGTACGACAACGCCTACCGGCAGTTCGTCGCCCAGGAAGCCCTGCTGCGGAAGTCGCTGGACAAGCACATCACCCGTCCGGGGGCCGACGCACCCGGCCTGATCGGCTGGTGGACCTTCGATGAAGACGACGACACGCCGGTCGCCTACGACTACTCGGGCAACGGCCTCGGCGGTGCTCTGCGTAAGGCCACCCGCGCCACCGGCCTGGCCGGCCGGGCCCTGGAGTGTCAGGGCGGCAGTGTCACGGTCCCCAACCAGCCGGCACTCTCCCCGACGCAGGCGCTCACCATCGCCTGTCGGGTGAAGACCGACCTGGGCGGCCAGGGGAACACCTGGATCGTCAACCATGTGCTCTCCGGCGGCACGGATACCGGCTACCGACTGGGCGTGGTGCAGGGAAAGCCCTGCTTCGCGGTGCCGCAGACGGAGTGGAGCCACCACCTGAAGGGCGAGGCGGACCTGCCCACGGGGCGCTGGGTCCATCTGGCGGGCACCTTCGACGGCACCACGATGCGGCTCTACGTAGACGGCGTCGAGTGTGGCACCATGGCCCGGCCCGGCCCGCTCAAGCCCAACGCCTTCCCGCTCTGCCTGGGTTCGTATGAGGCCGGGCACGAGGCGCACTTCACCGGGTTGCTGGACGAGGTACGACTCTACGACCGCGCCCTGTCGGCAGCCGAGATCCAGCGTCAGGCGCAGGAGAAGTGACCATGGCAACGGGCTGCCGGCAACTGGGACGGGTGGTCTTGGCGTTGCTCGCCGTGCTGCTGCTGGGGTCAGGCCCAATCGCTGTTGCCGCAGCGGCGAGCGTGCCGGCGGCCCGCCTCGGGGCCGGGGTGAAGGCCGCACCGGCCTTCACCAGTATCCCCGTCACCCAGGCCCTCGTCCGCCGTACGTACACCTACCCGGTCACGACCACTGACGCCGACCCCGGCGACACCCGCACGGTCACGGCCGTCGCCATGCCGCGCTGGCTGCGGCTCTCCCCGACCGGCAATGGCAGCGCCCTGCTGCAGGGCCGCCCGGGTTACGGGCAGGTTGGGACACACGCGGTGACGCTCAAAGTGACCGACGCCGCGGGGGCCAGCGCCGTGCAGGGGTTCATGGTCACGGTCCTCCGCCCGCCGGTGGCGGCGCCGACGTTCATCCCTGCCGGCGGCAGTGGCCTGTCAGCGCCGCTCGCGGTGATCCTGTCGACATCGACCGTGGGCGCCACCATCCGCTACACGACCGACGGGAGTGTGCCGACAGCGGACCGCGGCCTGCCCTACACCGGGCCGGTACGGGTGGCCCGCGACACGACCCTGACCGCCGTCGCCTTCCAGGCCGGCCACGCGGGCTCCGCGGCCAGTACGGCGACCTACTCGTTCCTGGAACTGGCGCTGGTTGAGACCCTCGGCGTGAGCGCGGTGGGCGAACGGACGGCCACCCTCACCGGCAGCGTGGATACCCTCGGCCTGGCCACCACGGCCTGGTTCGAGTGGAGCACGGATCCGTCCTTCGCGGGGCTCGAGCAGACGCCACCGATCGAGCTTGCCCCGGGGAGCGCCGCGGAGCCCATCACGGCTACCCTCACCGGCCTGGCCCCTGGCATCTCGTACTACTACCGGGCTGCGGCCCGCAACGAGGAGGGCGTGGCCTGGGGTGAGGCCGACAGCCTGGTGCTTGAACCCATCAGCCCCTGGGGCTTGGTGGTGAACACGACGGCAGACACGCTGACGCCACCGCCTGGCAAGACCACCCTGCGCGCGGCTGTAGCCCGGGTGGCGGACGGCGGCACGATCACCTTCGACCCGCTGCTCAATGGCCAGACGATCGACCTGACCCTCGTCGGGGAGCCCGCGACGCTGCTCAAAGGCGAGGTCTTCACCCTGAACGCCGGGCGCTGGGACTTCATGGGCTTCCAGGACCGGAACTACGGTAAGTCGGCCCTCGTCGCGGCCGCCAGCCTGACCTTGGACGCAGCCGACCTGCCCGCTGGCGTCACCCTGAACTGGGCCGGCGGCGACGCCGAGCATGCCCGCATCCTGGCTGTCTATGGCAACCTGGGCCTGCGCCATCTGACCCTGACCTCCGGCAGCGTGGTGTCCGAACCGATCGCCGGCAACCCCGCGCAGCCCTTCACCCTGGCGCGCGGCGGCGCGGTCGCGGTCTGGGGCCTGGCCACCCTCGAGCACTGCGTACTGGCGGGCAACGAGGTGGTCGGCGACACGACGCCGAGCCGGGACCGAGGCGCCTTCGGCGGCGGGATCTACGGCGACGGCATCGTGCTGCACGACTGCATCGTCAGCGGCAACTCGGCCACGGGCTTCGGCGCCGCCGGCGGCGGCCTCTACTCGGTCGGCGGCGTCGAGAGTTGGGTGGGGTCGACCCTGGAGCGTACGACCGTCAGCGGCAACCGCGTAACGGCGCAGCATGCCTATGGCGGCGGCGTCTACAGCGACGGCGGCGGCCCCGGCAACACCATGGCCCTCACGGTGCGCGACTGCACCATCGCCCGCAACCTGGTGCAGGACCACCCCGCCCTCGCCGAGAGTGCGATGTTCCAGTATTACTATCGTGGTGGTGGTGTCTACATGTCCAACGGCCAGTTGCTGGTCTCCGGATCGACCGTCGTCGAAAACGCCGTGACCGGCCACTCCGCGGAGTTCAGCGGCAAGCCGAACCTGGGCGGCGGGGGCATTGCTGCCACCATCGGCAATGCCCACGTCGTCGAGTCGATGGAGCTCTGGCACAGCATCGTCGCCGGCAACCTGGTGAACAGCCTACCGAACGACCTCTTCACCGGCTCCCTGGTCGAGTTCTACAGCTACGGGTACAACCTCATCGGCACCCTTGACTTCAGCCAGATGCTGGTGCCTATCCCCGCCTGGAACTACCTCAGCCGGCGGCATTGGCCGAAGGTCGGCGACCGCGAGGATGTGAGCCTGCCGGCAGTCGTGGATCTGGGGAGCGCCCGGCTGCACAGCGCGATCCTCTCCTGCGGGACCGACGACGGCAGTCCGGCCGTCCTCAGCTACCCGCCGCAGGGGCGCGCCCTGAACCGGATCCCGTCGCGACCCTACGCCGTCCCTATCGTCCAGGCGGGGTACAGCCTGTTGGCGGCGGGTGACGAGGACAACTTCCTGAACCTGGTCCTGCAGAGGCTCAGAATCGGTTACGGCGGCATCCTGGCCGCCGATCTCCTGGCCGAGTTCGGGGACATGAATGGGGTGGTCTGGGGCGGCGATCCCGCGACCTGGCCATCCGACCCCCAGAACGTGCGCTGGATCAGCTTCTGGCACAACCTCGATCGGGTGATCGGCGAGCGCCTGGGCGCAGTGCGACTGGGGGATGAGTTCTGGGGGACCTTCAGCAGCGGTCCCTACGGGCAGCACATCCTGATGGCGGTTGACGCCGATCAGGTCGGGCCGATCCAGCGTTCCGACCTCGACCAGCTCGGAAACCCCCGCCATGAGGATCGCGCCGGCGATATCGGCGCCGTCGAGCGCCCGCGCTGAGCGCGGCGCCCCCGCCGGGGCCGCCGGCGAGACTTCTCCGTGAACAGTGTGGGTGGCGCGTTCGGGTAGCGCCATGGAGATGCGGGATGCACAAGGTCCATTTGGCTGCCGGCCTGGCCATGCTGCTGGCGTGGTCCGCGGGGGGTGCCGAGGCGATCCGTTCGCTGGCGATCAACGGTGGCTTCGAGGCGGGCGCGGCGGGCTGGAGCCTGCCCGCACGCACGGCGCAGGTGCTGCCGCTGGCAGAGCGCGGGGCCGGCCTCGCAGTGAATGGCAACGCGGGGGTGACTCAGGAGGTCTTCATCGGGACGCTGCGCGGCACCTGGACGGCGGCCGTGGACGTGAAGGCCGAGGGCATCCGCGCCGCAGACGGCGGGCCTGGCTATGCCTACGCCGCCGTCTACCAGATCGACGGGCGCGGCGAGATCGTCGCCTTCCGCGACTTCGTGCAGGTTACCGACCGCGCGGACTGGCAACGGCACAGCTTCACCTTTGACATCAACCCGGCGGCCGAGACGGTGTCGCTGCGCTGCGGCATCTTCAACGCCGCCGGCCAGGCCTGGTTTGACAACTGGACCCTGGTGGCCGGGCCAACGCCGCGGCGGTTCGACGAGGTGCAATCGCCGGCGCTGGACCGCGGCGACGCCACCGGCGTCGTGGGCCTGTTCCGCGAAGAGGGCTTCCCGGCCAAAGGCGCGGCGTCGACACCGGCGGTGCTGCAGGGGGCGTTGGCGGCCGCGGGGCTCACGGTGCAGTACCTCAGCGCTGCCGATCTGGCCAACCCGGCGGTGCTCCGGCCCGACGCCATCGACCTGGTCGTCCTGCCCTACGGCGAGAGCTTCCCGGCGGCGGCGCGGGAGAGCTTCATCTCCTACCTGCACCGGGGCGGCGACTTCATCGCCATGGGTGGCTACGCCTTCAACCACCTCCTGGTCAGGCAGGATGAGCGCTGGGTGCCCGAGTCGGAGGTGCTGGCGATGCGCCTGGCGGAGGCGATGCAGCCGGCGCGTTCCATGTTGCGTGACGGCGGCTTCGAGGGCGACCAGGCTGGAGGCGCTCCCGGAGCGGGCGGCTGGACCCGCGTGGCGGCCGCCGACTGCACGGTGGTCGAGGAGGCGCCCTGGGCCGGCGCCCGCTGTGCTCGCGTCGTCGCCCCCGAGGAGGCGGGTCGAGGCCAGCCGGGCTGGGAGCAGCGCGTGCCGGCAACGCCCGGACGGCGCTACCGCTTCCGGGCGGCGGTGCACACACGGTCGGTCGCCACCTCCGGCTTTGCCTACCTGGCCCTGTACCAGCACGACGCGCAGGACAAGCTGGTCGAGTTCCGCGACGTGGCCCAGGTGCGGGGCACAACCGCGTGGAAAGAGGTCACCTATGACGTCACCGCCGCGCCGACGACCACGGTGTTCGTGGCCAAGTGCGGTATCTACAACGCCTCCGGGACGGCGTGGTTCGATGCCTTCCAGTTGGCCGACACCACGGGGCTCGAGGCCAAGCCCATGAACACGGCCACCGGCCGCCCGGAGGACGGTCTGGTCGTCGGCGCCGCCCAGATTGGCGCGTTCGATGCCGACTACCGGCTGCGCCGCGTGCAGTCGCTGCGCGCCGCGACTGGCCAGGCGCTCTTCCCGGCCACCGCCGCCAGCGGCCCGGTCCAGGGCTGGGCCGCCAGCGCGGTGCGCGGGGTGGACCAGACACGCTGGACGCCCTTGCTGGAAGCGTACGACCGCTACGAGCGGCCGCGCGGTGCGGCCGGGGCGTTGCTGATCCACTACAACGGCTTCTTTTCGAGCAGCGCCTGGGCCTACTTCGGCGTCGAGGACCGGGACCTCTTTGCGGCGGATCAGCCCGCCATGCTGGACGGCCTCGGCAAGCTGGCACGGTCCATGGTGCGCGGACTCTACCTGCGCAACCTGAGCACCGACTTCGCCAGCTATGCGCCCGGGGCGGCGGCCAAGATCGCCGTGACCCTCGAGAACCGCGGGGCAACGGCGCCCGAGGTCGAGGTCCGCTTCACGGTCACGGCCGCGGGGGCGACGGCGCCGCTGTTTGCGGCGACCCGGACGGTGCCGGCCGCCGCCCACGCGGCGGCCCCGATCGAGCTCGGGTTCACGCTGCCGGCGGACAGTCGCGGCCTGCTCCGAGTCGGCGCCACGCTACGCCTGGCGGGGCAGGATCTCGACGAGGCTGAGACCGGCTGCGTGGCGCTGGCCCCGGCGGGGACCTTCACCCAGCCCGGCCTGACCTTCAAGGATAACCTGCTGCGCTACGGCGAGCGACCGCTGTTCCTGTTCGGCTGCGACACCTACGGCAACAGCTACACCTCCAGCACTGAGAACCCACTCTGGTGGGCCCGCGAGCACGCCGCCTGTCGCGACTTCGGATTCGAGATCTACGAGAACCTGCAGTACAGCAACCCCGGCCATCGCATGACCGAGTGGGACTGGCGCAATTTCCAGGGCATGGCGCAGTTGACGCAGGAGCACAACCTGGTGTTCATGCCCTGCGTGCTGGTCGGCCACAACGTCGCCATCTCCGACGCGGAACTGGCCGCCCAGAGCCAGCAGTGCCGCGAGTATGCAGAGCGCCTCAAGGATACGCCACGCTTGCTCTGGTACATCAACGGCGACTATCAGTTACGACACGACGACAAGGAGGCGCTCCGGGCCAAGTGGAACGCCTTCCTGCAGACCCGTTATGGCGGTATCGAGGCCCTGCGTGAGGGCTGGCGGCAGCCGCTGCCCGCGGCACGCCTCGGCGAACTGCCCTTCCCGCCAGTCAACTCGGGGCGCTGGGAGGACACCGCCCAGGTGGACCTGCTGCGCTTCCAGGTGCAGCTCATGACCGACTGGAACCTGGCCCATGTGGCTGCCATCCGCAGCGCCGACACGGTCCATCCCACCACCAGCGAATACTACTGCTTCCCTTTCGACGGCATGGACTTACGCCTGACCATCGCGACTCAGGATGTGGCCAATACCGGCTACTTCGACGAGCCTAAGCGCGATGTCGATCTACTGCCCATGCGGTTGCGCTGGAATGACCTACGCGCACAAGGCAAGTCACTGAGCCTGGGTGAGTACGGCGTCAAGACGCACCCGGCCTGGGCGGTCGAGAATGGCGGCAACGGCTATCACATTGTGCGCACCGAGGAGGAGCAGAAGCAGCTCTTCATGGCGGTGGCCCACTACGGTTTCGGCATGGGCGGCTCGAAGGTGCAGAACTGGTGCCTGCGCGATGCCGCACAGAACGTCTTCCCGTGGGGCGTGTTCTACCCGGGGCCGCTGATTCCCAAGGATGTCGCCTATACCCACCGCAACCTGAGCCTGCTCATGCGGCTCTTTGCGCCGCGCTACGAGGCCCCGGCGCTGACGGTCCTGCTCTGCGACAACCTGCGCCTGGGCAACCAGGCCAGCCTCGGCCTCGACGCGGGCTACCGTAGCTTCGAGGCGCTGCTCGGGCTGCATGCCGACTTCAATGTCATGAGCGACTGGCACGCCGACGAGATTCCGGCCGCGACGCGGGTCATGATCTACCCCGCGGCACTGTGCCCGGACGATGCCAGCTTCGAGAAGATCGTGAACTGGGTCGAGCAGGGCGGGACACTGCTGGTCACGGGCGACTTCACGTATAGCGGCGAGCGCCGCCAGGAACGCAGCGAGCGGCTCGGCCGCCTGGCCGGGGTGGCGTGGGGCGCCAGCCGCTACGCGCCGACCGAGCGCCCGGCACAGGCCGGCATGGCCGTGACGGCTGCCGCCGGCACGCCGGCCGTGCTGTCAACGGCGGCGCCGATGCTGAACGGCAAAGCGGGCACGGCCCAGGTCCTGGCCAGCAGCGCCGACGGCACGCCAGTGCTGTCGCGGAACAGGCTGGGGAAGGGCACGGTCGTGTTCTGCGCCGATCCGCTGGAACTGAACACCGACGTCGCCGCGATCCGTGGGCTCTACCGCTGGTTCCTGGCCGAGGCCGGGATCGCGCCCCTGTCCGTCACTCCCGACGATCCCGAACTGTACGCCTTCCAGGCGCCGACCCGCGGCGGCGCGACCTGGGTCCTGTTCAACCGGCACGCCAGCGGCGACGAGACCGTGGCCAGCGTCGCGACGCCGGCGGGAGCGGTCACGCTCGGCGTGCGCGGCGGCTACCCTGCCCTGGCCGGCGTCAGCAACGCCGGCCGGGTGCTGGTACTCGGGGGCAGTCGGACCTGTGCGGTGGGCGGCCAGAACGTGGTCGCGGGCGAGGGGCTCTGCACGGCGGTCGCTCTGGATGACGCCGACCTGCGGCAGAGCGCCGCGGTGCTGCTGCTGCCGTTCTCTCCGGGTCAGGCGACGCTGACCTCGGCGGCGCGGGCCTGGGAGAAGCCGCTGGTGCTGCTCGGGGACCTCGAGGGCGGGCGTTTCCGCGTCCTGGAGGCCCTGTCGGCAGCCGCGGGCAAGAGCATCACCGTGGACTTCGACGCCGACCGCGCCACCCTCGTGGCGTTGGTCTGCGAAGCGCCCGATCGCGAACGCTGGCAGGCGCATCTCGACCGCTTGATCGATCGCCCGGAACAGCTGCCCGGGTACTGAGAAGGTGTGGAAAGAAGCGCCCGCCAGGCTGTCCGCAAGCCACGTTCCACGGTCCAGCCAGGCACGATTCCGGCACCGATTCCGGCACCGACCCCGGTTTCTTCACCGCTTCTGACGGGCTGCCTCTACAGCGCTCCGGGCAGGGGCGCCTGGCGCAGGCCCTCGAGGCTGGCCTGCCAGGCCGCGGTATCCGGCCCAAAGTAGTACAGCGCGCACGAGCGGCCCTGCAGCTTCAAGGTCAGCGTCCCCTCCGCTGCCGCGCTCACCTGCTCCTGCTGTTCCAGCCAGTCCAGCACCCGGTAGGAACCCGCCGGCACGCTGACCTGCACCGCGATGTCGACCGCGGGATCGCGGTAGGCCAGGCGCTGCTCGATGTCGCCTCTGTACTCGAACTTGAAGCGCTCGCAGGCCGCCGTGCTCCAGAGCACCGCGACCGTCCCCGCGCCGACGGCGTAGGTATGGCAGTAGACCCCCGGCGTTACCGTGGTCGCCGGGCTGCCGGCGCTGGCCAGGGCAGCGCGTAGGAGCTGCTGGTCCACGTCTCGGGTTTCGGGCTGCCCCGCCGCGTAGTTGAGGTAGACGACACGGCTGCCGTTAGCCCGCGTCGCCGTGGTCACCAGGGCCTGCGTGCCGAGGGTAGCCAACGGAGTGCCCGCACTGCACTGGAAGAGCGGGCCGGGCAGCTTCACGGTGCGGCCCACGGCCAGCGCGCTGGCCGTCCAGCCGTCTGCCGTCGTCAGCGGATCGGCCGCCAGGGCGGCGCCCGTGCTGATCTCGCCCAGGCCCAGGCCACGCCCCAGCGTGCCGTCGCCCAAGGCCGCACGGGGCAGGTAGCCGAGGCCGTCGGCGAGGCGCGTGGGGACGGCTCCGTGGGTGATGAGGAGTCGCCCCGGCTTGGCGTCGAGCCAGGCCGGGAGCGCCTGCAGATGGCGCGCTGCCGACTCCCAGGGCGTGTAGATGAGCACGTCGTAGGCCTCCCACTGCGCCGGGTCCAGCGTCAGATCGGCGACGGCACAGTCGACATTCAGCCCATCCAGTGCCGTGCGCGTCAGCAGGTAAGCGGGCTGGTAGCCGACGGCGTGGACCACGCAGCGCAGACCGACGGCCAGAACCCGAGGCCGCGACTGCAGCGCGCCGTCCGCCTTGGCCCGGTTGAAGCCGCGCGCGGTCGCCAGCCAGGCGTCGAAGCGGTCACGGTGGTAGCCTTCCTGAGACTGGGCCCAGTCGCCTTCGCCCATCCACTCATTCTGCATGTCATCGAACTGCCCGGCTGCCACCACGTCGTAGGTCCAGCAGTAGGTCACCTGTGGATCCAGGTACGGCTTGCCGTGGCCGCCGACGCCGACCTCGAAGATCACCCCCAGGCGCTTGCCGGCTTGCGTGGCCGCCGCGCGCAGATAGGGCAGGCTCTGGCGCCAGGGCTCGGACTGAGCCGGATTCCCGAAGCACTCGTAGTAGGCCGTACCGGTGTCGGCCAGGCGGTTCCAGAACAGGTAGTCGCCGCCATTGGAGACGTCCTCCGGATTCATCGAGGCCATGAAACTGCCGCCCCACGAGCGGGCCTCGGCCCCCATCGCCTGGGCGAACTTCAGCCACTCGTAGTGCGTCAGCGCGGTGAACACGAACTGGCGCCGGGCCGTCTGCTCCGCCGGCAGCTCGGCCGGCGCCTTCGGCTCAAACTGCTCCCACGCTGTCAGTCCCAGCGCCGCGGGCGGCAGGCTCTCGGTGCCGTAGGCGCGCAGGTAGTCCCAGAAGCCGCAGCGGGTCCCGTCGGCCAGGCGCAGCCCCTCGTCCCGGCCCTCCAGGTCGGTACGGAAGGCGGCCTTGTCCCACTCGCCGTAGCCCCAGGGGCCGCCGAACCACGGCCAGACGTAGTCGACCTGCTCGTAGTCGAGGATGCCCACGCCGCGCTGTCCGGCCAGCAGGCGGCGCACGGCCTCGCGGGTGGCCGGGTGACAGTAGCTTACGCCGTGCATGCCGTTCTCGAAGCCGGGGGTGGTGTTGCGGGACTGCCCCGAGGGCGCCGTTCCCCAGGCCGCGGCCCGCGTGATCAAGCCCCGCATGCCCTCGGTGCCGGCGTTCTGCGTGCGCACGTCGATGCCGGCCTGGCGCGCCGCCACGATCAGCGCCTGGTCCTCGGCGCGCCAGCCCGAGGTCATGCCGGCCACGCCCAGGTTCGGCACCCGTTCGCGCGCCTTGGCCACGAACTCCTGGCCGGCCGGACTCACGAACCAGCTCATGGCCATGCCCATGTAGACGCGCGGCAGCGCCGGCAGCCGTACGGCCGGAGCCACGCCGGTGGGGGGCAGGCTGTCCGTGTCCTGCATCAGCGGCAGCACATCCCGCAGTCCGCTGGCCGTGTGGATCTGGAGGTTGGCTACCCAGTAGACGGCCTGGCTCCCGTGCCCCGAGCTCTCGAAGCTGATCCCGGTGATCTTCCCCGGCTCCCGTTTCCCGTCGCCAAACTGCCACAGATTGAGGGCCTCACCGCGCCGGTCGACGTGCTGCCAGCCCTTGCCGCTGCCGGCCGCCACGTCCACCGTACTGACCCAGCGGTCGCCGTCGGCCTCGGTCAGGTAGATGGCCAGGCCCGCCGGACCGCTGCTGCTCTCCACCAGAACATCGAAGGCGTAGCCATCCGGCGCGTCGGCACGCAGGGCCACGCTCGTCACTCCCCAATCGGGACATCCCGGCGCCTGCTCCCACTCCAGCCGCACCGCCCAGGGGGCCTTGTCGGCAGGGGGTGCAAGAACATCGATAGCTTTCATGTACAAGGCGTTGTAGAGATTGAGGAACTGCCGCCGGGCATCCTGGAGCTCGTCCGCCGGGGCGGGGCAAGTCAGGGCCAGGAAGGCGAGGCTGCTCAACAGGCGAGACCACGAACTCATCGCTGCGTCCTTGGGTTGGGCCAGCGGCAGACCGTCTGGCCGCCGGGGGGAGTCACTGTCCGCACCCACGATAGCGGCGGTGCACCAGGATTCCAGCAGCCGCCCTGCCGGCGAGTACCGCGAACCCGCCCGAGACGGGCTTGGCAGCGCGGGCTCCAGCCAAGCCCCCGGCTGGCGCCGGACATACCGACATGAGACTGGCGGGTGCCGTACGGGTTCAGAGTTCGCGCTTCAGCGTGTCCCCAGGACAGCCACAAGGCTGAACTCTGAACGAAGATCGCCGTCAAGTCTCATACAAAGGGGATGCCCAAAGGCATTGCGGCAGGCTGCGAGAGCCTGCGGGAGACGCTTTCTTGAATCAGCTCTGGGCCGACAGGGCGACAGGACCCGCCGGGGGACGGCTCGGGAGGGCCGCCCCTACTCCAGGATGGAACCGCTCTGGGCCTGTGACAGGGCTGTTCCAAGATCGCGGTTCCCGCTACGGGTGAGCGCGTGAGAACGTGAAGGCGTGGATTCGTGGGCCGGGTAGACCTGGGCGTTGCCGCCCAGGTCCCCCACAGATCCGTACGTGCGCAACTAACGCATACGGTTCCTCAGGTCACGGGTCTGGTTGCGCCATAGACGGAATGCACCACCCGGGGCGGAGG
>CAILUI010000399.1 GCA_903837355.1 uncultured Victivallales bacterium
GGAAAAGTAGTCACGCCTTCTCGGCCGCCTGTCAGTGCCGGTACGGAGGGCTCTCACAGCGGGGAGCAGCCGTACTCGCGGTTGTAGCCGGGCGTCCTGTCGGTCGGGTTCATGTGCGCGATGTGCGAGAGGGACTGGAAGGAGTCTCTGCAATCTTGGTGGAACCCCGGGCTGTCCTTGCGAACGACCAGCACAGGGGCACCATGCCAGACGGCATCGTTCGCCTGATCGAAACTGATGAGCCCCTGCAACCGGACCACCCCAAGTGCCGTTGACCACAGCTCGTCGGCCTTGGGCAGGTGCTGGTGGAAGCAGTCACTGCGTTCCGCGTCGAGCAGCATGGCGAGGATGTAGCGATGGCCGGAGGCGAATCCCGGATGCCTTCTCACCCACACGTGGTGCGACTCGATGCCCTGCTGCATGAGGTACTCCGGGAACGTGGCGCAGAACTCCCTGAAGGTGCTGTTGTCACCGAAGCAACCGTTGCCCGGCATGGGCATGATCCGAAGCTGCAAGATGAGAAACGCGCTCTTGTGCTCGATCATGTAGCCGTAGCGCTCGTACAGCCTGTCCAGGATGACAGTGCGAAGGCCGTGCTCCGGCCCAGCATGGACGGCCAGGTTCCTGTAGCGCGGCTCATAGATGACGCCACCATCAGTGGGCATGCTGGATCTCCTTGAAGTAAAACGCTTTGAGTTGGTTGTGTCGCTACATCATCGTCATCGAATATCCAGAAGTACACATCGCCGCGGCGTACACGGTCGACCCTGCACGCGGGTGCGGAATACAGAGAGGGAGAAGCGGCGGAGGAGCACCTGAGCCCATGCCGATCGTCGGGGTGGGGCCACTGCTGGTGGCCATACTGGTCCGGTTCCTGATGGCGGCCACCTTGATGTGGCTCCCGCCATTGCCGTAACAGCGTTGCGTGCTGGACGTGGGTACCTAAGCGATCGCGTGACCCCAGGCGGCAGGGACCACTTCAGGTATGTCCCCTGTTGCCCACGATTTCGGTGATTCCTCAGGAAAGCGGCAGACGGGAACTCCGAAGGAATCGGCGGGTTTCTCGCTGGCCAGGGAAGGGACTTTGCGGCCAGGATGGGCCGAATTCGGGGGCCTCAGGCTACCATGCAGGGCCTGGAAAGGCAAGTGCCCCAAGGTGGAGTGGTCAGGCTTAGGCCCCAGATGATGTGCAGGGGTAAAGGCCTGCTGTCGTCAAGCATGTAGTATACGACCGAAGTCCGGTGGTCTGTAAAGAAGAAGGAGGCGGAAGGCGCTTGCTGGCCTGAGTCACACGCGTCTACCCGACCGCGTCCATCTGCGACGCCCAGGGCATGCAGTCTGCCCTGGGCGTCCAGACTCACTTACGAGCCGTCAAACGTAGCTCTCACGATCGCCAGCGTAGACGAACGGGTGCGAGCGTGCTCTGAACAGCTCGCACAGGGCAAGCCCACCGCGCTCCCGTTGGAAGCTGCACTCCGCCATGGATATGGGCACGCACCAAAGCAGCTGGATCGGCTCGCCCTCCCAAGACAGGTAGTCCCCAAGCCTCGAGTCGGTCTCGACGGGGCTGGGGAGTAGGAACAGGCAGTTCTGCGTGCCAGACTGGAGTAGCGGCCTCGCGCGAGGTTCGCTGGTCACCATGTGACCCCACTGGAGCCAGGTAGCATTATCGTGTGGGAAGCGCGCCACAGCGTTCAGCATCTCCATGTACTCCGTCTTGCCC
>CAILUI010000400.1 GCA_903837355.1 uncultured Victivallales bacterium
ATAGCCGAAGGCGCGCAGGTTACGATCAGAAAACGGCTCCAGATAGATGATGGACGAGTAGACGTCCCGGTCGCCTGCCGGCCGCACCGTATACTGCGGGAATCCCTCAGCGCGGATCGCCTCGAGGTGACCGGGTAGTGCCGCGGGCGGGATCAGCAGCGCAAAGCCGATACCCTGGATACCGGGCAGACGCTGTTCGACCTTCTGGTACTGGGTAAAGGCACGCCACTCATCGCGGGTGACCCGATCGGACGCCCGACACAGCGCCGCACCACTCAGCAAGATAGCCGCGTGGGCGTCCATCCTGTCCGCAATGCTCTTGCGGATGTCGTCACAGCGCGCGGTGAACTCCTGCCTTGCCGCCTCCTCCACCGTCGACTTCACGTACAGGGTTACACTGGCGGTAACGGCCACACCGACTGCCGCGACGATCCAGGCGGCGTAGCGCTTCCGGCGCGGCGGCGCAGGGGTGGACGGCGGAGATACCGGGGCGACCGGCAGAGCCGCGGCCTTGAGGTTCTTCCTGGCCATATGGATACGCGCCCCGATGGGCCTCCTCGTGTGACCGCGCAGTAAGCCGCCGCCCCTGACCGGCAGAGCCGCGGCCAGAAGCAGGGCAAGAGGTAGGGCTCTTCTCTCACGCCTATAACTCTACATCCGCAGGCGCCTTCCCTTCTCCGGACAAGGCAGATTCCCACGGCGCTTTATTATAGCATAAATCGTGCCCAGAATCTATGTACGGCCGCGGAAGCGGCCGCGACAGCAGGCCATATAGTGATTATAAGTATATTATAACCAAATACTTAGGTTAACTAGGCCGCTCCATCCGTTTCGCCTTGGTCCGAGAGCCTGGCGCCGCCGTACCGTTCCTGCCGCCGAGCCCCATTGGCTAGAAACGGCCGCCAGGTTGGCTAAATCCAGCCGCTCCAGACAGAAGAGTCAAGGGCCGTGGAGGCGCCGACGAGTGGGCGCTGGCGAGTCCACCTGGGGACGCGGCGGGAGGGGTGGCGCGGGGGCGGCGTGGACCATGGCCTCGACGATGCCGAAGGCCATCATGGTGGAGATCAGGGAGCTGCCGCCGTAACTGATCAGCGGTAGGGTGATGCCGGTCGGGGGCATCAGGCCGAGGTTGACGCTGAGGTGCACGAAGGCCTGCAGGACCAGCATGCCGGTGATGCCGAAGATGCTGGCGGCACGGAAGCGGTCCGTGGTTCGGCAGGCGTGGTAGTGGCCGTAGAGCGCCAGTGCCAGAATCAGCACCAGCAGCGGCAGGGTGCCGACGAAGCCGATCTTCTCGGCCGTGCTGGCGAAGACGGAGTCGCTGTAGCCGAGCGGCAGGTAGGCACTGGACCAGAGGCCGTCTTCCCAGGCTCGGCCAAAGAGTCCGCCGGAGGCCAGGGTGCGGCGGAACTGGAGGATATGCCACCCGGATGACTGGGCCGCCTGCTCCGGGTTGAGAAAGCCGGTGATGCGGCGCAGGACGTAGGGATGACGCCAGAGGACGAAAGCCAGGGCCGGCAGGACGGCCAGGCCGGAGGCGAGGAGGTGGCGCAGGCGACCATCGAAACCCCAGTAAAGCAGCAGAAAGGTGAGCAGGTAGACGAGCAGCGAGCCGAAGTCTGGTTGCAGGGCGATGGGGAGGCCCCACAGCGCCACCAGCAGCAGGACCGGCAGGAAACCGCGGCCCCAGGCGGCGCGCTGGGCCGCGGTGCGGTCGAGCAGCCAGGCCAGGCTCAGCACGTAGATCGGCTTGGCCAATTCGCTGGGCTGCAGGAAGTAGCCGTGCCAGGCGAACCAGCCACGCATGCCGTTGATGCGGATGCCCAGCACCAGCACCAGCAGCAGCGGCGCATAGGCGGCCGCGGCAAGCCAGGGCAAGCCACGGCGGTAGAAGCGCGGGGGCAGGCTGGCGCAGATGAGCAGAGCCGCAGCCCCCAGGCCGACCCACAGGCCCTGGCGAGCCGCGAAGTTGCGGCCGCTGTCGCCACTGCGGCTGGCATTGTAGATGGCCCAGCACCCCCAGAGGCTGACGCACAAAAAGAAAATAGACGCGCGCGAGAGACGCAGTGGGCAGCGTGCGCCGAGGCTCCGCAGTCTGGCCATCATGGCGAGGCCTCCTCACGGAGCGGGGCCCGCAGCGGGAGCTGGACGTCGAGCCCGGGGCGCAGTTCGCTGACTTTCTGCCAGGTCTCGGGGAGCCAGCGGCCGTCTCTATCGAGCATGACGTGAAAGGCCCCAGGCTGGCCGCGGAGGATATCGTCGAATTCGCGTTCAACGCCGCTGATCCCGACCTCGCTGCCATCCTCGCCGTGGGTCACGCGACCGATGTAGTCGCGCCAGCCGGGCGTCGGCGTCAGGTGGCGGCGGAAGCCGGACGAAATCTCGAGCCCGGGCACCTGGTCGGCGAGGGCTTCAAGGCGGATGGCACGCTCCACGGAAAGGTCACGCGCCAGTTCGAGACGCTGGCCGAGCAGGGCGCTGGGGAGGGGCCGGGGCAGCGCGGCGGTGAGCCAGGGCTCGCTATCGAGGAGGGCCAGGAGAGTGCTGGCCTGAGCGGCGTCATGGGGCAGGCGCCAGTGCACCGCGAAGACGCGTTCCGACCAGGCCAGCAGGCGGCTATCGCGGTCCAGGATGCGCCCGCGGGCCGCGGGCACGACGCCGGCAAAGACGGCGTCGCGCTCCATGGCCTCGAGGTAGCGGCCACGGTCGAAAACCATGAACTGCGCCAGGCGCAGCAGGATCAGGATACCCCACAGGCAGAAGACGAAGAGCAGGACGGTGAGGCGGTTGCCAACCCGCGGTTCGGGGCGCACAGGCGGCGCCGAGCCGGAGCGCAGCGGGACACTGGGACAGGTCACGGCTGGCGTGATGGCAGGGAGCACGTCCGCACCAGGAAGAGGGCCTGCTGGCTGCTCAGGTCGCCCGCGCGGGTGGCGAGGGAGTCGCCGGCCAGGTGGTGGCTCCACTCGGTCAGTTGGGTTTGGACCAGAGCCAGGCGCGCGTCATGGTGCCGGAGTTCCAGGGAGACTTCGCGGGCGCCGGTCAGCAGCAACACGCCCAGAGCCGCCAGCAGACAGACGCTGAAACGCCGCTTCCACGCTTCGATATCCGGTCTGATGCTCATGGTCCGATCCTCGCTCCCGGCCGCGGCCCGTGCGCCGCGGCTCGCGTCGGGCTCAGGGGGCTGACTCCGGCGGCCGCAACTCGGCGGCCATCTGCGCCTCGGTGCGGCGCCGTTCGTGCTCGAGCACGAGCCGCATCTCTTCGTCCCAGCGCGCGCTGTTCCAGATCTCCAGCCGGTACCCGCAGCCGACCAGGGCCGCTTCCGTTCCCGGTTCCAGGCCAAGGATACTCCGGAAGGCGTGCGGGATGGTGATCCGGCCCTGGTTGGAGACCCGTTCGGGCTCGGTCCACGGCCAGATCGTCCGCGACGTCCGCCGCAGGCGCACGTCGGTCAGCGCCTGCCGCACGGCCTGGTCGTCCTGCCGCGACATCTCGGCCCAGACACCCTGCGGGTACACGCCGAGAGCGCCCTCGGGATGGAGATGCAGCATCACCGCCGCGCCCAACCGCTCAAACTCGGCGGCAAAGCGTGGGGTGAGGCGGATCCTACCGTTGGCGTCGATCTGACAGCGGTCCTGGCCAGAGAACTCCACCATGCTCACACAGGGCTGACGACGGCCTCAACGCGTACACCTTCGTCCAATATCATCCAAACCATAACTGTTTTTGTCCACGATTGCAAGGGCGCCCGTCCATCTTTCAGGGCTGTTCCAAGATCGCGGTTCCCGCTACGGGTGAGCGCGTGAGAACGTGAAAGCGTGGATTCGTGGCAGACAGCCGGCACACGCGCCGTAACCCTCACGCAATCACGCTCTCACGCTTTCACCGTGCCGGTGACCAACAGCGGTGGTCGTTGGGAAAACGGAACAGCCCTGCCCATCTTTCCCACCCGGTAACCGGTCACTGGATGGGGGGGCCTGCTGGTTTGGGTCCGGGGTCGCTGTCACGAGAGAGGAGGTTTGCTGAGGTCGGCGGAGGGCGTCTGAGGCTGACGGGCGCCAATCGACGTTTGCTCACTCGGGGGCAGAAGCACACGTGATATGCAGTGTGCGGATAGCCGATAGCTGGTGTGCGGCGGCCCCTTGCAGTGCATCCAAGGGGTCTGTACCGTAACCCCAAGCGGCCTGATGCACGTCCGCGTGGGGGGAGTAGTCGATGGTGTTCACCTTCTTCTGCCACAAGTGCGGGAAAGAGCTCGAGGCTGAGTCGGGATGGTCCGGCCAGAAGTCTCCGTGTCCGTCGTGCTCAACGATGCTGGTCATTCCATCCGCCGCCGGCGATCCGACCGATGCCGGTGAGGATCTACCTGCCGATGCCGGCGAGGATCTACCAGTACTGGCCAGGTGCCCCATATGTGGCGATCTGAAAGGGTATGCACGGGCGCGCATAGGCCGCGACGTTGAGTGCAGGGGATGTGGGGCGCTATTCGCTCTATCGGAGGCAGAGCGGGCAGAGTGCCCGTCCTGCCATGCTCCTGCAGATGGCGCTGATACGCGGTGTGCTTCATGCGGTGAGGCAATACCATCCCGGTTTGAGCGTGACCAGCAAGCGCGGATGGTTGCTGAGATCGAGAGGACCGCGCAGCAGAGGGCGGAACTGCAGAAGATCCAGGCGAATGCAGTGGCTGCTATAGGACAGGAGATCAGGTGTCCTCGCTGCGGATCCAGTCAGATAGCGTCCGGTAGGAAGGGATTCAATGGAGTCGCAGGCCTGCTCGGGGCGCTTGCCGTTGGCCCGATCGGTCTCCTTGCCGGATGCTCCGGAAGTGGGGAGATCGAGATCACATGCCTGGCATGTTCCCACCGATGGAAGCCAAGTTCTCTGGCCTACTGGGTCCGCAAGATCGCCCAGGCGAGGAAGTAACCCGGACCGGACTGCGGATCGTCCGGGCCGGGGATCCATCCTATCGGGCGGCGGCCTCACGGACGCGCCGCATGGCCTCCGGGTTGCGCCAGATGACATCGACCCGGCCCTGCTTCGCCTTTGAGTTCCCGGCGCCCTGGAGGCCGCTGTTGCGCGTCCTGGCGGCGGCCGAGCAGACGACGGGGACCTCGGTCGAGTCCCACCCTGCTGCGGCGAGCGGATCGTACAGCGGGGAGCGGTAGCCACTCAGCACCACGGCGCCGTTGTAGCCGATCAGCGTCGCGATCAGCTCCTCGTGGTCACGGTCCTGCAGCTCGTGGGCGTACCCTCCAGATCGCCTGGCGCCGGAGACGTAGGGGGGATCGCAGTAGGCCAGCCATCCTGGGCCGGCGTAGCGCTCGAGCACGATCCGCCAGTCGCAGCACTCGAGCTGGACGCGCTGCATACGGGCGTGGATCGCGGGGAGGTCCTGGAGGGCGTGCAGCCAGCGGGCCACGGAGGCGGCCATCCCTGACGATGTGGACTCGGTAGCCGCTCCCCAGGCGTGGCCGAATGACCCGCCGAACGAGCAGCGGGCGACGTAGTACCACCTGGCGGCCTGCTCCAGTGGATCGTGGATCGCGACCCAGGTGCGGGTGCACTCCTCCCACAGTTCCCGGCTGAACGGCATGGCCTGGACGCGCTGCATGAACTTTGGGAACTGGTCGGGGTCGGCCACGCAGCGGAAGAAGCTGACCAGGACGCGGTCGACGTCGTTGTACACCTCGACCTCGGCCACCGGCTTGGCGAGCAGGATCGAGGCGCCTCCGCCAAACGGCTCGATGTACCTGGTGTGCGGCGGCAGGGCCGCCAGGACGGCATTGCGGATCTTCGGGGCGGCCTTGCCGCCGAACCACGGGAACGCTGCGGTCATCATAGTGGGCTCCTTGTTGGTCAGAAAAAGAAGACCGCGCCATGGTGGCCAAGCGAAGGCAGGGCTACGTTTCGCCCGCTCTGTTCGGAGCAGCCTTCGGGTGGCCGCGCGTTATGGCGCGGTCGGGATGGGGAGTTGGCGCTCCCCTCCCTGCTCCCCTATCGGGGGCAGGGGTCGATCAGTTACTCTGCGTTGCACCCCCCTTCCCACTGCCCGTGGCCTCTATGAACCATGCCGACGCTCTGGGCCTGGATGCGTACCCTCCGGTACCGGACCATGGTTAGCATCGCGCGACCACGCAAAGTGCGGCAGTAGCGCGTCACCTCGGCCGGATCGGAGCTGTGGAAGTAGCCGCTGTCGCTGGCGAGCAGAACATGCCCGTCGATCTGGATGGCCTCGAACCACGTGGTGATCAGTTCCCGGACCCGCGTCCCTCTGTCCACGTCCCGCAGATCGGCCCACAGGCCCGCCTCCTGGGCTATCCTTGGCGCAGTGATGGCGTGGCCGCGGTCCCTGTGGGTAACGAGTACCCCTGCGATGGCAACGGCCTCTGGCGGGGGCTCTGCAGGCACTCTGCATGGGTTCTGCGGCGCGGGTGCAGCAACGCTGCGACGCTCCTGTTCAGCCCAGGCGAAGAGCCCCAGGCCGGCGACAGCCGCGTCACCGCTGCGAAGGATCGGTCCTGTGTCCCTGGTATCCGTCAGCCGGCCCTCCGAATGGCGTAGCGCATCCGGTCTTTGAGGGCATCGATCAGGAGGCCTGCCTGGTGGGAACGCAGGCTATGCAGAGCCGCGATCTTCGATCCGGTAGCGTGGATGGCGATACCCATGAGGTACTGGTCGCTGCGCTCACTCTCCGGAAGGTACGGTATGAACTGCGCCCAGAGGTCGGTAATGGCATGCAGTTGCGCGTGGGTCGCCAGGCCTGGGGCTCTGTAGCGATTACGCCAGTAGTACCAGTCCTGGATCTTGCGTGGCTTCCTGCCGACGGCCATGCCGTTGGTCTCAGCCAGGTGAGCAGCGGATTCCATGAGGGGCATAAAGGCCTCGAAATGGGCACCGCACAGATGCTGGTCTCTGGAGCTTCTGGCGCCGGTGCACTGGTGGAGGCGGTCGCGATAGACCGGATCAGGCATACCGGCATAGCGTCGGTAGATCTGCACCAGGCCCTTCGACTTGTTGTCCCAACTCATGCACGCCGTCCTTTCCGCACTGCAGGGGGCAGACCTACAGCTCCGCCTCCAGGGCCGCGGTGTCGAGCTTGTACTCGCTGGCCTCGCCGCGCTCGATGCTGGCGCCGGGGACGTCCTGGCCGGCGGCGATGCGCCGAGTGACGGCATCCTTGATGATCGTATCGACGGTCTTGATCAGGTCGGGGTAGCCGTTGTCCTTGGCGTACTCGATCAGCGCCTCGGCGTCCTCGATGATCAGCCGGGTCGAGGTCCGCAGGCCGTACTTGCCCCAGGGCGTGGTCCGCATCCGGGGCTTCTGGAAGTTGTCGCGGTGGGCGTGGACGAAGGCCGACAGTTTGGCCTCGGCGAGCTCGACGTACTGGCGGGCCTTGGTCGTGTCCAGGGCGAGCTGCTCGCGGATCTCGCTGATCTGCTTCTCGGCCGCGGCCTCGCGGCGCAGGATCTCCAGGCGGGCGTCGAAGATGCCGTGCAGCAGATCGTCGGCATCGGCGCAGGTCGTGTCGCGGGCGTCGGTGAGTCTCTCGGGCATGGGGCGATCTCCTTTGAATGGGACCTATCGGACGGATCGGACGGATCGGATGGCGAGTACTCAGTCGGCATCCCAACGGTTCAGGCTCTCGCGGAAGTCGCAGGCGGCGCGCAGGTGGGCGACGTTCAGGGCCTCGCTCTTGTGCTGGGCCAGCAGCGCGGCCTGGCGCAGCAGGGTGAAGAGCACACGCACATGGCCCTCCCCGCCGGCGATCCGCCGGGCCTCGGCGATCAGGTCTGCCTTGGGGTCGTCGGTGAACGCCGCGCAGATATCGGCCGCTTCGTCGCGGGTCACCTTCTCGGGGATCTTCAGCGTGACCGCGATCCTCCCGGCGAGCTGCTCGAACCACTCGCGCATGCGGCCGCCGCGCATCTCGGCGGGGAAGATATCCGTGGCGATCAGGACGATGCCGCAGCCGCAGGTGTCGTGCAGCCGGCGGATGAACTCGATGGGGGTGATGTTGTTCGCCTTCGCGGGCAGCAGCCGCGCAACCTCATCGAAGATCAGGGTGTGGCGGTAGTCGAAGCTGCGCTCCAGGATGTTCATCAGCTCCGAGTTCGGGTGGTTCAGTCCCACGCCGGCCGCCTTGGCGATGGCCTCCATCAGGCCGCGCAGCCCTCCCGCCACCTGGCACTCGACATAGTTGCTGAAGCCGTGGTTGTTCATGCGCCGCCACTCGCGCGCCGCGTGGCTCTTGCTGCGGCCCGTCGGCCCCACGATCATGGTGATCGCGTTCTGCTTCTTGGCGATGTCCATGGTCGCGTGGATGCGCCGGGTGACCACGGTCTCCACGAACTGCGTGGAGCCGCGCAGCGTCTCCCGGTTGCGGAGCTGCTCGAGACGCGCGCAGAACTGGGCGATGTCAGCCGGGTACACCCCGCGCCAGACGCGCGTGATCGTGGTCCAGTCGACCTTCAGCCAATCCTCGAGCGCGGACCGACTCCCGTGCAGCGCGTCGATGCAGTACCCGTGCAGCCAGAGCAGCAGATCCTGCTGCTCCTGGGTGTACTTGCCGATCCCCTGCAGGATCTCGGTGCGCGGGATGTTGATGTGGTCTCCGCGGCGCGCCCCCACAAATCCGCCCGTTCCATTCTCGTCGCTCATGACCCGAACCCTCCCTGGTTGATGTCAGCCAGCAGCGCGAAGTCCGCGGCCGAATGCCGCGGCGGCTCTGCCGGCGGTGCAGACTCGGTATCGTGTCCCCCCAGCAGGCGCTCCAGGAGCGCCGCATCGGCGCGCGAAGTGGGGGTTGAGGGGACGGGAGCAGCCACTTCCGGTACCGGCGGCAGCGTCGCCAGGCTCGTGCTCTTGCCGTCCTGGATGGCCGCCAGGTGGCGGTAGATGTGCGCCGGACCGGTGACGCTGCGGACCTGGCCCTTCTTCTCGAGCTCGACGGCGCGGCTCCAGTCGATCTGCAGGCGGTCCATGCCGGCCAGGCCGTAGGTGCCCGCCGTCGCGTCCTCGATCGCCGCCGTCAGCGCCTTGCGCTGGATGGCCTGCTCCCGGAGTTCCGCCTCCAGGTCGGCGCCGCCGGCGAGCGCCGAGACCAACCGCTTCAGCTCGAGCTCCGCCATCAGCCTGCCCTTCAGGTCACAGGCAAACGCGGCATGGTTCACCGGATCCACCCGCAGCACCACGCGGCTGCCGACATACGGCCACAACGCGCGCGACTGCCAGTCGGCACCCTTGTACACCACCGTGCCGCCCGCCCGCACCATCGGGCAGGCTACCGGGATCGCCAGGCCGAGCCGAACCGACTGCACGTCCAGCAGCGGCCCGCCGGTCCCCGCCGTCCACACCTCGGCCGGGCTGTGCCCTTTGAGGATCCTGCCCTTGCCGTGGCGCTGGTGGTAGACCTTCGCGACCCACGCCTCCCAGGCCTTGACGAACTGGCCCAGAGTCGGCAGCTCCCCAGGGTTCTGGCTGTAGTAGTTCGCCTTGTCCGGCCGCTCGATCGGGTTGCGCCCGCGGTAGCTTGCCCAGAGCTTGGTGAACATGCCGCAGACCGTGCCAAAGATGCGCTCGACCGTCTTCGCCCGCGCGTTGTAGGCGTTGCTCCGGCGCGCCGTGCAGCCCAGGTCGGCGATGCTCTGCAGTTCCAGCCCCGGCGCGTTCGCGTCGGTCCAGGGCGAGGTGAACCCCTGCAGCAGGAAGTCGCTGCCGCGGTCCGTCAGCAGCCCGGCCGCGCAGTGCATACGGTTCAGCAGGATCCCATTGCGCAGCGCTTCCAGGATCGTGCGGTGATTCGGGTTCCCCTCCGTGATGCACCAGCCGACAATCGCCAGCGAGCGGCCGTCGAGCCAGGCCGTGATCCAGGGCCGCACCGGCTTCCATCCGTCGCCATCCGGGACCTTGATCATGGCGTCGAACTGGTGATGGTCGCCGATCCACACATCATTCGGCGCCACCGCATCCCAGCTTCGGGTGATGTGACCGACGACGCGGTTGCGCGCCCACTCCGGGCCGCGCCGCGCGCACTCGGCGCGCATGCGCACGTCCGGGTGCTTGTACCAGTGGCGCACCTGGTGCAGCCGCGGCACGTCCGCAATGCCGCTGCGCCGGCAGCTCATCAGCGCGTACTCGTACGCAGTCGCCAGGCTGAACTGCTCCCCGCTCTCATAGAACCCGGCGAAGATCGGCCAGAACCGCGCATCGCCATCCCGCTCGCGGCGACCGTTCGCCCAGCGCGGCAACAGCGCCTCGCGGTTGTCCCAGGCGATCTGGCCATTGCCGTGCGTGCCCAGGTCACGACGCCACTTGCGCAGGTTGAAGACGCTGAGCAGTTCCGCGATCGCGGGGAAGTCGGCCTTCGCCGTCACCCTGACCAGAGCCACGGCATGCTCATCGCTGCGGGCCTCGCTGCTCTGCTTCAGCTCCTCGCAGCGCTTGACGAACTGCCAGCGCTCATTGCCGATGGCGACATACTGCGGCGGCGGCCCCGCCTGCCGATCGGCGCGCACCAGGGCGGCGCCCTGGATATCGGCCCGGATCAGCGGCGCGGGCGCTACGACGGCAGGCAGAGCCACGGCGGCCGATCCGGTGCTCTCGGGCAGGCGCAACAGGTTGGATACGGAGAGCTTCATACACCCTTCGCAGCTTGCTTGTCTGCCTCTTCGGCCAGTTCACGCAGGGCCGCCGCCAGATCGCGGGCCTTGCCGGCATCCATCCGGGGAACCATGGCATCCAGGCAGACGACTGAACGGAAGGCGATCAACTGCGCCGCGCCAGCACTCACCGATCCGGCCCGCGCGTGCACCTGGTCGTGAAATACCTGGGGATCGTCGACCTTGGCAGGAGGCGCAAAGAGCAGATCGAGGAAGTCGTACTGCGTACGGCTGGTATGGGTTGGTGCAGGCGCGTCTTCGGTCGGTTCCCCGGCCGCCTTCAGCCAGCGATTCACCGCAGCGCGGACTTCGTCGCGGCTATGATCCTGGGGACGCGCCTTCTCGAGGAAGGGGCCGACAAGGTGGTCGGGAAGCCGCGACATGGCGAGAAGCTTCTCATAGTCGAGAGAGCAGAGTATCTCATGAGATACAGGCAATTTGTTAGTATGTTTCTCCAGGAACGCTCCTACGGACCTCAGTTTGTGGACATAGTGCTTCTCCCACCCCCACCGGTCCACGCAAGCGCTGACCCAGGCCGAGGCGCCCTCATCGGTCTGCGGAAAGTCCTCTACCCGCGCTTTGGCGATGCACTCGGCAATGCGCAGCAGGAGCCGCTTCCCGAGACCAATGCACTGGTCGACCATGGTAGCCTTGGCTTCCCAGCCATCCGGGATCGGGGGAAGCGACGGCAGTGAGGATATCGAGGGCAGCGCCACGGCGTCCGGCGCCGGCGTCTCAGTGGTTGGGGTGGGGATGCTCTTACGCATGCGCGCTCGTCTCCTCCTTGGCCAGCTCGACGGGTTCCCAGTTCGGACCGAGCTTGCGAGCGCAGCGGGCGCAGACCTGGACCGCACCGCCGTCAAAGCCCGTTGCGCGCCGCATCAGACGCCAGCCCTTGCCCAGGATCGCCGCTTCCGTCGAGGCTCCCAGGGCCAGGCTGGTGGACATGGGGCCGAAGGTGCTGCGGACCCCGCAAAGGTCGCACTCGATGCGCTCGACGGGCACGGTGTGGAAGCACAGTTCGCACTCGGGGATCTGCGACCGGCTGTTCTTGGGAGATGTCTTTGCCATGGTCAATCTCCGTCCTCTTCGTCGGCGTCATCCTGTGCATCGAGAAGCAACCGCACCGCCATCAAAGCCGCCTTCTGGGCCTGACTCCCACCGTCCGTTCTCACCACCGGAGGGTCGAAGTGCGTGCGGATCCTGATCTCGCCATCCTCGTCCTCGAAGGTCACTGTCGCTTTGCCCATGGTCAGATCTCCCGCTGAACGAACACCTGATCCTTGAAGGCCTCGCGGACGAACTGCAGGCGGCGGGTGAGGTGATCGCGATTGATGGTCTGCCAGATCGCCCGGCGGATGAACTCGCTCATGGTCTCGCCCTGCTCCTCGGCGTGCTGGCGGATGGTCTCCAGCAGTTCGTTGGAGAGGCGGATCGGCGGCAGACGGCAGGCCTTGTATGTACGGGTCGTGCTCACGGGTGCGAAACCTCCGGTTTCTGCACGGGCGAGGCTGGCGCGGATGTACACGGCGCCGGCTCGTCGCCGAGGAGAGTCCAGTCGTACTGCCAGGGGTTGCACTCGCGCAGGCTATAGGGCCGCCCGGCAGAGAGCCGCTCGGCCAGGACCACGGCGGCGACGCGCGGGTGCTGCCCGCCGGTGATCTCCTCCCTCTCCTCGCCGCAGCAGACGTAGCGCTTGCAGTCTCGGCCCAGGGTGCGGACGCAGATAAGGCGGGTAGAGCTCATGAGTTGTCGCGCTCCGCGTGGTTGACGTCGATCATCCAGGTGTAGCTGTTGAACTCGCGCAGGGTGTACGCGCGGCCCATGGCGACCTTCTTCGCGCAGGCGTGGACGGCGCACATGTGGCCGCTGGTGCTGGTGGCCTTGAACCCGAGGGCCAGGCAGCGGGCCGTGATCGTGTCGCTCATCGGCTTCCGCCGGATCTCGATGAGGTGGGTGCGGATGCGGTCCGGGGTGGGGAGTTGGATAGGTTCCATGGCGGCCTACTCCCGTGCCTCTGGGTAAGCTTCGAGGATCTGCAGGGCACGCTCGGCGCGGTTGATGAGAGTGGATGCCTCGCAGACGCGGCCTACTGCGGCCAGAAGCCGCTCGATCAGAGTCCCCGGAAGGTGCGGCGGCGGGCAGGGACTGGGAGCGCCGACCGTCGGGTCGGCTTTGGTGCCGATCGGGTGCTGCGCACGGCTGGTCTCGGCGTTCCCAGGGGCCTGCAGTTCGGCCGGCGCGCCCGCGAGCCGGCTGCGCTGGCGCAGCTCGGCCGGCACCGCGGGGAGCTGCTTGCGGTACTGCTTGATGTAGTAGCGCAGCATGTCCTCAGTCAGGCTCTTGGCCACGCAGGCATGGCGGCGCTCGGGGGTGTCGATCTGGCGGGCAGCGTCGACGCCTGTCATACCAGCCGTCCGCAGGACCCACCAGGCAGTGACGGCCTCGAGGCGCGCCGCGATCGCGGCGTCCATCGTGGCTGCGGACGGCCGCTGAGTCGGCCGGGCGGCGCTGCGGGCCGCCATCCGGGCACGCTGCTTGGCGTTGTTGACGGCGCGCTGGCAGGTCGGGCAGCGCTTCTGGACGTTGGAGGTGCGCTGGAACGCCAGGTGGCAATCCGTGCACGTGGCCTGCGGATTGAGGCGCGGCTGCTGCGGACGGCTGGTACTGGGAGCGCCGACCGTCTGGTCGGCTTCGGAGCCGATCGGGTGCTGCGCACGGCTGGTCTCGGCGCTCCCAGGGCCTCCTGCAGGTGGCGGCGATGCGGGGGCCGCCGCGGCTGGTAGGGGCGCTTCCTCATACCCGCCGTCTGCAAGACCCTCGGCCAGGTCGCTTACCCACTGGCTCTTGGCCACGACCAGACTCACCAGGTCGGCGCGGCGCAGGTACTCGCCGTCGGACAGCACCAGGGTGCCGTTGGGCAGGACCTTATCCACCACCTGGACGCGGTCGGGCTCGCCCTGGACCATCGCCTTGGTGCGGTAGTGGATGCACTCGCCGGGTCCTGCGGACGGCGGGTATGTCTGTGCAGCTCCGGCGACCTCTGTGCGTCTCTCCATTGCATGCGACATAGCCTTACCTCCCCAGGTTGGCGATCGACAGGTAGAGCATCACGCCGCCGATGACCAGGGCGTGGGCGAGGAGACTCAGGGCGATGTAGGGGATCCAGTGCCGGATCATGGGTCAGGCTCCTTTCACGGGGGTGGCGCGCAGGGTCTGCAGCAGGCTGATGACGACACGGGTGACGTAGTTGCAGTCCTCGCGGGTGACAGTATTGCAGGCATCGTCGAAGCAGCCCATGCCGAGCTGGCACTCGAGCTCGGCGGCGATCTTCTCCCTCATGGCGCGGTGACGGTCGGTCTCCGACGGCCGGGGGGACGCGTCCCCCGCGGACCCCCCGAGTGCGGGCGCGACGGCTGGCACTGGCGAGTACTCCAGAGCTGCCGTCGCCCCCGGTGGCCGGGCGAGTACGCTGGGGGGATCTACGTCGAAGCGGCAGATGAGTTTCTCTCCGCGCTCGGCCATGTCCCATTTCAGCCGCCGCAGCGCCATATAGCAGGTATCTCGGCTCACAGACTCGCCGAGGTCGCGCGAGACGATGTGGATCAGCTTCCTGACCGACGTCTTCTGAGTGGCGGCCAGGTTCTTTTCCATCCAGGCTTTGACAAGATTGATCTTGCGAGGAGGATTCATGGTCAGGCCCTCTCCCCGTTGGCGTCGCGGTCCATGAGGACGCGCACCGCGCAGTCGTGGCTGGTCGCACTCCAGCGGCCGCGGGCGATGCGGCGCAGCAGGCAGGGGGTCGAAATGCGGCGGCAGACGGCGAGCCGGGCCTCGCTGGCGCTGCCGTGTCCTGCAGACGGCGGGTTGCCTGCGGCGCGGATCACGTTTCGCGGTCGGCATGTCCGGCCCATGATGTACGCCAGGTTCTTGAGCTGTGTCAGGTTCACGCGATCCTCCTTTGGTGCTGCGCACGGCCAGTAGGGCCATTCCCGACCCCTGGGATCGGCCGGTATTCGTTGCCCGCGGCGCCGGAGCCGCGGCTCATGATCTCCTGGCCGATCGGGCTCACCGGGTAGTAGCGCCTGCGGCCGGTGGCGCGGTGCTCGATCAGGGCGGCGGCGGCAACCGGGCTGCCGGCGTCGGCCGGCCGGGCCTCGAGGCGAGCCACGGCGGCGGCGACCACGGCGTCGCTCTCGCGCATCCTGGGCGAGTAGGGGTTGTTGGGGTGCGTCGACTTGGCGGCGTAGTTGCACGAGTCCGGCGGCGTCCCGCCTGTGGCAGTACCCGCCGCGCGCAGCTTGCGCTGACGCGCCGCGCGAGCCGGCGCGAAGCTGTCGGTGTATCCCTGGGTCACGATTTCAGCCATGGTCAGCGGGCCTCCGTGGGGGTATGGTGTGTAGCGGTCGCGATCGCGTCTGCGAGCTGCTGCGGAATGCGGTACTGCTCTAACGCCAGATCATGTGCAGCCTTCTCGTAGCTCTGCTGCAGCCGCACGCAGATGCGTTGCTCTTCGAGGAGGCGCTGCGCCTGATGCAACTGCACCCCGAGTACAAGCCCGTGACCAGTCAGGACCAGGCCCTGGAACAGGAGCAGGCCAAGGCATACGTAGAGGTACGGATACGGCTGCACGCGCTGCGCGACCGCCTCGTCGACTGTCCGGCCGACCCCCGCCCGCCCCTGGAGTCCCTGCGCATCCTGCAGGATGCTGTCTGGCGCCACGACGCAGTGCACCGCGCCGAGCACGCTCTCGCTCCGCTGATCTCCGCCATCCATGATGGGTGCAGCATCCGCTGGGAATGGAAGCCAGACGAGGAACGCCATCCCCGCGCCTGCTACCGCGATCGCGCCAAGGCCGTGACGCTGACGGAAGACCTGATTCGTGATACGGATCGGTTTGTCTGATCTCACGCGCTTGATCCTTATAGAGGCAGGTCGTCGACAAAGTGGCGAAGGTCGCGGCTGGAGGCCGCTGCGGCGAGCTGCTCGTTGCGCTCGAGGGCGTCGTCGAGCCGGTCAAGGATGCCCAGCACCGTGCCGCGGGTGATGGTCCGCCGGGCCAGGGGGTCCTGCGCCGGGCCGGTGCTGGGAGCGCCGAGCGTCTGCTCGGCACCGGAGCCGACCAGACGGTCGGCGGTCCCAGGAGCCGGCGGCACATCAGTCAGCTCGTGGTCCCCCTGCCAGCTCTCCGCGGCGACCAGGTCCTGCAGCGAGTCGGACGTGGCCTTCGCCAGGTCGAGCAGCACCTGCATGCGGTTGGCCTGGCGCACCAGGCGACGGCGGACAGCGGTGTCTTCCATGGCTCAATCCTCCCAGAGTTCGGCGACCTTCATGCGGCACACTCGGGCCAGGGCGGCTTCCACCTTCGGGTGGCGCTTCCGGCCCGCGATCACATGGCAGACCAACCCGCGCGAGACACCCGTCTTGCGCGCTACCCCTGCCTGGCTCTGACCCGAGAGCAGCAGACTCCCCAGAATCAGTTGCCGGCGCCGGCGGACGGTGTTGGTTGGCCTTGCTGCCATTGCTTTCCTGACCTTCCCAGTGTAGCGTCTACCTGTTGACTGCTCTAATATTAGTCCGCCGGCGCTTAAAAAACAAGCGAACCGCTTAGAAAAAGATGACGAAAGATCCGGCATTGGTGGCGGAAGGGGCGCAGGTGACGGCGATGCGCGAGTCCCTGGGGCTATCGCCCAAGGAGTTCGCTGCCGCCCTGAAGTGCAAATGCGTCACGGTGCGGAATGCCGAGAGCGGCAATGCCCGACTCGGAGCGCGGCGGTTTCAGGAAGCGATGCGGATGGTGTCTGAGCGTTCTGGCCGTCCTGGTGTTGCGGAGGGAGAGGTAGTGGCACAGGCGTATGAGCACTATGGCGGAACGGCAGCACGGCAGAAGGTTGTGGCGCGTGATGTCGACATCGCCGAGGTGTTGCGCTTGTCCAGAAGCGAGGCTGTCAAGACGGCGGCATCGGCGCTGGCGGTGGCTACGGGTATCAGCGAGGATGAGGCGCTGGCCGAGGTGATCCGCGTCGGTCTGAGCAGGCGAGACTGACGGGATAGTGCAGTAAGCGGGCAATCCACGCCCGCTATTTTTTTGCGCTTGCGTGCTTGTTTTCCAAGCACTTGGCGTGTAACAGTAACCTATTGGCGTTCGCGCCCGAGAGGTGCAGCGCCGGGTTCGGCGAGTCCGAGGTCCAGCAACCGGGGGGTAGCAGGATGAAGACGAACGAGACGACCGGGGTTGCGCGTTCAACTGCGCTGCCGTACAACGGCAGGACGAAGGTCGCGGAGCGCCGGTGCGATGCGCTGCCGTCTGTCGCGGTGTTGGAGAGCCTGGGATTCGGGCGGGCCACCCACGGCCTGACGGCCCCGCAGGTATTCCACCTGCAGAATGTCCTGGCTTTCTACTGGCAGCCGGCCGCGCTGAGCCTGCGCGAGAGCTGCCGCTTGGCGAAACGGGTCCTCAATCGCCACGGCTGGCGCACCTATCTGACGGATGCGCAGGTACGGCGTCGCTTCGCGTGTCTCGATCAGGACATGCTGCGGAACATGCGTGCATGCCAGAGGAACTGACCCGCCGTGCGTTTCATCGCCATACGCCAGTCGGCAAACCACTCGACCGCGACCAGGCCGAGTGGTTCGCCATTGGGATCCACGGAGATCAGGTCCGCGATCGCGGATCGCGCGGTGGTCGCCTCGGCTGCGGTCAGATCGCGGAGCCGGTATGCGGCAGCATCGAACTCCTGGTGCCCGAAGCATGCGAACGCTGCTCCCGAGGCACAGGACAGCCTGCGGATGAGCACAGGCGGAGCGCGCAGTACGGCGGCCTGTCTGTCATTCTCGGTTTCGGCGGTGCAGACAGCCCGTACCAGGATGTTGAATGCGTCGGCGCGCTTCCATGGTTGGCCGTGGCGGATCCGTGAGGAAGAGCGCCAGAGTCCTCGCAGCCTAATGGCCGACTCGATCCGTGGCCATGTCTCGGTGAAGTATACCGAGACGATGGCGCGGGCGTGGCGCTCGGCGATGCCGTGCTTGGCGAGGATGTCATCCGGGCTGAGTTCGAGTGCATCGGTGCTCATGGGTTCCCTCCTGGTGCGTCCGACCTCGCAGTTACCCTACACCCCAGCGCGGAGGGCGGCCAATGGCTGAGCCCCTCGCTATCCGCACCGACGTCCGCGGTTTCCAGGCGCTGATCGGCGCCGGGGAGATCCGCGCTGGCGATGCGGTGCTGTACTGCTATGGCCGGCAGAACCCGCTCTCGTGGGCGATCCGGCGGGTGCAGGTGCGGGCGCTGCGGGATCTGCTGCGGCAACCGCAGAGCCCCGAGGAGATCGCGGCGCGCGCGGCCCAGGGAGAAGAGGGCGATCGGACGGATCGGTCTGATCGGACGGATCTCCTGGTTGGCACAGGCGCCTGCTGGACCCACGCCGGCATGGTGGTCGACGCGGGGATCAGCGCCGAGATGACGTCGCCCAGGGCGCGGCTGATCACTTGGGAGAAGCGGCTGCAGGTGGGCGATCGCCTTCTGGTCGTGCGGCCGCAGAGCGCGTCCGAGAAGCAGATGCAGTTCGCTACCGAGAACATGGAGAAGCTCGTGGACCACCGGACGCGGTACCCCTGGCGGGAGCTGCTGACGTACTGGTTCTCCACGCTTCCCGCCGCGATCGCGGCGCCGCACTTCGCCGAGCACTTCCTCGACCACAGGCGCGACGTGTGCTCCGGCGCGATCTGGAAGGCCTGGTGGGATGAGGGCGCGGTGGAGGCCGATGGCGGTGACTCGATGCCCGAGAGCTGGTATCCCGGCCGGATGGCCATCGATACGAAGTACCTCCACCGCGTGGCGGAGGTGACCATTGTGGAAGACGGAAAAGGAGACGCCGATGAAGACTGATGCTGCGAAGAGCTGGTTCGACCTCGGGGTGATGCTGGTGCTGTTGGCTGCGCTGATCTTCATGAGCGGCTGCAAGGGCGGGCTGTTCGGGGGGTCGCACTCGCCGGATGTCGGCACTCCGCCGATCATCGTGTACAACACGATCAACCATCCCGGCTCGCGCTCGATCACGAACAACGCCAACACGGGCACGCTCTCGCCGATGTATCAGGCGCCGGAGGGCGAGGTGGAGGCGGCCCCCGCTGCCGGTACCGCGTACGTGACGGAGCCGCAGATGCCTGCCTCGGGCGCGCAGAATGCGGGTACTCAGGCGAACAAGTTCGGCATCCAGGTGATCAACGACGGCGTTAAGCGCACGGCGGAGACGGATCTGTCGGCCGCGGCGCAGTTGATGGCGGGAAACACGCAGAGCAATGCCGGCCAGACTCCGGCCACGGCGCAGCGTCAGGGCACGGCGACGCCTACTGCTACCCAGACCGCCAACCCTGAGCACAATCCGGCTCTCCAGGTGAACCCGGCGACGGCGCTCACTGGACAGGGTACTGCCCAGGTGACGAACCCGACCAGCACTCTGGCCGGCGCCAGTTCGCAGCCGGGCGCGGTGACCGGGGGAAGCGGCACGGGTACGGCTACCTCGGGAGATCGGACGGATACGACGGATCGGACGGATCTGACGGATCGGGAGAGCGTAACCGCGGTGACCGCCAACGCGGATGGCACGAAGACGGTGACGACGGCCAGCGGCAAGACGATGACTGGCAAAGCGATGGGACCTTTCCAGAGCGGCACGGAGACGGTGTGGGTGCTGCTGCTGGCCGACGGCACGGCGGTGCGGTTGAATGCGACCGGGGCGAATGCCACGGCGCTCGGGCAGTAGGTGCTGCGCACGGGTCTTGCAGACGGCGGGTATTCATTCCAGCCGCGCGCAGCGCCCGTCCGCAGGACTCTGGTCAGCCCCTGGCGGGTTGCGCGTCCTGACCTAACGCGCGCCCCCCTCCCTCCAGCCCGCCAGGGGTTGACCAGAGTCTGAGACCGCCAGAAAAGCGAAGACGAAAGCGAGACAGGCATGACCTTCGATCCAGGCGCCTACATCAGCGGGTTAGGCGGGATTATCTCCGGCGTCGGCCTGCTGGTGGTGGTGCTGCGCAACTATCAGACCCAGGTGAAGGAACTGCGCCGGGACATGGACTCGCTCAAGGATGAGCGGGTCGCGGGGATCGAAGCGCGGATCAGCTCGTTCGAGTCGGGCTGTCAGATGAAGCACGACCGGCTCGCCTCGGCGCTGAACAAGGTGGAGCACATGGCGGCCAACCTCGACAACATGGTGGGCTGGACAAAGAAGCTCGACGCGAAGCTGGACCGCCTGGGCGAGGACGCCGCGAGCGCGCGGGCCACGGTCGCCGGGCAGGATAAGTGGCTGGGGAATCTGGACGCGGCGCACCAGGCGCACGTGCGGGATCGGGAGCTTCATCATGGCTGAGTCTTGCAGACGGCTGGTAAGGGGAGCGCAGCAACATGGCTGACAAGCACACGTTGCGGAGGACGATCCTGGACGCGGTGCGGTCCTGCGAGCCCTGTGCGGCGCGCTTCAACGACCTCACGCAGCACCCGGCCATCGAGATGAACCCGGCGATCACGACGGATCTGCTGGTGCAGGAGTGCGGCGGGCTGGTGGAAGCGGGCTACCTGGTGGATCTGATGCCGGGCCGCGCTCCGCTCTACCGGGTGACGTTGAAGGGTCGGCTGCAGGCCGACCGCGAGACGGACCTGGATGAGTACATCTGGGGCGAGTATGCGAGCCGGTTTGCCGCGGCGGGTCGGCTCGGTGTTGCGCACGGCGGTGCTGCGTACAACGGGAACTAAGGGAGATCGCGGCGGCAAGTACCAGCCGTCCGCAGGACCAAGACATGGCCATGCAACGAAACAGCATCGCGCGGCACCTGCCCTGGGAGATCCGGGAGCTGGTGTGCCGTATGCGTTTCGACGGCCAGGGGAACATGGCGATTGCGGCGGCGGTGCAGGCGGCCTGCGCGGCGGCTGCAATCCCCGCGCCCCGGATCCACGGCACCAGCATCCTGGCCTACTGCAACAGCCGGGAGTACGCGGACTATGTGAAGGCCCGGCAAGGCTTCGATGCCCGCATGGCGCCGCGCAAGCTGGCGGCCAGCATGGTCAATGGCGGCCACGGGCCGCAGACGATGGCGGATCTGGCGCTGCAGGCCGCCGCCGAGGGCCTGGTGGTGACGCTGGAGCAGGGCGGCCTGGAGCCCTCTGAGCAGGTGAAGGTGGCCCGCGCGGTGATGGACGTGCAGCGCACGCTCCTCGCCCGCCAGGCCGCCGTGGTGGATGGCCGTATTGCCGAGCTCGAGGAGAAGCACGCGGCCGAGTGCGCGCAGTTGCAGGCGGCGATCGCCGGCCGCGATGAAGCCATCGCCGACCTGAAGGCGGAGATCGAGCGGCTGAACAATGACGGCAAGCAGGTCGACGCTGCAGCCGTGGCGGAACGGATGAACGAGGTCCTGGGAGTGCGCAAAGGGTGACCGCAAGGGCACATAAGGCGGGGATGCCGCTGGCAGCCGAGGGGACGCGTCCCCCCGGACCCCCCAGGCAGGCCGCACCGGCGGACACGGTTGAGTACAGCCGCGCCGCCGCTGCGACCGTTGGCCGGGCGAGTACGCCGGGGATGGGATACCAGCCGTCCGCAGGACCCGTCCGCAGTACCAGCCCTGCGCAGCAGTTCTTTCTGCCTTACCAGGCGGGGTGGATTGTCGACGAGTCGCCGATGAAGCTGGCGGAGAAGTCGCGCCGGGTGGGGTACACCTACGCCACCAGCTACCGCTGCGTGCAGAAGTGCCTGACGCGTCCGCGCGGGTTCACGCAGTGGGTGTCGAGCCGGGATCTGCTGACGGCGAAGGAGTTCGTCACCGACTATGTGGCCAAGTGGGCGCGGGCGGCGAATGTGGCGGCCAAGGGCCTGGCGGGCGACAACGCCCAGGTGATCGATGCCGAGCGCGGCATCACGGCCCTGGTGGCGGAGTTCGAGACCGGCAACCGGATCGTCAGCCTGTCGAGCACGCCGGAGGCCTTCGCCGGCAAGGGCGGCGATGTGCTCCTGGACGAGGTCGATCTGCATGAGGACGCCGGTCGTCTGGTCGACATGGCGCTTCCCTGCACGGTGTGGGGCGGGCAGCTCGAGGCGATCAGCGCCTATCGGGTTGACGGCTCGCCCTCGAGTGTCTTCGCGCGGCTTTGCACCGACGCGAAGGCTGCCAACCCGATGGGCTGGCGGCTGTATCGGGTAACCATCGAAGACGCGGTGGCGCAGGGCTTCGCCGAGAAGCTGAGTCAGGTCACGGGCAAGCTGATCAGCGGCGCCGAGTTCCTGGCGCGCGAGCGGGCCAAGTGTCGCACGGAGGCGGCCTGGCTGTCGCAGTTCATGTGTCAGCCGCAGGATGACGGCGGGGCGTTGCTGCCGTACAGCCTGATCGCTGGCTGCGAAGAGGACCGGATCAATGGCTGTGTGGGCGCCGCCCTGCCGGCGGAGTTCCTGGCCGGAGCGGACGCCAGCCGTACGCAGTACTACGTCGGCGCCGACATCGGTCGGCAGCACGACCTGACGGTGTTCTGGGTCCTGGAGCGCGTCGGCGATGTGTTCTGGACGCGCTGGGTGTGCGAGCTGCAGAAGGTGACGTTCCGCGAGCAGCTCGCTGTCCTGGAGACGGTACTGCGGCTGCCGCGGGTGCAGCGCTGCTGCATCGATGCGACCGGGATCGGCGCCATGCTGGCCGAAGAGGCGCAACTGAAGCACGGCCAGTACAAGGTCGAGGCGCTGCAGTTCACGGCGCCGGTGAAGGCGGAGCTGGCGATGCCGATGCTGGCGAGCTTCCAGGACCGCGCGGTCCGCATTCCGGCACTGCCGGCGGTGCGCGAGGATCTGCACAAGGTCCGCAAGACGACGACGGCCGCGGGCAATGTCCGCTTCGAGGCCAGCAGCGACGATGCGGGTCACGCCGACCGCTTCTGGGCGCTGGCCCTGGCGCTGCATGCGGGCGAGTCGGGCCTGGGCGGGCCGGTCCATGGGGCACTGCCCACGGCGGATGATCGTGTTGGCGACGGCTATGCCGGTCGCATGCAGAGTTTCCTGCAGCCTGATAACGCGGCTGACGATGCTGGGGTCGGCGAGCTTGTCGGCGCGGGTTCCTGGGGGGCCTACTGATGTTGTGGCTGCAGACGATCAGGAAGTACATCGGCCTGGCGGCGAAGCCCGAAGAGGGCAGTCGCGCCCAGTCCGAGGCGGCTGACGTGATCAGCAACGATGTCTCGCGCGGGCTGACGCCGGCGGCCGTCGACAAGATGATGACGGCGGCGAACACGGGCGAGACGCTGGAATACTGCCGCCTGGCGATGGAGCTCGAGGAGAAGAACTGGGATATCGGGCAGGCGGTGCAGACGCGGCGCCTGGCGGTGGCCGGGCTCGAGTGGTCGGTGGAGCCGCCCGAAGGTCTTGCAGACGGCGGGAATGAAGACGGTAAGGGCGGCGATACCAGCCGTGCGCAGCACATTGCGGAGGCCGCGGAGCAGATGCTGCGCGCGGTGCCGTACGAAGGCGCCGATGAGCTGGAATCGTTCGACCAGGCGCTGCGCTATGGCCTGCAGGGGGCGCTGCTGCCGGGGTTCGCTGCCCTGGAGATGGTCTGGGGCAAGGGCGGCGCGGAGCTGCTCGGGTTCCAGGAGATCGAGCAGCGGCACTTCCTTTTCCGCGATGAGACGGGGATGCTGCTTTCGCGCCCGCGGTTGCGGACGTCTGAGGTGGCGGCCGGGGTGGAACTGCCCCAGGGCAAGTTCGTGGTCCACTTCCACCGCGCGCGTCCCGGCGCCCGCTGCCGCGGTGGCATGGCCCGGCCGCTGGCCTGGCTGCACTGTTTCCAGAACACGAACCTGAAGGATCTGATGACGTTCATCGAGCGCTACGGGATGCCGTTCCTGCTGACGCGGGTGAATGATCAGGCCTGGAAGGAAGATCGGGCGAAGATCGCGGCGCTGGTGCGGAACTTCGGGCCGGCGGGCGGCGCGGTGTTCTCGAACAACGTGGAGGCGGAGCTGCTGCAGGCCGCGAGCAACTCGGGCGATGTGTACTTCAAGCTGCTGCAGTACTGCGGCGATGCGATCACGAAGGTGGTCCTGGGACAGCTTGCGAGCTCGGCGGACGCCAGTGGCCTGAGCAAGGGCAATGAGCAGGGGAAGGTCCGGCAGGATCTCATCGAGGCGGATGCCCGTGCTCTGGAGACGACGGTGCGCATGCAGATCCTGCGCCCCTGGGTGATGTGGAACTACGGCCCGGATGCCCCGGTGCCGCGGCTGCACCTCCACAGTGAGCCCCCGGAGGATGTGAAGGCGACCGCCGACACGGCCGCCAGTCTGTTCAATGCCGGTCTGGAGTGGGACTCGGAAGAGGCCAGCGAACGCATGGGCATGAAGCTGACGCGGAAAGCGCCGGCGCCGGTGCCGACGTTCGGACAGGCGGAGATGCCGCCGGCGGCCGAGGGGACGCGTCCCCCCGGACCCCCCGAGAAGGCCGCACCGGCAGGCAGCGTCGGAGACTCCGCTGCCGCCGCTGCGCCCGGCGCCGAGCCGAGTACGGCTGAGGATGACGCGCTGGCGCTGGCGGATGCGCCGACCGCCGATCTCCGACTTCCGACCTCCGAGGCCCTCGCCGACTTCTTGAAGGGCCAGGGGCTGAAGCGCTGGTTCGGGCCGCTGCAGGCGGCGATCGATGCGGCGGTGAGCGAGCCGGATCCCGAGGCGTTCCGGGCGAAGGTCCTGGCGCTGACGGCCGATCTGCCGGGGCTCTATGAGCGGATGGACTCGACGGAGTTCGAGGCGCTGCTCGAGGGGACGATCTACCAGGCGGCTGCCGAAGGTCTTGCAGACGGCGGGAATGCCCTACGGGCCAAGAGCCTTGCAGGCGGCGGGAAGGGGGCGCCATGAGACCGGCTACCGCACGGATTCTCACTCTGGATTCTGCCGCCGCCTGGCGCGCGCATGTGCGTTTTAACGGCGCCACGCTGGCGGTGACGAATGGTTGTTTCGATCTGCTTCACGCGGGTCATGTCGAGAGCCTGCACGCCGCCCGCAATGAGGCGGACGTGCTCCTGGTGCTGCTCAACTCGGATGCGAGCGTGCGCTCGCTGAAGGGGCCGACGCGGCCGGTGCACGGCGAGGCGGCGCGCGCCATGGTGCTGGCGGGGATGCGGTGTGTGGATGCCGTGGTCGTCTTCGACGGCACGGACTGCGCGGCGGAATTGGCCACGCTGAGCCCCGATGTGTACGTCAAGAGCGCCGAGTACCGCGGTCGCCAGAACCCCGCCGAGGCGGCGGCCCTGGAGCATTGCGGTACGGAGATCGTGTGGATCGAACGCGATGAACGGTACAGCTCGAGCGCCGCGATCGCGGCGGCGGCAACGCTGGGAGCTCCTGGGAACGCCGATCTCCGGATCGGCTCTGAGCCGAACAGGAGTTCGGCGTTCCCAGGGACGGACATGACGGGTCGCGATGGCTGGGGAGTTCCGTAACACCATGGCAGCACCGCGGACATTCGAGGCAGCGCAGACCTGGCTCAAGAGCCGGGTCACTCTGCCGACGTCGCTGGGCAGCCGGGAGCTGGCGCTGGCGCCGGACTTCCCCGCCGCGGCGCGGATGCACGCCTTCTTCTCGGCGCGGGTGACGAGTGCAAACATCCTGGAACGGCTCCGGGAGCAGGTCGATCTGATCGCGGCCGGCGAGGTTGACTATGCGACGGCGCGCATGCGGCTAAAGACGTTCCTGGGCGCGCAGGGGATCCCGGCCGACGACGTTGGGATGACGCCGGAGCCGCCGCCGGGGGTGAGCGAAGATGACTGGCGGGCGCGGCGGGAGATCGTCAACCTGGCCAGCACCCGCCGCCTGGACCTCGTCCTGCGGCAGAACACGGCGATGGCGCATGCCATCGGTCGGCGCCAGGTGAGCGAGGATCCGGCGGTGGCCGAGCGCTGGCCCTACTACCGCTACATCGCCCGGCAGGATGGCAACGAGCGCCCGGAGCACGGCGCCCTACACAATCTGGTGCTGCGCAAGGATGACCCGTTCTGGAACACGCACACGCCGCCCTGGGACTACAACTGCCGCTGTGACATCGAGGACGCGGACCAGGAGGAGGCGGACGCCCTGGGCATCGGCGAATCCACCGCCAGCGGCAAGGTGGTCAACCCCGGTACCGGCCAGTTCATCGATGCGAACCAGCCCAACGAGAGCGGCTTCGTCTTCGACATCAAGGCGGCGATGTCCGCGAAGCCCGAAGACTACGACTGGAGCGCCATTCAAGACAGCGCTCTCCGGACACGCGCGGAGGCCACGGCTAAGGCCCTGGCGGAGAGCCGGATCGGGTTGATCCCCGGAGTGGGCAATGCGGTGTCCCTATTCAACCCCTACTGGGATAGCCAGCCACGAGATGAGTTGGGCCAATGGGGAGATGCAGGTGGTCCCGGCGGCCTAACCGCGCAGATTGCTGGGGCTGGGGCCGGGGCATTCAAGGGCACGAGAGAGGGCTTCGCGTCGGCCGCTTCGCCGGCAACGGCAGAACTGCACGCCAGCCCCGGATCGGTGCGGAAGACTGAATGGACTCTGACCAGCGGCAAGAAGGCTGGCGTCACCGTTGCCCTGAAGACCCGGAAGGCTCTGGACATGCAGGGGAACAAGACGGACAAGGATGAGACCGATATCGAGACGCAGGGCTGGGTCGAGGGGCATGGAGCGGTGGGGCAAGGCATCGACCGCAGGCCGGCAACGGTGAACGGCGTCACCTATCCTGCCCGGATTGGCAAGTTGGCCATCCCGGCGCAGCACCTGTCCACCATCGATAGGCACATCGAGGAACTGAAGCAGTATCCCGAGTACAAAGCGGCCCGCGCCAAGGATGCAACCAAGGCCAAGGAGCGGGCCGACTTTGCCGCGTCTCGGGCGGCGATCCGTAAGGCAATGATGCCGGGAGGGTCATACTGATGCATGCCCTCCCCGGATCTCTGCTCTCATGCCTTACGGCTGCCTCCCTTCTTGCCGTTGGCCCTGGCTGCTGCCGCCTTTGCCGGACTTGTGGACCGGCCGCCCTTGAGACCGCCGCGACGGCCGAGAGTCGCGGCCAGAGAACTGAGGTCGGCATTGGCCTCGGCGAGGTCCTGGTCGCGTTCCGCGGGGGTGAGGCGGTCGAAGGCCGCCGTATCGGCTGCATGAACAATCCCGAGCGTCGGAATCTCGATGCCGAGCAAGGCCGCCAGATCGGCCTTGCGGCCGGCGTCGGCGGCGCAGCAGGCGAGATGCACGGCTTTGGCTCCATGGCTCTCGATGGCCATCACGATGGCGGCGACTTCGGCCGCCGGACGGTCCAGGTGGGCGATGCGCTCTGCGATGGTCTGCATGATCTGCTCTCCTCTGTAGGTTGCGACTCAGCCGGCGATGCTCAGACCGCGCTCGCCCCGACGGGCGAATGCGAGGATGTCTCGCAGGGCGTACAGGCCGTCATCCAACTGACCGCCATCGCTGTCGTGGCCGAGGCTCGCCTTGATGACGGGACCCGCGACGACCGCGATCTGGTGGCCTTTGCCGCTCGCGTTGAGGGCATGGTAGCCGCTTGCCCGGTTGTCCTCGTCGTACGTCGGTACCCAGGTCTGGCTGATGGTGAGCATCTGCGATCTCCCTGTGGGGCTTATCCCCTGTCTGATAGATACCATATCCCAAAGCGGTTTGGGTGCAAGGGCTCGCGACGGGGAAAAACGCATGAAGAAGCTGATCAAGGCGGTGGTACGCACGTACTTCCTAAACGACGTGAAGGGACTCGATAAGGCGCGTCGCGGTCTGCGACGGGAATGGCCGGATGGACGTGCTGCGGGCGGGTCCCCACCCGGCACGGGCTCCTGAGATTGGGCCGGGACCGGCATCGCAGGAGTCGAAGTAACACTACCCCCGGCAACAGTGAAGTCAAGGTCTTGCAGACGGCGGGTAGATCAGACGTTGACGATGGCGAAGGCGGTAAGGAGCAGGACAGATGCTGACAGGAGCCAGTAGAATGCTTGCTCGGCTTGGCGGTAGCGCACGGGCAGCAGGCAGATGGGTTCGCCGGATGGCAATAGGCCGTCCAACGCCCGTGCTGTTTCTGCCGCTGCATGTTCCCGATGCGCAACGGCCAGCCATACTTCGCCTGCTGCAGCGAGCCCTCCGAGAAGGATGGCTGCTGCAAGTGTCCCCCACGACAGACGAAGAAGCCCTATCGCCCACTCCCCCGTGGGACGGTAGCTGCCCTGGAGCGATACCAGCAGGGCCAGGGCACCTGTCGCCAGGGTCAGCAGATAGCGCAGGAAGTTGTACTTCGCGCGGTTCGCGGCGGCGCCGGCTGCGCGCAATGGGGCCAAGGGTACCATGGGGGAAAGGTAGTATGCAGACCCGCGCGGTCAAGACCGAGAGGGCGCAGCCAGTGCAGGGGGCCAAGGCATGAAGCAGCTCATCAAGATCGCGCGCAACGTGGCTGCGATGGCTTTGCAGGACGTCGGCACGATGCCTGCAGGGCTGGTGCAGAAGGGCGCGGACGGGCTACCCACGGGCTGGCGGCTGTTCGGCTTCGGGCCGTTCCGGATGACTCAGGATGGGCAGGAGTACGTCGGGGAGTTCGCCCAGGAGCACGCCGACGAGATCCTGGCGCAGGCGGAGCGCAAGGGCACTCCGGTACCGCTGGACGCACACCACAGCCTGGCCGAGATGGCGAAGGCACTGGGTGTGGATGAGACGGAGCTGGCCGCGGTGCTGCCGGGAAAGAGTCTGGCGCTGGCGTTCGGTCGGCTCGCGAAGCGGGCCGATGGCCTGTGGCTGCAGGACATCGAGTGGACGGACGTCGGCAGGAAGGTGATTGCGGGCGGCCACTTCCGCTACTTTTCGCCCGTGCTGCGCGGCCTGGCGGATGGGCGGCTGCGGATCACCAGCGTGGCGCTGACGAACAACCCGGCGCTGCAGGGGCTGGATGCGATCGCGGCGGAGGCGGACGGATCGGTCGGATCGGACGGAACGGCCGGAGCGGGGCGGGTGCTCTGCCTGGCCGATCTGCATAGGCGGGCGGCGACGCCCAAGGCGAAAGGAGAGCAGATGAACGAACTGCTCGAGAAGCTCAGGGCGGTCCTCGGATTGGACGCGGTCGCCCTGACCGATGACGGCAAGGTTCCGGCCGCCGTCGAGACGAAGCTCACGGAACTGACGGTCGAGCTGCCCAAGCTCCGGCTCCTCGCCGGCACGACGGGCAAGGTTCGCGATGCGTTGGCGCTCAGCGCGGACGCCGGCGAACCGCAGATCCTGGCGGCGCTGCAGGGGCTGCAGGCGAAGGGGCAGGCGCACGATGGGCTGAAGGCCCGCGTGGATGCGCTCGCCCTGGAGGCCGAGGGCAACAAGCGCGCCAAGGTGATCGAGCGCGGCCTGGGCGAGGGCAAGCTCACCAAGGCCATGGTCGACGGCTGGGCGAAGGGGCAAGACGCGGCGGCCCTGGAAGCCTTCCTGCAGCACGCGCCGGTGATCGTGGCCCCCGGCAAGACGGTGGAGACGGGCAAGCTCCCCGCGGATGACAGCCTGGCGCTGTCGGATGCGGACCGCCACTTCGCGCGGGTGACGGGGCTGACGGAAGAGCAGCTCAAGACGGCGCGGAAGCTGGCGAAGGCCTGACGCGGGACGTCGGAGGTCGGAGGTCGGTGATCGGAAGTCGGATCAAGGGAATGCGAAAGGACGGCAGAGACGAATGAGTGCCCTAACGGCAACCCGGACCACGAAGGCCCTCGGCGGGGATTCGCTGGTGGATGCGCTGACGATCCTCAATGCCGAGATCGCTTACGGCGGCGGGATCGTGGCGGTGGACTACACCGATGAGGTGCAGATGGCCAGCGATACGGCTGGCCTGAAGGTGATCGGCGTGAGCGGCGAGTACATCAGCAACGCCGCCGACGGGGAGAGTCTGCGCAAGATCCTGCGCGGGATCTTCCTGTTCAACAACTCGAGCACGTACCCGATCCCGCGCAGCGCGGTCGGGCAGAATGCGTACGTCGAGGATGACAACACGGTGGCCGGCTTCAGCACCAACCTGGTGAGCTGCGGCATCGTGCACGACGTGACCAGCGACGGCGTCTGGGTCGACATGCGTGCCGCGGCCCTGGCGCTGGCCTGGGAACGCCGGCCCTGCAAGGTCGTCGCGGTTGCCGAGACGACGGCGATGGCGGCGGCAGTAGCCTTCGAGGGGCGCACGATCTACCTGGTGGATCATACCTCGATCGCGACGGTCACGCTGCCCTCGGCCGTCGGCGGCATGCGCGCCGGCTTCCTGCGCAAGGTCGCGACGGCAGCCCACGACGTGAAGATCCAGGCCGCGACCGGCGACACGCTCCAGGGCGGCGATGCGACCTCGGCCGCCGGCAAGGCGGTGGACAACACGGTGGACGCCATCTCCGTGGCGCCGTTCTTCCTGCGGGCGGTGGACGACACGGCATGGAAGATCGACAACCCGTGGCCGGCGGACTATGCGAGCTGGGTGAAGAACGACGCGTAAGCGGCGTAGCCGCGAGGAAAGGCTGAGGGCTGAAAGCTGAAACCTGAAAGGCCCGGCAAGTAAGCCCTACCAGCCGTCCGCAGGACTCGGACAGATAAGACAGATCGAACGGATCACCAGAAAAAAGGACTGAAGAGCGATGCTGATCAATGCCGATACCCTCACCAATCTCCTGGGCACGATGCGTATGGACTACGCGACGGCCATGCAGGAGGCCGCCAAGCCGATGCCGGGCTGGGTGCGCGAGATGCCCAGTGTCACGGCGTACGAAGACTTCCCGATCGCCATGTTCCTGGCCACGATGCGGCGCTGGAAGGGGCCGCGGCAGTTCGCCGGCCTCGACGTGAAGAAGCTGCACATCGTCAACGCCGACCACGAGCTCTCGTGGGCGATCCCGACGAATGACCTCGAGGACGACAAGATCGGCTACATCCGCCCGGTGATGCAGCAGGCCGGTCGCAACGCGGCGAACTACCCGCGCAAGCTCTGCATCGAGACGCTGCGCACCAACGGCCTGTGGCTGGACGGCGCCGCGTTCTACGGCACCAGCCGCACGGTCGGCAACTCGGGCACGCTGACGAACTACGCGACCGGCGCGCTCACGGAGACGACGTTCAACACGGCCTACCTGGCCCTGCAGAACAACCTGCTCCCCAACGGCGCGCCGGCGGGCGTGGTGCCGACGACGCTGATCGTCGGGCCGAAGAACCGCACGGTGGCGCACGGCATCGTCAACCAGGGGCCGGGCGCGACCGCGGCGAACCCGAACTCGGGCATCGTCAAGGTAGAGGTGACGCCGGAGCTGGTGGGCACCTACGATGACTACTGGTTCCTGGTCGACGAGAACACCTTCGGGCCGCCGGTGCTGTGGCTGAATCGCAAGAAGGGCGAGATCGTGGCCATGGACAAGCCGACGGACTCGACGGTGTTCCTCGGCTCGATCGGCGACGGGGTCGACGGCGTGGTTCCCGGCGGCGTGAACTGCTACGGGATCCACTCCCGCGGCGAGGGCGCGCTGGCGTTGCCGTGGGCGATCTACGGGGCGTTCGTGAGCTAAGTCAACGCGGGGGAGAATCCCCCGCACTGAGGCAGAAGCCCCGCCGGCTGGTTGCGACACCGTGGGTAACGGTCCAGCCGGCGGGCAACTCCCCCCAAGATCAGACGGATCGGACAGATCGGACGGATCGAAGATGGGTAACTACATCACCAGGACAGACGTCGAGGCGCGGCTGCGGCGGAGCTTTGAGACGCTCTATACGCTGCCGGGCGAGTCGGCCGTGGACGTGACGCTGGTGGATGCTGACATCGAGGCCGCGGAGGGCACGGTGGATGGCTACCTCGCCAAGCGCTACCTGGTGCCGATCACGGACGCGCAGGCGCTGCGGCTCTGCAAGGCCTGGGCACTGGTGCTCTGTGAGGAGCTGGCCTATGGCGCGGTGCCCGGCCGGGAGCTGCCGGAGTCGGTGTCGACGCGCGCGGCAGCGGCCCGCCAGCAACTTGGAGACGCGGCCGATGGCAAGATGCTCCTGGGCGCGGCGACGACGGTGGCGGAGGCGAGCGATGCCTCGGGTTGCATCGTGGTGGCGGGCGATGAGCCGGTGATGACGCGGGCGACGATGCAGGGGTTCTAAGTGCTGCGCACGGCTGGAATGCAAATCATGGCTTACGAGCTGGACATCAAGGCGGAGGCGGTGCTGGCGCACCTGGCGCACCTGGGGGTGACGCTGGCGGATGCGACGCCGCTGCTGACGGTCTGGGGCCAGCGGGTGGCGAAGCAGGCGAGGGAAACGGCGCGCGGCCGGGGCGGTCGGCGCTTCTGGAATGACGTGGCGCGCTCGGTGCAGGTGCGCGAGGTCGGCCCGGAGACGGTGCAGGTGAAGGCGGCCCACATTGCAGCGGCCCAAAAGGAGTTCGGTGGCGAGATCCGGCCGGTGAACGCGAAGGCGCTGACGATCCCGGTGAGCGAGGAGGCGCGGGGCAAGCGCGCCAGTGAGTTCGAGTCGGGCGGCCGCAAGCTGTTTGTCCTGAACCTGGGCAAGGACACGGACACGGTCGGCCTCCTGGGCTATGCAGAGCGCGATGGGTCGTTCCATGCGCTGTTTGTCCTGCGGGCCCGCGTGGTCCAGAAGGCGGAGCCCTGGTGGCCCACGGGCGCCGAGATCCTGGAGATGGGCTACGCAGAGGCGGAGCGTTGGGCAGCAAAGGGAGTCGCCTAATGTGCGGCGGACAAGACAGAGCGGATGCCTGCGGCGCCCTGGGGAGCTCGCTCCCCCGGACCCCCACGGGAAGGGTCGCGGTGGCTGACACGGCCGAGTACTGCCGCGTTGCCACCGCTCCCGTTGGCCAGGCGCGTACGCCATTCCAGCCGTCCGCAGGACCCACCGCATGGCGCGGCGATGCCGGGGCGTTTCCGGCTCTGCCGGACAGTTCCCCGGTGTCTGCCGCGTCCTGCAAGATGAGGGGTCCGGGGAGCCACGGCGCCCCGGCCAGCGGAGCGATTCTCTGACATGATGCGGCATGAGCACATTGTCGACCTGGTGGCTGCGATTGAGGCGCGGCTGGTGGCGTTGTGCCCGTCGCTTGCGTTCGTGGGTCGGAGTCAGGCGACGAGCTACAAGGATCTGGCCAAGCTGATCCCGCAGTTGGCGAAGCTGCCGGCGGCGGTGGTGGTGCTGGGGCCGATCGACAGCGACCAGGAGCAGAGCAGCCGGGGCGCCCGGCCGCGGACGGTGGATGTGGGGGTGCTGCTGGTGGGCGAGTACAACGCCAACCAGGACGAAGGCGCGCCGAATCACTGGGCGGTCCTGGATGAGGTGCACGATGGATTCACCCCGGCGGTGTCCCGCGGTGAGAAGACGGGCCTGCCGGTGGCGGTCCTGGGCGACCAGGATGGGGCCACGCGCGGCACGCTGCTGGTGCCCGCGGGCTACCGGGCCATGACCGAGATCCCCGGCCGGTCCTGCGGCGTGTACAACCTGCTGGCGGTGGATACGATGGCAGAACGCACCGGGCTGCCAGCGGATCCGGTCGATCCGACGCCGCCGGAGACCGGGGTGACCACCATCGCCGCCGCCGATCGGCTGACGGTGTGGTTAAGCTCTGGCGGATCGTTCCTGCGGCGGTTCATCACCGGGGCCAATCTGCAGGCGCAGTTCGCCGGGGGCGGCGGGGGCGGATCCACCGACGTGGCAGCGGCCACTCACGCTGCGCAGGCCAAGTCTCCGCTGGCCGACAATGACGAGATCCCGGTCGCGGACTCTGCCGCGGCCTACGGCCTGAAGAAGGTGCTGTGGAGCGTGATCAAGGGCACCTTCGCTCTGCTCGCCCACGGGCACACCGGGACCACTGACGGCAGTAAGCTCGCCCAGGCGAACACGCACGAGAGTGCGGACACGGACAACGCCACCACGGCGCTGCACCACACCCTGGGCACCGCCGCCAATCAGGCCGCGGCAGGCAATGACTCTCGGCTCTCGGATCCTCGCACGCCGGTCGCCCATAATCAGTCCTGGTCGACGATCACGGACAAACCGACGACGTTCGCGCCTGTGATCGGCGCCGGTGCCGGTGATGCTGTGGCGGGGAATGATGCCCGGCTGACGGACCCTCGCACGCCGGTCGCCCACAATCAGTCCTGGTCGACGATCACGGACAAACCGACGACGTTCGCGCCGGTGATCGGCGCCGGTGCCGGTGATGCTGTGGCCGGGAATGATGCCCGGTTGACGGACCCTCGCACGCCGGTCGCGCACAATCAGTCCTGGTCGACGATCACGGACAAACCGACGACGTTCGCGCCGGTGATCGGCGCCGGTGCCGGTGATGCTGTGGCTGGAAACGATTCCCGGCTGACGGATGACCGCGCGCCGACGGCCGCCGGCATGGCGGCGAAACTCCACGCCGCCG
>CAILUI010000401.1 GCA_903837355.1 uncultured Victivallales bacterium
ATCTGGACTGCCTGCCCGGTAGGTTCGGTGCTGATCGCCATAGTGACAAGCACCATAGCAGGCAACCACAAAATATCCAGAACTACAATGCAACTTATTCTACTGCAGTATATTCCATATTATTATAAAACCACCCTGGCGCTGGCGCGGGGATTATTTGCAGTGCCTCAGGATGTCGAGACGGTGGCCGCCGGGCGGGCGCTGGTCGCGCTCGAGGGCGGCGGGAGGACTTGGCTCACGTCCACATCGGGGTCGTTGGCATGGACCACCGACCATAGTTTTTCGCGGGTGGCCTCGTCATCGTGGCCGTCGGCGGCGTGGACGAGGTCTTCGATATCGCGCCAGAGGGCGTCGTTGCGCTGCACTCCATTGACGTGGCGCAACACCCGCAGCCGCGGGATGCCGCTCTCCTGGAGTTCCTCGCCGTAGGCGACGAGTTCCTCGAACATTTTCTCGCCGGGGCGCAGTCCGGTGAACTCGATGGCGATGTCCCTGTCCGGAAGCAGCCCGGCCATCACGATCAGGTTACGGGCCAGGTCGATGATGCGAACCGGTTTGCCCATGTCGAGGACGAAGACATCGCCAGGCTTGCCGACGGTACTGGCCTGGAGCACCAACCCTACGGCTTCGGGAATGGTCATGAAGTAGCGCTCAATCTCTGGGTGGGTGACCGTGATCGGGCCGCCCGCGGCGATCTGCTTCTGGAAGACGGGAATGACACTGCCATTGCTGCCGAGGACATTGCCAAAGCGCACGGCTACAAAGGTGGTCTGCTGGCGCGGCATGTTGGCTACGGCCAGCTCCGCGCAGCGCTTGCTGGCGCCCATGACATTGGTGGGGCGCACGGCTTTGTCGGTGGAGATCATCAGGAAGCTCTCGGCCTGGTAGCGTTCCGCCGCCTGGGCGACCAGCAAGGTGCCACGCACGTTGTTGCGGACCGCCTCGACCGGGTGGCTCTCCATCAGGGGAACATGCTTGTAGGCAGCCGCGTGAAAGACGCGCTGCGGCCGCGTCTGGCGGAAGACCCGATCGACGGTCTCGGGGTCCCGTACATCGCCGACGATGGGCGTACACCTGACCCCCGGAGCCAGCGTCGCCAGTTCGCGGTCGATCTCGAAGAGGGCGCTTTCGCCATTGTCCATGAGGACGAGGTGCGCGGGGCCATACTGAGCGATGTGGCGGACGAGTTCGGATCCGATGGAGCCGCCGGCGCCGGTAACCAGTACGCAGCGGCCGCGGATATTCGCCTCGACGCGGGTGTGATCGAGCGTAACGGGATCGCGCCCCAGCAGGTCCTCCAAGGCCAGCTCGCGCAGGGACGTCGCGTGCACAGCGCCGGTCAGCAGATTGCCCATGGCAGGAGCAACCCGAGGCTTCACGCCCGCGCCGGCACAGGCGTGGACAATCTGTTGCATCAGCGGCGGCGGCGGGGTCGCGATGGCCACAATCACTTCGCGGATGTGGTGCTTGGCAATCAGCATCGACAGGTCGGACAGGCGTCCCAGGACGCTGTAGCCATGGATGGTGACGCCCCTTTTCTCGGGCCCGTCATCGACGAAGCCGATGACGCGATGGCGTCTGACCGAGGCGTCCCGCAGCAGCCGCAGGGTGACCTCACCGAGGTCGCCGGCCCCGACGATCAGCGTCGGCCTGGCGTCAGCGGGTAAGGTGTCTGGATTGAGGGCGGCCTCGTCAGCACCCATTAGGTGCTGAACCGTAGGGCGCAGCGCCTGTAGAAGCCAGCGCCCTCCCGCATAGACGATGAAGGCGAACACTGCATTCAGAACGAACACGGAACGGGGGAAATGCCCGGCCTCTGCAAAGAGCACATGACCACAAACACAGCCTCGGACATGCCCACCGCCCAGGCAATGCGCCGTACATCGCTCGACCCGAAGTAACGGCACATGCCACGCATGAGCGCATAGCGGTAGACGAACGCACCCCGCAGGACAAGCAGCGCCGGCAGAGCCCGCAGGGCCGGTGGCAGGTACTCGGTGGGCGTGAAGCCGTCGAAACGCACCGCCCAGGCCAGGGCGTAAGCCACCACGGCGCCCACGAGATGCGCCAGGAAGGCGATGCGGACGCGATAGCGCACCGCCGAGGGTGCGAGCCACTTCATGGTGGTGGGTATCATAGCGGCGCTAAGATACATGCCTATCGGTAATGAGGCAAGTGAACCAAAGCCAGGCGGGATCGCCCGCGGTCGTGGAGGGCGGAGGGGAAGGGCTGAGGGGTGAGGGATGAAAGCTGAAAGCTGAGGGAAGGCCACAGGACCGGAAGTCGGACGTCGGAGGTCGGACGGTCGGAAGTCGGAGGGCACAGAGGAGGGGACGGCTCAGCCGGCGCTTCGCCCTCCAAAAACGGTACAGGGATCGCGGGGTGTTCCTCTGGAGGGCGAAGCTCCCCGGGGGCGTACGCCCCGCTGAGCCGTCTTAATCCCGTGCGGCCGCGCTCGCGCGGCCGCGGCTCAGCCGGCGCTTCGCCCTCCAAGACACGGCGGCTCAGCCGGCGCTTCGCCCTCCAAGACACGGCGGCTCAGCCGGCGCTTCGCCCTCCAAGAC
>CAILUI010000402.1 GCA_903837355.1 uncultured Victivallales bacterium
GTCGCCGTGCGCAGCCCCTGGGGAGCTTCGCCCTCCAAGGGATGGTCGTAGGCAAGTCGCCGTGCGCAACCCCTGGGGAGCTTCGCCCTCCAAGGGATGGTCGTAGGCAAGTCGTCGTGCGCAGCCCCTGGGGAGCTTCGCCCTCCAAGGGATGGTCGTGAGTCCTGCTGCGCAGCGCCCGCTGAGCCGCATCCCCATGGCGAAGCTACAGGGCGCCGCGATCGAGGCGGTAGAAGGCCAGGATGCCCTTGGCGTCGAAGAACACCTCGAGGCGGGTGGTGCGGTTAACCGAGTACTGGTAGCCGCCGGCCCGGCGCAGCATGCTGCCCTCGGTTCCCATGGCCCCCCCGGTGTGGGCGTTCATCATCACGGTCTCGTGCTTGCGGTACTCCCAGTGCTCGCCGCCGGCCGCCAGCGGCGTGGTCTCGGCCGGCTTACCGTACTTGGCGAGTACTTCTTCGCGGGTCGTGGTTCCGCAGGTAAGGAATCCGCGGGCGTCAAAGTAGGCCCCCTGGTTCTCCTCCATGGTCGTGCCCGTCAGGGTCTCGCACCCCGCGGCCAGCAGGGCCAAAGTGGCCGCAGCGAGGACCAATGCCGCTGACTGCCAGCGTCGCGTCGCCATGATGTCCGTCCTTCCTCTACCCCAGCGAACCGCTAGGGGACCATGATGTCGAGGCCGATATCGACCGCGGGCGCCGAGTGTGTCAGCGCGCCGACGGAGATGAAATCCAGGCCGAGTCTGGCGAGGCCAGGAAGGCGCTCCAGAGTGATGCCGCCGCTCGCCTCCAGCCGGGCTCTGCCAGCCACTAGGAGCACCGCCTGGGCCATCTCCGCGTCACTCATATTGTCGAGCAGAATGTACTCCACCTTCGCCTCCGCGGCGGCGCGCACATCGGCGAGGGTGTCGGCCTCGACTTCGATCTCCAGCCCGGGATAGGCGGCCCGACAGGCGGCCACCGCGCGCGCGATGGAATCCGGCCCGCTGAGCTTAGCCAGTTCCCGGTGGTTGTCCTTGATCATCACGCGGTCGTACAGGCCGAAGCGGTGGTTCTGGCCCCCGCCGACGCGCACGGCGTACTTTTCGAGGAAGCGCCAGCCGGGCGTGGTCTTGCGCGTGTCAAGGATCTGAGTCGGGCAGTCCCCCAAGGCATCGACGTAGCGCCGGGTCAGGGTGGCAACGCCGCACAGGCGCTGCAGGAAATTCAACGCCGTGCGCTCACCCGTCAGAATGGCGCGGGCCGGACCGTAGACGACCGCCAGGGTGGCGCCCGCCGCACACCGGTCACCCTCCGCCACGAAGGCATCGAAGGACAACGCGCTGTCGAGTTCCGCGAACAGCGCCTCGACCACCGGCAGGCCAGCACAGACGCACGCTTGCCGGGTCACCAGATGCGCTGCGGTCAGCAGCGTCTCGGGCACCACGGCCAGGGTGGTCGCGTCCCCGCTGCCGACATCCTCCACCAAGGCCGCCCGCACCAGGCTCAGCAATTGCTCGCGGTTCAGCATCAGCGTCCTTTCGCCTCAGGGGAGGAGAATTGCATGATGGAGACAATGGCGAAGGTGGCGCTGGCCTGCACCAGGACGATCAGCACCCCGGCCGGCGGCAGCCAAAGCAGGGCCATGGCCCCACAGCCCGAGGTCAGGGCCAGCAGACAGGCCAGCAGCACCGCCTTGGGCCGACTCAGTCCCAGCCAGGCGAAACGGTGCGAAATGTGCGTGTTGTCGCCGATATAGACGGGCCGGCCCTGCCGCAACCGCAGCAGCACCACCGCGACGGCGTCGAAGATCGGCAGCCCGAGGATCAGCAGGGGCATCAGGATCGGGGCCGGTGTCAGGCTCTCGCCCGGCAGATAGAACGTGGTCAGGGCCCCCAGTACCGCCAGCAGGTAACCCAGAAAGTGGCTGCCGCCGTCGCCCATGAAGATGGTGGCGGGGGGCCGGTTATGCAGCAGGAAACCACAGGCGGCGCCGCAGGTCACCGCAGCCAATACGGCGACGAAGTACTGCCCGCGGAAGGCCGCCGTACAGAGGAAGAAGAAGGCGGCGATAGCCGCAATGCCACCGGCCAGGCCGTCCATGTTGTCCAGGAAGTTAACGGCGTTGATGATGCCAGTGATCCAGAAGACGGTCAGCAGCCAGGACAGCCACGGCAACGGCGCAAAAGCCGTAATGCGAACCCCCATGGCGGCGGTGACCGTGGCGACGACCAGTTGGGCCAGCAGCTTGGTGGACGCGCGCATCGGCCGGCGGTCATCGAGCATGCCGATGCCGGTCAGGGCCACGGTGCCGGCTGTGATCGTCGTCAGTTGCGAGAGGCGAGCGGCGACGCCAACCGCCCCCTCCTGGATGCCGGCGCCCAACAGCGCAGCGCCGAACCTGACCGCGACCAGGCCGCCGGCCAAGGCCAGGAGCCAGGCCACCAGCATGCCCAAACCGCCCAGCACGGGGGTCACTTTCTGGTGCCGCTTGTGGGCCTCGTGCAGCGGCCGGTCGACAAAGCCCCAGCCCGGCGCCAGCCGCCGGCAGGCCCACGTGCAGGCCCCGCTGAGCACGAGGGTGCCCAGCCAGCCGGCCACGTATACATGCCACCATTCCATGCCGAGACACCTCTCTGCCGCCTTGCGGCCCAGTGGGCAGTGAACGGTGGGCAGTGAACGGTGAACAGTGAACAGTGAACAGTGAACGGTGGATCAGTAAGCAGTGAACAGTAAACGGTGGTCGGTCTAGCAGTTGCCCGTGACGGATGACGGCTCACTGCTGCTCACCACTCACCACTCACCACTCACCACTCACCACTCACCGTTCACCGTTCACCGTTCACCGTTCACCGTTCACCGTCCACCGTCCACCGTCCACCGTCCACCGTCCACCGTCCACCGTCCACCGTCCACCGTCCACCGTCCACCGTCCACCGTCCACCGTCCACCGTCCACCGTCCACCGTCCACCGTCCAC
>CAILUI010000403.1 GCA_903837355.1 uncultured Victivallales bacterium
AGCGCGTGAGAACGTGAAAGCGTGGATTCGTGGCAGACGGCCGGCACACGCGCCGTAACCCTCACGCAATCACGCTCTCACGCTTTCACCGTGCCGGTGACCAACACCGATGGTCGTTGGGAAAACGGAACCGCCCTGGGGTCAACCCAGGGCCGGTTGATCCGCGGCGGTCTCCGCATCATGTTGTGCGCCGTCGTGGCAGCGCTTCACCCCAACCCGGAACACCGAGCATGAGCCAGCCGCCTTTCACTCTGGTCAAGGAACGCCTCGGCGACCTGCCGGCCGCCATCCCCCTGCGGACGTCCGAGCCGACGGATGTGCCGGAGTTGGACGATGGCCGCGGCCCCGACTACCTGGACCGTTTCATTACCCAAGTCACCGTGGCGACACTGACGCCTTATCTGCCGGCGGCGGCCGCGGCCACCGGGGCGGCGGTGCTGATCTGTCCGGGCGGCGGCTATCACGGCGTCGCCATCGACAAGGAAGGGCACGATATCGCGCGCTGGCTCAACCATTTCGGCGTGGCGGGTTTCGTGCTCAAGTACCGCAGTCCAAACCCGGCAGCGGGGCCGCGCTGCCAGCCCTATGGGCCGTTACGCGATGCCCAGCGCGCCCTGCGTCTGATTCGCTCGCGGGCCAGCGAGTGGCGCCTGGACGAAGGCCGGGTCGGCATCCTCGGCTTCAGTGCCGGGGGACACCTCGCCGCCTCGGCGTCGACGCTGTTTACGGACTCCGCCGAGGCGGAGCCGGCGCTGGCCGGGATCGCCTGCCGGCCGGACTTTACCGTGCTGATCTACCCGGTAGTCTCCTTCACCGCGGCCGGCGTGCTGCACGCCGGCTCGCGCCACAACCTGCTCGGGGCGCAGCCGCCGGCCGAGTTGTCGCGCCACTTCTCATGCGAACTGCAGGTGACGAAGGAGACGCCGCCGGCCTTTCTGGTACACACCGGCGATGACGGTTTGCCCGTGGCGAACAGCCTGCTCTACTACCAGGCGCTGCAGCAGGCCGGCGTGCGCGCCGAACTGCACCTCTTCCCCGAAGGCGGCCACGGTTACGGTATGCGCCCCGCGGCGCGGGGTATCGACTCCTGGCCGGAGCGCTGCCGCGAGTGGCTGCTGCGTCTCGGCAAAGCCTGACGGCGGCGAAGCGACCGACCTCCTGGGCGGCGCTGCGGACCGCCGGCAAGAGACCCTGATGCATCTGCGGGGGACCGCCAGGTTCGACGGTCACGCGAAGGCTTGACAAGCATGAGGCCAGCGGTAATACTTCTGGTATGAAAGCAGCCGTCTCCATACCCGACGACGTATTTGGCGAGGGCGAGCGTTTGGCCCGCAGGCTGAAGACATCGCGCAGTCAGCTCTACGCCAGAGCTTTGGCGCAGTTCGTGGCTCAGCACGATGAGAACCGGGTAACCGCGGGGATGAACGAGGTCATCGACCAGGTTGGGGCGGGGGCTGAACCGTTCGTGCGGGTTGCCGCGAGCCAGGCGTTGAGGCGCGAGCCATGGTGATCAGCCAAGGTGACGTGTGGTGGGCTGACATCGGCGAACCCGTGGGCTCGGAGCCAGGCGTCCGTCGTCCGGTGATCGTCGTTCAGGGCGACGCCGTCAATCGCAGCCGGATCGCAACCGTCGTGTGTGTGCCCCTCACCCGGAACATGAAGTGGGCGAACGCACCCGGCAACGTGTTACTGCGCTCGGAACTGACAGGGCTCCCGGAGGACTCCGTGGCGAATGTCTCTCAGATCGTGGCCTTGGATCGCGGTCAGTTGACGGAATGTGTCGGTAACGTCTCTGTACGTCAGATAGATGCGATCCTGAGTGGCGTGGACGTGATCCTGGGGCGCTAGGCCGAGGGCACGGTCCGAGCCGTGCAGGAACCGGGTGCCGCGGTGGCCTGGGCCAAGGGATGCCAATGATGAAAGCTTACGCGGCGTTGCGGTGGCTGCTACTGCCGCTCGGCGTCGTCTCGGCGGCCGAGACGGGTCCGGCGAACCTGTTGGGCAATGGCGGCTTCGAGCAGGGGGTACCCGCCGCACAGGTCGAGCAGGGGCCGGGGTGGCGCTTCACCGACGACCGGGCGCCGCAGGGCTGGGCCTTCAACAACGCCCACCCCGGCACGGTGACGCTGGCGACGGGGGCGGCCGCCGAGGGTCAGCAGTTCCTGCGCCTCAGCAACGGCTGGATGTTCCAGTTGGTTAGCCCGCCCCCGGAGTACCGCGAGGACCTGCGCTTCCAGGTCAAGGCCAGGGGCAAGGGACACCTGGAGCTGGTGACCTACCTCTACTCCCGCGCCACGGGGGAGTGCATCGGCGGCGAGACCCTGCAGACCCAGGAACTCGACGCGCCGCAGTGGCAGGAGGTCGACGGCATCTACTCCTGCACCGACGACAAGGTGCTCCGCTTCGCTCTCCATACCCAGGGGGACATCGACCTCGACGACGCGCGGGTGACGCTGGAGCCGCGGCTGGCACCGGCGTTCACGGAGGAACAGGGCCTGCGCTCAGCGAGCCGCGTGTTTGCGGAGGAGGTGGCCGTCCCGGACGACGCCGTGAGTGCCACGACCTGGCTGCGCTCCGGGCCGCTGGGCCTGAAAGTGGTCGTCGAGGCCCACGATGGTAGCCGCAAGACGTTGACGATCAAGCCCTTCAACGCTTCTTCTCCGGCCTCCGAACCCGGCGCCACCGAGCCGATCCTCCTGCCGGCCGCCGGGCTGGAAGTGACGGAACTCGGACTGCGCCGCTACCTGCGTCCAAATCCAGCGATGCTGAAGCCGGAAGCCCGGGCGAGTCTGCTCGCGCACTGGGCGACGCTGCCGTCCCCGCTCGCGCAGCGCGTCTCTCTGGCCTTTCGTCAGAGCGATACGGACATCGAATGTCACCTCGATGGAGGCTACGCAGGTGTCCTGCTCCGGGGCAGCAGACTGCGCTCGTTACGTTTCCTGATCAACCCCGGTACCGCGCTCGGGCCAACCCGCTTCGAGGCCGCGGCCCAGGTGCCGGGCTTCTACGCCATCGACCTCTCCCGGCAGGATCGTCCGGGCGCTTTTGCCGGGGCAGAGGTGACGCTGGCCGCGGCGCCGATTCTGACGCGGATACCCCTGCTGGCGCCGACCGCCGTCAATCTGGATCTCGGGGTGACCGCCGGCCAGCAGGCAGCCTACGAGAGCTACACCTACCGCAGCGCTTTCGACCACCTGCCGGAGTCCTGCCTCTTCACGGTGCCGCTGGCCCAGTACAGCCGCGCCTGGGTGCTCTGCGCGCTCGCTAGCGCCGCCGACAAAGACCCGGTCCTCACCGCCAGGCTGACCCGGTACGTCTCCCAGGGACCCTACACCGGCCGCGCCCGCGACGGCCTGGCCGACACCACGGTGTGCCTGCCGCGCGGGCAGGAGCCGGCCGGCGCCGGGATCACCACGGTGGGCGTCGTGACGGTCAAGGGCGAACGGCTGCCGCTGTACCTGGTGGAGATCCCGCTGCGGTCCGGCGACATCCAGGACCTGCTCTTTGACGAGGTGGGCGAGAAGCAGCGCGGCACGGTCCGCATCGGGCCCTATCTGGACTTCGAGCTCCTCGGTCGGCTGCGGCCGCAGGACCGGCCACACCCATTCAACGACGATCGCTTCTACCCGGATGTAAGATACCCCAGCGGGGTCCATGTTTTCGGCGTGACGCTGGAGGTGTCGCCGGTGGAGATGGAGATCCGGCAGACACAGCCTGGGAACATCTTCCACAACGCGGAGGTGCCCGAACTGATCGTCGCCTTACGGCCCCGGCTGGACGGCGACTACCGTCTGCGCTGGAGCCTCCGCGATAGCGACGGGAAGACGGTCGACGGCGGGCAGACGAAGCTGGCGCTGACCGCCGCGGCCGGCGAGCGGACGGTCGCCGTGCCGCTGGCGCAATCCCAGCTCGGCTGGTACGAGGTCGAGTGCGAGCTCTGGCAAGGGGAGCGCCGACTGCTCAGCCACCTGGCCGCGTTCGCCCTGCTCGGGCCCGATACCCGGCAGGCCGGCTTCGAGTCACCCTACAGCAACTGGTGGTTCACCGACTGGCACTACGCCACCGCCGACCCTGCCCTCGCCGGGCCCATCCTGGCCAAGGGGGGCTTCCGGCGCGCCATGATCTGCCCGCTGAAACCCCACCTGACCGAGGCCCAACTGGCACCGTGGCGGCTGACGGCCGCCAGCGTGATGTGGGGCGCGCCCTACGAGATGATGAAGAAGGGCGCGAGCGATGCCGAGATCGAGGCGTTCGTGCGCAGCGCCCTCGCCGACTACCCGAACGTACGCCACGCGATGGTCTTTCACGAAAGCATCGCCAAGTGCTATGACGTAGCTCCTGAACTCCTCGGCCTCAGCCCGGATCCGAAGCTTGAGGCTGCCGACGCCAATGAGCGCTGGCAGTACGCCATGCGTTACGCCCAGATCCTGCGCCGATTCCCGCACCTGCAGATTGCTCTCGGCAACAGCCTGGTTTCGACCGAGTTGCTTGCCGAGGGGTTGCGCCGCCGGTTCCCGGAAGCCCTCGCCGACTACATCGGCAACGAAGGCACGGCGCGCAACGGCCTGCCGGAGCGGATCTGGGGCAGCGGCGTCCAGCACTGGATGCTGCGCGAGGTCGCCAGACACTACGGCTACCGCCGCTGGGGCAGCGGCGCCTCGATCGAGAGCGTCTGCCGGCTTTCCCGGCTGATCGGCGCCGAGCGCATGGCCCGCTACCTGGTGCGCGATGGCCTGATCTCGCACGCCTACCGGGCACCGCAGATCTCGCTCGGCGGTCTCCACGATGCCGGTAACAGCTACAACGACACGTTCTGGGGCGAAGGGCTGTGCCGGCGTTACCCGCTGCTCTACCCCAAGCCGGCCTACGTGGCCATCGCCACCCTCACCCGAGTGCTCGACCGGGTCGAACTGCAGCGCGAACTGCCGACCGGATCGAACTCGGTCTATGCGCTGGAGTTCAACCGCGCTGACGGCAAGCGCGTCTATGCCTTCTGGGCCGCGCGCGGCACGGCCGCGCTGACGCTGGACGTCGCGGACGCCACCACCGTCGACGTCATCGACCTCTATGGCCGCAGCACGGCGCACAGCGTGCGCTGGCGTGACCTGCAGATCCAAGCCACGGGCGCCGCCACCTACCTGATCACCGACGGCCGGGTCGACGCGATCCGCTGCGACGAGCGCGCCTACCCCGAGGACGTGCCGCCAGCGCGGTTCCAGGTTGGTAACCGTATGGATACGGTGAGCGACTGGGAACTGCGGCCGGGGCGGGACCCGCTCCTGGAGCACGCCGACCCGCCCAACCTGCCCTTTCGCACCGCCGGCGAGTTCGTTCTGCGCGGGGTTAAGGACGAAGCGAAGGGAGACTGTCTGGAAGTAGAGCTCACCCCGCTGCGCCCACTGCCGGCGCTGCTGAGCGAGTACACGGCGCTGCGCTTGCGACGGCCACTCGTCCTGACCGGCGAACCGACCACGCTCGGGGTCTGGGTCAAAGGCAACTCCGGCTGGGGACAGGTGTACTGGGAGCTCGAGGATGCCAAGGGCATCCGGCGCGTCTCGTGCGGCACGACCGTGCATGGCGGCGAGGTGATGGACTACGACGGCAGCGTCTCGATCAACTTCGACGGCTGGTGCTTCCTGCAGATGCAGATCAGCGACGCCTCGCCGCTGCCGGATCGCGACACCGGCAGCGTCCAGAACCGCTGGAACGTCGCTGGCGACGTGGCGCTGACCTACCCCATCACACTGACCGGCATCGTGGTCTCCGTACCGCAACAGGCACTGCACCTGACCGAGATGGTGCCGCAGCGGCAGGTGTTGCGCTTCCGGGATCTGGGGGCCTACGAGTGAGGAGCCCGGAACGCCGGTGCAATGCCGAGGTCTGGAGGGCAAGGGTAGGGCCGGCGCACAGCGCGGCACGAACCGCAGCCGCAGCCCCGCTGTCCGGCGGGGCGTGCACACGGCAGCGCGCCGGGGCGGCAGGGCCGCCCCTGTGCTCGCCCTCCAAGGTGTTAGGAGCTGACGCATGTCGTGTGAGGATCCCGCACCTGCAGCGAACGGCCACGGGGGAGGGCCTGAGCGCAAGCGGCCGGCACACCCGGTGCCGGTTCAGCGCCACAACGAGCCCGTGATTCTGTTTGTCACCGTGTGTACCCGGGACCGGGCCCCGGTGCTGGCAACCGCCGTGGCCCACGCCGCACTGCGAAGGGGCTGGAGCGAAGAGGGCGAGTGGATTGTCGGCGGCTACATGATCATGCCAGACCACGTACACCTCTTCTGCGCACCAGGGGTATCGGGTACTGGTGCGGTCAAGGACTGGTGCGGGCGCTGGAAGCGCGTTGTGTCACGGCGTACGCCCGAGGCCAAGGGTCGCTGGTTGCCGGACTGCTGGGATACGCAGATGAGATCGCAGGAGCATTACCTCCGCAAGCTGGCGTACGTCCTCTGCAACCCAGTCCGGCGCGGGCTGGTGGAGCACGCCGAGGACTGGCCGTTCAGAGGCAGCATGAACTCCCTGCCGTGGGTGCTGTAGGACGCAGGGCACGGCAGCGCGCCGGGGCGGCAGGGCCGCCCCTGTGCTCGCCCTCCAGCCCGGGACAGTGCCGAGGTCTGGAGGGCAAGGGCAGAGCCGGCGCAAAGCGCGGCACGAACCGCAGCCGCAGCCCCGCCGGACGGCGGGGCATCCCAAACGGCAGCGCGCCGGGGCGGCAGGGCCGCCCCTGTGCTCGCCCTCCAGCCCGGGACAGTGCCGGGGGGTGGAGGGC
>CAILUI010000404.1 GCA_903837355.1 uncultured Victivallales bacterium
AACACGGTCTGGTTTGTCGGATGCTTCGTTCATGCGCGGTGGTTAGGAGATAGCGATCAGGCCCTTGCGAGCGCTTCGGCAGTGCCCTCGGCAGGGACCAGATCCATCCCCAGTTGTCGGGCCCGGCGCTGCAGATTGCGGAGGGTGCGTTCTCGCTGGCGCTGGTCGTATTGCTGCGCCTCGATCTGGCGGTACTCGGTACGCGTGGACAGAACGTGGTAGTAGATGAGCGCCAGTTTGTGCGCCGTGGCCTTGACGGCGGGGCCGGCCCCGATGCGGACGCGCAGGCGTCGGTAGAAACTTCCCAACCAGGACAGGCTGTTGCTCAGACTGCTGGCCGCCTGTCGGAACATCTGCGCCGCACGATTCGAGGCGTGCCGACGGCCCTGACCGATGACCCGGCCGCCGCTGACTTTCGGCGACGGACAAAGGTCGAGCCAGGAGGCGAAGTGCTTGGCCGTCTGCCAGCGACTCATGTCCAGCCCGGTCTCGGAGATCAGCCCCTGGGCGGTGAGTTCCGCGATCCCCGGAATACGGGTCAGATCGACTCCGCAGAGCCGGTACAGATGGGTCCGCACGTCATACTCCGGCATGCTCTTGCTTCTCGGTTTCCGCTTTTCGCCCGCCACCGCTGCGGGCAGCGCGGTGTCGGCACGTCCGGCCATCTGTTCCAGTTCGTTGCCGTAGCGCTCCACCTCCCCGTCGCAGTCCCGCATCTGGTCCATGAAGAAGCGATAGGCCGCGAGCGCCTGCCGCAGCACAAACACATGCTCGGGCCGGTAATCGCCATGCAGGCACCTGGCGATCTGCTCTGGGCTCTTGTGCGCCCGCGGGTCGGCCAACCGGGCCAGAGTCGCCGGGTCGTGCTCGCCGGCAAGGATCGCTTCTATGATCCGCATCCCGCTCACTCCGGTCACATCCGACACCGCCGCGTCCAGCTGCACATTCATCTCCCGCATCGCTTTCTGCATGCGCTGGATCTGAGCGGCCTGCTCTCGAACCAGGGTGGCACGGTGTCGCATGCAGGTCCGCAGCCGGCAGATCTCCGCCGTCGGCCGGAACGACGCCGATAGCAGCCCGCAGGCGTGCAGCTTCTGCAGCCACCGGCAGTCCAGCCGGTCGGTCTTGCGTCTGCCGGGCACATTCTTCACGTGCCGCGCGTTCACCAGGCAGGCCTCCAAACCGTGGTTCTCCAGGACTTGGAACAGCGGGATCCAATAGACCCCCGTGGACTCCATCGCCACCGTCCTCACACCGCGCTGCAGCAGCCACGTCGAGATCGCTTCCAGCTCCACCGTGTCCGTCCCGAACTTGCGCACCCGCTCCTGTTCGTTCTCTCCCGGCACACACACCCACATCTCCGACGCGCCCACATCGATGCCGGCCGCATCGGGGTTGATGACCTCGAACAGCCCTTCCTTCGCCTGACCCCTGGCCAAGCCCTTCTTTGCGTGGCATGTTCCCATCGCGGTGACTCCTGCTGGTGGCTTCGGTTCTCGTGGCAATGAAAACCGTAGTTCGCTGACAGGAGCACCGCACTCGCTACAAGAGTTTCATCCTGACATGATCGGGCGGCACTGCGCCCGCTTGGTGCTGAAGGGGCGCGATAGGTGCACGGGGGGCTAGCGCGACCCTTCAGGCCGCACCGCGGCACCACGTTCACCCAGGCCAAGCGGCCTGGGCCAAGGGATGCCGGCCCTTCAGGCCTCCGAGCCACCAAGCACCAGGTTCCGTGGTGGCCGCTCGCCCGCCTCGGGGCGGCGGGGGCCCGCCGCATCTCCAGCGTCGCCCGGAGCGGCGCTGTCTGTTGCGGGCTCCGTGAAGCTGAGCAGCCACCAGCGCTTCTTGGCTTGCGTCGCGGTCCGTGCCTGGCGTTCGAAGTAGATCCGGGCCACCGCGCCGCTGGTCAGGCGGACTTCGTAGTGGTGCTTGCGCACGTACTGCTCGCCGCTGCCGCTATGGCACGGCGAGGTCTCACGCCAGGTGCGGAGCACGGCGTCGATCTGGTACGGCTTGCCGCGCCAGGTGAAGCAGCGCGGCAAGCCGGGCTCGCCGGCCGCCATGCGGGCGGTATCGAAGGTCGCCGGCTCCGGCCGGATGGGCTCGCTGACAAAGCGCTCGGCCGTCATGGTGACCCGGTCAGGTTGGGGTGGATGCGGCCAGCCAGTCGGGGGCAGCGATACGGGACTCGAGCTGGCGCACCGCCTGGTGCCAGCCGCGGATCTCAGCCGCCAGCGCCGGTTCGATGCCCTGCAGAAACTCGGTGGTGAGGAAGACCTTGGCAACCTGCTCGGCGACAAAGGCTGTGGTCATGAACTCGCCCATGGCCAGGACGTTGGCGTTGTTCAGGATACGACTCTTCTCTGCGGCAAACACGTTCTCGCAGAGGGCGCAGGAGATGCCTGGGAAGCGGTTCGCCACCATCGACACTCCCATCCCGGTGCCACAGAGGACAAGGCCGCGACTCCCGGGATGGGCCGCGACACCGACCGCCACGCGACGCGCAATCTCGTAGTAGGGGATGCGCTCGCCGCCGGGGACATTCACCTCGCTGACCTCATGCCCCCAGGTCCGGCAGCAGCCGGCGAGATGCCGGTGCAGGTTCCCGGCCCACGGATCGCTACCGATGTAAAGTGTTGCCATCGCAATACTCCTCAGTTACCGCTCCAGACGACGGATGCAACTGTCCTGCAGGACGCCGCTACCGCGGCCACCGCAACAGTAAGCCAGCAGGATAGCGTCCGCCGTGAAATGCACTGCAATGTAGCAGAATCCCCGCGCCGGGTCATCCTCGAGCACTTGGGCGCGCTCCCAGGTGGCCCCCTCATCCCGGCTCCAGGCGATGACCAGCGGCGTCCGGCCCCAGGAACTCGGCTCGGGCTCCGGCAAGCCCCAACGGCCGCTGCGGTCGTTCCACACCGCCACCAGTTCGCCGCTCCAGGGATCGCGTTTCATGGAGAGCGGTGAGGCGGGGGCCTGGAAGGCGCTGGGTTCGGGCCAGGTCCAGTTCAGGCCACCGTCGCTGGAGAAACTCTGCCACTGGCAGCCGGTATCGGTGCGGAACCAGGCCCACAGACGGCCGTCGGCCAGTTCCACCACGCCCGGCTCCTGTAGCCCGGTACCGCTGCGCACCGGCAACAGCAGCGCCTCCGGTGCTTCCGACCAGGTGGCGCCCTGGTCGTCGCTGTAGTAGAACACCGCGAGCGCTCGCGCGTCCTGGCTGATGCCGGACGCATCCTCGACGAAACCGCCCAGGCGGGCGCAGCGTGGCCGGTGGTAGGCCGCCGGCAGCACCAAGCGGCCGCGGCGCAGGGCCACCACCCGGTCGTTGTTCAGCACGAAGTAGCCCGGTACCGGAATGCAGCGCGAGGACGCCGACCAGGTCTCCCCCTCGTCCAGCGAGGTCCGTAGGTACGGGATGCAGGAGTTGGCGCCATCCTTGCGCAGGTTGAACAGTGCCAGCCGTCCATCGGCCAGGCGCAGCAGGCTGACACTCATGACGTTGAGCGCGCCATCGTTCGAGATCAGCAGGTGCTCCGCGCTGGACCAGGTGCGGCCGCCGTCGACGGAGGTCCGCCCAACGATGTCGGCGGTGGCATGGTCGCTCCAACTCTCGCCCCGGTAGCGGGTGTAGGCATAGAGGATGCTGCCATCGCGCCGGTCGATGAAGGCGCCCTCGGAGTTCCGCGGGTTCCCCGGACCATGGTTCAGGATGGCTACGATGGGGGCTGTCGCAAGGCTCATGCCACGGTCTCCCGCAGTCGTCACACCAGTCGTCACCGGAGCCGCCAGACCGCGCACTATACACCGCGCTGCCGCCCGCGACTGGGGGAGCCGGGGCGAGAACGGGCCGGACCTGTCGTTGTCAGTCCGGCACCGACCGGACGGTTGTCGTCGTCGTAATCGCTCTCGGGGGCGTCAAGAGCGGCTACGGCGCACGCTCGCTTCCTGCAGTGGGCAGGAAGAAGAGCGAAATGGGAATCGGGGTTGGGCGTTCTCGACCACGACAACGACCACGAGTGGGGCAGCGACCACGACAACGACCACGACAACGACCACGACAACGACCACGACAACGACAACGACAACGACAACGACAACGACCACGACCACGACAACGACAACGATCACGAGTGGGGCAGCGACGGCGACGAGGCGAACACATCCCAGGAGCACTGTGAACGCCCCGGGACACCGCGCCGCTCCATCACAGCCAAGCGCACAAGCGCTCGGCCAGACTGACGGCGCACCAGGTGGCCGCCAGAGCCGCCAGGATATCCATCGTATAGTGCGCCCGCAGTGTCAGCACGGTCGCCACCTCGGCCAGGGCCACGGCGGCGGCGGCGGCCCCGAGCCACCACGGGCCCATTCTGGCCACCTCGATGGCGCCCAGAGCCGCCACGGCCGTGTGCCCGGAGAAGAAGAAGTCATTGCCCACGCCATAGGTAACCAACAGCGATGGGAACCCAGGATGGCGCCAGATCATCCCTGGCGGCGTCGGCAGGGCACAGAGGGCTTGGCAAAGCTGCCGCAGCGCGAACAGGATCAGCAGGGCGACAACGGGCCGCAACGACGGGCCGAAGATCCCGGCGGCAATGAGGAAGACGCCGAACAGGTCGATGAAGGCCGAACTGACGATCAGCAGCGCCTGGGCGGCGCGCGGCGTGGACGCCAGATAGCGATGCAGCGGCGCCGACAGGTCGTGGATCAGGTCGTGGATGGCGTCCGCGTGCAGGCCGCGGCTCGCAATCAGGGCTTGGCTCCAGAACCAGCCCAGCAGCGCCAGTGCCACGAGGCCCGCTCTGAGTCCATAGCGCGCCCAGGCCCGGCCTGGAGCGGCCACTTCCGGACGCGAGAGCAGAAAGACCAGGAAGCCAAGGGCGGCAAGCAGGGCCGCCAGGCCGACGACCCTGAGCAGGATCCGGCCGGTGCGGGAGCCCCCTGGACGAGTGCTGGCGGCGGCATTCATCCTGGCACGCTCCTGGGACGCTGCGTCTCCCGCAGGCGACCGAGCATGGCCTCGAGGTGCTCACGAAGGCTGATCATCAGCGGGTCCGTCTCGGCGCCGCGCTCGCGCCCCGGAGGAACCTCGAGCGCCGCGCCGACCGCCACCCGCGCGTGCAGCGGCCGGTGGATGCGTGCCTGGTCGGTGAGGTCCTCCTCGAAGCGCTCGACGGTCTCCAGCAACTGCTCAGGCGTGGGGTCGACGGCGACGTAGTCCGGCGGGTAACAGGCGACCTGCTGCGCCAGGTAGAGATCCGCCAACTGCCGCCAGCGGCGGGCGCGTTCGGCCTCCGGAATCTCGCCCGCCACCAGGTCAGGCAGGATCGCCGCCCGCAAGCCTTTGACGCGGGCCACGACGTCACCACCACGGCGCCCCTTCAGCCACTCGACCTCCAGCGGTCCGAGCAGACGGTCAATAAGTCCAGCCAGGCGCGACGCCAGCGGGCCGGCCTGCGGCTGGCCGAAGTACTCGATCTCCTTCAGCGTCAGCAGCGCCACGCCGAGTTTGGCGATCCGGTCGAGCAGGGGCTCGCCGGCGCGCGAGCGCCACGATAGCCGCCGCTCGGTTTCCTCGAGGACCGGCGCCAGCGTCGCCGCCAGGTCGCCAAGGAAGGCGTAACGGATGGCCACGGGGTGCACCACCACCTTGCCGGGTGGAGTCAGGCCGGCACGCTGTTTGGCAGCGCTGCGGGCCATGAAAGCCGTGCCCTCCATCAGATGCCGCAGACGGTCGTTACTGCGGGTGATGAAACCTTCCGGGAAGACCACCAGAGGGCGCTTGGCCTCGGTCAGGATACGGACAGCGCACTTCAGGGCCTCGCGGTCCAGGCCTTCGCGGTAGACGCTGAAGACCCCCAGTCGCGGCAGCAGCCAGGCCTGCAAGCGGCTCTGCATGAAGAGGTGCCAGCTCGCCATGGTGTAGAAGGGGCACGACACTTCCTGCCCCAGGCGACCGAGCACCATCGGGTCACACGGCCGGCAGTGGTTGGGGGTCAGCAGGATCCCGTGCCCGGCCTGCAGCGAGGCGCGCAGGGACTCGGCACCGAGGATCTCGACGCGCTCGACGCCGTGGACCGTCCTGAGGTAACGCCCCAGGTACAGGCGGATCAGCATGGGCGTGAGCCAGGCCCGTTGCGGCGGGACAAAGCGGTACGGCTTGTCGATGATGATGTTCTGCACGCCGCCGCCCCCCCCCGCACCCGCCTGTCGGCGCCAGCTCACGCCACGCCAAGCTGCGTCAAGCCGCAGACACTCCAAAGCGTGGCCTCGCGGCCAGCGCGGTATGGCACCGAGTCCCGGCCAGGACGGGACTCCTTGGACTGCGGCGGCTGGACGCCGCTTTCGGGCGGGCAGCACCCGCCCTACGGGCTTGACCTTGGCGCGGATGCGCATCCACAGGCAGTCTGTGGCTGCACACGCCGGGCCTTGCCGTAGAACTGCGGCAGGAGATCGCGCGAAGCCGCCAACAACTCGTCGAGCATGGCCTCGGCCTGGTCGGGCAGGATCGCCATCTCGTCCAGCATCAGGGCCTGGAGCGCCAGGTTGCGGTCGCCCTGAACGCCGGCATCCGCGACAAACTCGTGCCAGGCAAAGCGCTTCTCCAGAAGGCCTTTGAGATGCAACGGCGCCTCCCCCATCTGCAGGCCGCGCAGACCGCAGGAGTCGGTGACCGCCTCGACCTCAACTTCGGCGGTCGCCGGCAGGTTGGGGATGCAGCCCTGATTGGCGAGGTTGGCGACGCAGACCTGTCGCCGCCCGCTGGCGATGGCCCCGAGGATGTTGGCGATGCCTTCGCCGGTGAGCGTGTCGGAGACCTGGGTGTGCGGCTGGGTCGCATCGAGCAAGCGCTGATACTCCTGGAAGAAGAGGCGGCTGACCTCGGGCGACACCGGCTCGGGGCCGGTGAGCGCAGACGGGGTCACGGGGAAGTGCTCGCGGGCCTCCTGGGCCAGGTGCGCCGGTAGATCCTCCAGGCCGCGTTTCATCTGCGCCAGGAAGGGGTAGAACTCCACGATGTGGTCGTCGGGAGTGTAGAGGATGCGGTGACCGTAGATCGCGGAGAGCTTCGCGCTGATGGGGGCGCGCTCGGGGGCGGTGCGGGCCGCCAGGCGCCGCCGCAACTCCGGGGTCAGGTCCTGGCCCTGGCGGGCGAGGCGCGTGACCCAGTAGTAATGGTTGGTGCCGATCCAGACGCAATCGAGCTCATGCGGGGGCAGTTCCAGGATGCGGGCCAGTTCGACGATGCCGCCCTGCACGCCATGGCACACCCCGACCACCTTGATGCTGCTGTACTTGCGCAGGGCTCGGCAGAGGATGGCCATCGGATTGGAGTGGTTGAACAGGATCGCGTTCGGGCAACGCCGTTCCATCTCCCGGCAGATCGTGATGTAGGCCGGAATCGAGCGGAAGGCCATCATCATGGCGCCCGGACCGCCGGTGTCGGCAATGATCTGCTGAATGCCGTACTTGGCGCTGATCAGCACATCGGCGTTGTGGTAGTAGGAGGCGTAGACGTTGGGCGTGATGCCAGCGCCACTGCCGCCGATGGAGGCGAGGGCGAAGTCGGCGCCTTCGACCGCGTCCGCCAGACCGCTGGCCACGCGGACGTTGACGCCGGTGCCGGCAACCTCCGCCAGGCGTCGGCCCATGGCCATCATGCGCCGGGCCTTCTCCTTTACTAGATCATACAGCACAAGTTCCGAGCCGGCCAGTTCCGTGCTCACCACCAGGTCGGCAATGGCGCGTGGGAAATAGAGGCTGCCGGCACCGAGACAAGCGATTTTCCTGGACGCCATAGAGCCCCCCTTGGTCAGAGTGTAGCCAGGGCGATGGTCTGTTTCTGCGCCAGCGAGCGCTCGATCGCTTCCATGATGGCCTGGACTTCGAGGGCTTCGGCCAGCGTCACCGGCAGTACTCCGGTGTCGAGCCAGCGTTTGATCTCGACCAGGAGGTTGTGGTAGAGCACATCGCCGCGGTTGTCGAAGTAGAGCACGTCACCGCCGGCCTGCACACGACCGCCGTAGGTGTAGCTACCGCGGCTGTACTCGGCGACGGCGCGCCGGTTGTCGGGGTAAGAGACCACAGCCACCACGCCAACGGGATCCTCGACGGCGGTCACCGACAGCGCCCCCAGGCCCATGGCCGTCACCAGCATCTCGGTGACGTGGCAGCCATACCAGACCACATCACTACCCGCCGCGGCCTTGCCCAGCGCGCCAAAGACGTTGCAGAAAGTCGGCGGTGCCGTCATCTGCTGGCGGGCGGCAACCAGCGTGCGGACGTAGCGCAGCGACGAGGAACTCCAGACGTTCGTCTGCTTGGCCTGGGCCAAGGCCACGATCTGGCGGCCGGCGGCCAGGTCGGCAGCCAGGGGCTTGTCCAGAAAGACCGGCAACCCCAGGCCGGCGACCTCGCGGAAGAACGGCAAGTGCTGAGCGGGGTCGTTGATCTCCAGGAAGATGGCATCCATACCCTTTGCCAGTTCCGCCACGGTCGGCTTCATCACCACGCCGAGCGCCTCCATCTGGGCCTGGCGCTCGTCCTGCCCCTTCGCGTCCTGGAAAGGCGAGGGGAAGCGCAGAGCGTGGACAACGCGCAGGCCCTGCAGCCGCGGCGCCGCCGGCGTGTCCGGCCCCTGCATGAGTTGGGTGAAGGCGACCGTGTGACTGGTGTCCAGTCCGATGATGCCGATCTTGAGCTCGCTTGCCATGGCCCGCACTCCGTCCCCTGCAACCGTGGAACTACTGCTCCCGGAACCTGTCGCCGTCGCCGGCAGTCTGAGGAAGTATACCCACCCCGGCGGGCTTGGCAAAGAGGTCGCACCGGATTTGGGGGGTGGGTGGCCGGATGCCGTGAGTGTCCGCCGAGCCCGAGTGGAAGTATGTTAAGCGAGTCTGTAGCGTCTGCACGGTCCGCAGTGGCACTCGGTGGTGATCCTGGGGATACTTCCTATGTCTGTGCAACGGTTTCAGTGGGACGACACTCTGCTGACCGGTGTCGCCATGATCGACACGCAGCACAAAGAGTACTTCCGCCGCGTCAATCAGGCCCTGGCCAGCGCCGAAACAGACGACGAAGCGGGGTGCCTGAAGGAGCTGCAATTCGTCCAGGAGTACGCGCTGGACCACTTCGACGCTGAGCAGAACGTGACGACGTTCCATGAGTACCCGGGTTACGAGGGCCACCTGACCCAACACCAGACCTTCGCCTCGCGCCTCGATGCGTTGGCGGAAGCACTGAGTAGCGAAGGCTTCCGGACCGATGTCGGCCGCCGCCTGAACGCCCTCCTGGTCGAGTGGTTTGTGCGCCACATCCGTACCGAGGACCAGAGGCTCGGGAAGTACCTGAAGGACAGGCCGCGGGCCGGTCAGGCCTAGCGCGGGCGCAGGGGCAGCGACCGCCTGGCCGGGAAGCCGTAGGCGGGGAACCGAGGGGGGGCTGGGTGATGCTCAGGGTCTCCGTAACGATCTGCTGCCTGAGTGCAGCATGCTGGGCCGCCGCGGCCACGGCGGCGCCACTCTCTCCCTACGGCGTCTGCGCCCACCTGGGCGGTGGGCAGGAGCACGCCGACCTCGAGCGCGAACTGGAACTCATGCAGGCGGCCGGCATTGGCTGGGCCCGCGCCGACTTTACCTGGGGCGCCATCGAGCCGGCTGACGGGCGCTTCGACTTCGCCGCCTATGACCGCGTGGTCACAGCGGCGCTGGCGCGTGGGGTCACGCCGCTGCCCATCCTGTGCTACGACAGCCCCTGGGCCGGCCTGGCGCATGCGAACCTGCCCGCCTGGACCCGCTTTGTGGAGACCGTCGTGCGCCGCTACGGCGACCGCCTGCGGCACTGGGAAGTCTGGAACGAACCCAATATCGAGTTCTGGAAACCGCGGCCGGACCCGGCGCAGTACGCCGCCCTGCTGAAGGCCACCTACGCCACCATCAAGCGCGTCGATCCAGGCATAGAAGTGCTCTACGGCGGCACGGCCGGCATCCCGCTCGACTTCATCCGCAAGACCCTCGAGCAGGGGGCGGGCGCCGCCTTCGATATCATGGCGGTCCATCCGTATAGCTACCCGGACACGCCCGCTGCCGGTGGCCGACTGCAGGAACTGGCGGCGCTGCGCGCACTGCTGACGGAGTTCAAGGCGCCGACACGCATCTGGATCACGGAGACCGGTTGGCCGACGCACCATGACCCGGACCTTGAGGACTACCTGCCGCTGTGGCAGTCCTTGGTGGCCACGGCGGCACAGCAGGTTTTCCCCGGTCGCCTGGGCTGGAACGTCGCGGTCCTCGGCGAGGACGGTTACGAGCCCAGCACGCGGACCGCCGCCGCCCTCGGCGCCGCCCTCAACGGGAGTGGCCGCTTTAACTGCCGACCGCTGTCGGTAACCGCCCTGGCCGCGGGACTATCGGTGGCGGACACGCAGATTCTCATCGGCCCCATCGGCGAGTCGTTCCTTGAGCCCGCCTTCGCGGGGATGGTCGAGTTTGTGCGCCAAGGCGGCCTGCTGGTGCACGTTGGCGGGGTACCGTTCTATTACACCGCCAACCGCGCCGCGGGCGCTTGGGCCGTGTCACCCCAGAGCGCCGCGGAGACGTTCCGGCAGGCCTTGCACATCGGCTGGAAAGCCTGGTGGACCGAGCCGGGCCTGTCCGCGGAGGCCGGCAGCACCCGCCTGGCCGCGCCGGACCTCGCCATCGCCCTCCCGGCCGTAGGGCTGAAGACCACACGCTGGTTCACCGAGGCCGCCCTCAAAGGCAACGACCGCATGGTGCCACTGCTCGCCGGCTACAACGGGGAGACGCGAGTGGGCTACCCGTCCGTGCTCTACCGGCTCGACAGCGACCTGCGGGGCGCCGTGCTGGTGAACTGCCTGCCCCTGCCCCTCCAGCGCGGCGTCGACCCGCAGACGCAGGCACGCCGACTCAGCCTCGCCTATCTCACCTACCTGGCCCACGGCGTCGAAGTCTTCTTCTGGTACGAGTTCCGCGACGGCGGCCAGCAGGCGGACTACAACGAACACAACTTCGGCATGGTCACCCATGACCTGCAGCCCAAACCGGCCTACGCAGCTCTGCAACACCTCACCACCCAACTGGGACCGTATCCGCGCCTCGGGCAACCGGCGCCGACCGACGCCGCCGGCCTGACCACGCTGACCGTCCGTGGCAGCCTGGCGCGGCCGCTGACCGTCCATTGGGCGGAGCGTCCCGGCGCCAGCGCCCCGGCGCCAGCCGCGGGCGCCTTCCGTGCCTACGATGCACTCTGGCAAGCCGCGCCGATGCAGGGCGACGCGAACGGCCTGCGCATCCCGCTGGACGCCGGACCGGTCTTTGTGGTACCGTTGCCGAAGTAGAGCGGCGCAAGGAACTGCCATGGCGAGCGAACGCTACCGGTGTAGTGCCTGCGGCGGCGATCTGGTCTATCAGCCGGGACAGACCGCGCTCACCTGCCCCTACTGCGGTTCGAGTCAGGGCATCACAGCCCCGACCGAGACCATCCGGGAACTCGACTTCCGGGCCGTCCTCGCCAGCGCCGGAGCCGGGCAGGCCACCCTGGAACGCCAGGAGACGACCTGCTCCGGCTGCGGCGCCAGGGTGACCCTGCGTACGGGGGTGCAGGCGGACCGCTGCCCGTACTGCGCCACCCACCTCAGCGTCGAGGTGCAGAGCCGCCGACACCTGCAGCCGCGCGGCCTGCTCGCCTTTGCCATCCCCCGTCCCCAGGCGCAACAGGCCTTCCAGCGCTGGCTCCGCTCGCGCTGGTTTGCCCCCGGCTCCCTAAGGCGCCTGGCCGGCTGGGAACACGCGTTGCAGGGAGTGTACGTACCCTACTGGACCTACGACTCGCACACCGTGACCGCCTATACCGGCCAGCGCGGCGACGACTACTGGACCACCGAGACCTACACCACCCACGTCAACGGCAAGGCGGTGCAGCGAACCCGCTCCGTGCGCCGCACCCGCTGGCACGCTGTCTCCGGCGTCGTCGACAACCGCTTTGACGATACCCTGGTCCTGGCCACGCGCAGCCTGCCTTACGCGCTGGCCGAGCAACTCGAACCGTGGAACCTGAAGGCACTGGTCCCCTATGATGAGGGCTATCTCCAGGGCTTCCGCGTGGAGAGCTATGGAGTGGATCTGGAGGCAGGCTTCGGCATCGCCGCCAACCGCATGCGCCCGGAGATCGCGCAGACCGTCCGCCGCGACATCGGAGGCGACCATCAGCGCCTCGGCAACCTGGACGTAGACTACCGCGAGATCACCTACAAGCACATCCTGTTGCCCATCTGGGTCAGCTCCTATCGACACCGGGACAAACCCTACCGCATCATGGTCAACGCGGTCACCGGTGAAGTCCAGGGCGAGCGCCCCTACAGCCTCGTGAAGATCCTGCTGGCAGTGCTGGCGGGAGTCGCGGCCGCGACCGGCCTGTTCCTGCTGGCGACGCGGGCCGCCGGCTGAGGTCCCAGGGGTCGGCGGCGTGGTGGGTTCTGTACGCTCTGCGGATTGTAAGACTGGACAGCAGTCACATAGTACTTCCTGTTGGGTTCGGCGGTAGGCGGCCTGCAGCGGCGCTATGGTAGAGGGGCGTGGCGCCGGTGGAAAGGATGGGAGCATGGGACTCTTCGACAAGATTCGCGGCCAGTTCATCGATGTGATCGAGTGGGTCGACTCGAGCCGGGAAACGCTCGTCTGGAAGTTCCCGCGGACCGATAACGAGATCAAGAACGGGGCGCAATTGGTCGTCCGCGAGACCCAGGCGGCCGTCTTCATGCATGAAGGCCAGGTGGGGGATGTCTTCGGCCCGGGGCGGGTGCAGCTCAGCACCCGCAACCTGCCGATCCTCACCACCCTGGCCAGTTGGAAGTACGCCTTCGACGCGCCGTTCAAGTGCGATGTCTACTTCGTCAACACCCGCCAGTTCACCGACGAGAAGTGGGGCACGCCCAACCCGATCATGCTGCGCGACCCGGAGTTCGGCCCCGTGCGCCTGCGCGCCTTCGGCTCATACAGCTTCCGGGTCACCGACGCCGGCGCCTTTATCCGGCAACTGGCCGGGACCGACCCGCACTTCGAGACCTCCGAGATCGCGGGCTACTTCCGGTCGATCCTGGTCAGCCGTTTCGCCGATGCGCTGGCCAGGTCGGGAGTCCCGCTGTTGGACCTGGCCGCGCACTACACGGACCTGGGCGACACACTGATCGCGGCCATCCAGGGCGAGTTTGTGCCCTACGGCCTCGAGATTGCGAAGTTCCTGATCGAGAATGTCTCGGTTCCCGAGGACGTCGAGAAGGCGCTGGACAAGCGCGCCAGCATGAGCGTCCTCGGCAACCTCAACCAGTACACGCAGTACCAGACCGCGCAGGCCATCGGCGACGTGGCGAAGAACCCGGGCAGCCCCGGTGCGATGGCCGGCGTGATCGCGGGCGCGAACCTGGGCGGCGTCATGGCGGGCGCCATGCAGCCGGCCGCGGCAACGCCGGCCCCGACGGCACCGGCCGCGGCCCCGCCGCCGTCGACGGCGTGGTACGCGGCCCCAGGCGGCGTTCAGAGCGGGCCGCTCGACCCCGGCGCGCTGCAGCGACAGATCAGCGCCGGACAGATCACCCCGCAAACACTGGTCTGGCGCCAGGGGCTGCCGGGGTGGACTCCGGCGGGCCAGACGCCGGAACTGCAGGCCCTGTTCGCCAGCGTGCCACCACCCCTACCGCCACCGCTGCCACCGGCCGCACCGTAAGCCAGGAGCAGGCACCGCGATGAGCAGCGTGGGCCACATCGAACTCGCCGAGCCGCTACGCCTTTCCGGCGGCGGCCATGCCGTCATCAGCGTCGACGCGGCCGGCTGCGTCACGCTGCTGAACCCCGAGGCTGAGGAACTCACCGGCTGGACCGACGGCGAAGCCCGCGGCAAACCGCTGACGGACGTCTTCCACCTCGTCCAGGGGCTGACTGGAACGCCGTGCGATGACCTGACGACGCGTGTCCTCGGCAGCGGCACGGCCTGCGCCCTGGCCGACCGCAGCGTACTGACCGCCCGCGACGGAACGGAGTTCCGCATCGCGGGAAAGGGGTGCCCGATGTGCGATGCGTCCGGCCGGACCACGGGCATGGTCCTGCTCTTCCGCGACCTGGATCAGGCGAACCGGATGCAGACGGCACTGCAGGACAGCGAGTCGCTGACCCGCAACATCGGCAATCACCTGCAGTCCGGCATGATCTACCGCCTGCTGCGGCGGCCCGATGGGTCCCGGTGCTTCACCTACGTCAGCGACTCGGTCCGCCATCTGTATGGCATCAGCCCGCAGCAGGCCATCGCGAACGCCGACCTGATCTACGGACGCGTCCACCCTGAGGACAGAGCACGCTTCCAGCGCGAGGAGGAGGAGGCGCACCGCACCCTGACCACCTTCCGGACCGAAACCCGAATGCTGGACCCGTCGGGAGGCGTCCGCTGGTCGTCCGTCGTCGCCACCCCCCGGCGTTTGCCGGACGGCTCCACCAGCTGGGATGGCATCGAGTTTGACATCACCGAACGCAAACGGGCGGAGGACGCCCTGCGCGAGAGCAAGGAGCGCTTCCGGGCCATCTTCAACGCCACCTTCCAGTTCACGGGTCTGTTGACCCCCGAGGGGATCATGGTTGAAGCCAATCAGGCGGCCCTGGACTTTGCCGGCGTCACCGCGGCGGAGGTCATCGGCAAGCCCTTCTGGGAGGCGCGCTGGTGGTGTGCTGACGACGCGCGTATGCGGCAGCTACGCGACGCGATCGCCCGCGCTGCCGGCGGCGACTTCGTGCGCTACGAAGTGACCTTGCAGGGAGCCGGGACCACGACCGCCTTCTTCGACTTCTCCATCAAGCCCATTCTCGGTCTGGATGGCGCGGTCAGGTTGCTGGTTCCGGAGGCCCGCGACATCTCCGACCGCAAACGGGTCGAGGAGGAGAAGCTGAGGTTGCAGAACGAACTGGCTCAGGCCCGCAAGATGGAGTCCATCGGGCAGCTTGCGGGAGGCGTAGCCCACGATTTCAACAACATGCTATCCGTGATCCTCGGCAACGCCGAGACCGCCTTGGAGAAGAGCGACGCCGCGGCGCCGCTGCGGGCCGAATTGGAGCACATCCGCGATGCCGCACGGCACTCGGCGAATCTGACCCGGCAACTGCTGGCCTTTGCCCGCCGCCAAACCGCGGCGCCGCAGGTGCTCGACCTCAACGCGACCGTGGCCGGCATGCTCGGAATGCTGCGCCAACTCATCGGCGAAGACATCGACCTGGTCTGGCGGCCGGCGCTGGACGTGGGGCGGGTCTTCATGGACGCCGTCCAAGTCGACCAGATCCTCACGAACCTCCTGGTCAACGCCCGTGACGCCACCGGCGGAGACGGCAAGATCACCATCGAGACCCGGAACGCGACCCTCGACGAGAGCTACTGCGCGGCGCACCCCGGTGCGGTGTGCGGCGAGTATGTGGTGCTGGCGGTGAGTGACAACGGCTGTGGGATGGACAAGGAAACCCAGGCCAGGCTCTTCGAGCCCTTCTTCACCACCAAGGGAATGGGCCAGGGCGCAGGCCTTGGCCTGGCCACGGTCTACGGCATCACCCAGCAGAACCGCGGCTTCGTCAATGTCTATAGTGAGCCCGGCCGGGGAACCACCCTGCACATCTACCTGCCGCGCCACGCCGGTGCCCTGCCGCTGGCGGCGGCCGAGGCCCCGGTCGCGCCCGCGGCGGGAGGGCACGAGACCATTCTCCTCGTCGAGGACGAACCGGCCATCCTGGAGCTGGCACAGAGGGTACTGCGCAAACTCGGCTACACCGTGCTCGCCGCCGGCACGCCACAGGCGGCATTGCGCCTGGCCGAGGAGGAGCCGCGGCACATCCATCTGCTGATCACCGATGTGATCATGCCGGCTATGAACGGCAAGGATCTGGCCGAACGGCTGCAGGCTCGCCACCCCCACCTGAAGTGCCTGTACATGTCGGGGTACACGGCCAATGTCGTGGCCCGCCACGGAGTCCTGGATGGGGGCCTGCATTTCGTCCAGAAACCGTTCTCGAAGGAAGACTTGGACGCCAAGGTCAGGGAAGCCTTGGCGGCCACCTGACCCGCCTCTACGGCAACGCCGCGCGCACCTCGGCAGCCAGTGCTCTGGCGATGACGGCGTCGCCGACGGCATTGGTGTGCAGCACGTCGGCAAAGCCCTCGGGCGGGCAGGCATCGAACAGGTCGATGCAGGAAGCCCCGATATCGCGCAGGTAGGCCTTGGTCATCTCCCGCATACCATCCAGCAGCGAACACACGTTGCCGGCGACCAGCTCGTCCGAGTAGGTGCGTATCTGCTGCCGGTTCAGGGGCGTCAGCACAAACACCGCCCGGATCCCCTGGCCGCGGAAAACGCGATCCAGCTCCCCCAGAAAGCCGATGTTCTCGGCGGCCTTCCGCCGCACCCCTTCCGGGTCCGACCAGCAGGCCCATGACAGCATCATCTGATAGCGGTCCCTGGCGAAATCGCCGTCGCGATCCCAGACCCGCTCGTACCCGCCCTGACGCTCGATCTTCTGCCGATCCTTCTTCAGGAACAGGATGGCGTACTTGAGGTAGTCAACCCTGAGGTCGTCAAAGCACGCCTGTACGCCGGACGCCCTCTCCGTGAGCACCGCGCTCAGGGCGTAGTTGCGCCCATGGCTGCCCTCATTCCACATGAGCCGGGTCGGCACAATATCGATGAACACCACCGACGCCGCCGGCAGCCGCCGCGCCAGGACCTCGGCAGCGTCCAGAAAGTCGCCACCCTTGGCCCCGTTCAGGGCCCCGGGGAAACAGGCATGCCCCGTCAGTGTCTCAAGCTGGTTCCACAGGGTGTCGGCCTCGTTGTTGACGTAGAACGAGCAGAATGCGGAGTCGCCCAGCAGAGCCACGCTGTACGCCCCCGGGTCGACCCCGTTCAGAAGCGCCGTGCGCGGTTCGTGCCGCCGCTGGAACGTCCGAATGCCAACCGCCGCAGGCACTACCAGTACGCCCAGCGCCAGGCAGAACAAGCACCCCCTGACGGCGAATCGAAATAACCGAGGATCCATGCTCAAAATCCGAAGTAGACGAATGGACTCTTGGTACGGACGCCGAGAACGATGATGGCAAGGACGAGAGCGTAGTACAGCAGCCAGCGGCAGGAGACGCTGCGCAGGAATAGCCCGCGCAGGCGCTCGGCGCTGACGTGGACCGCCAGCGCCAGCAGGGCCGCGACGACGATCAGCCTGAACTCCAGCTTACCCTGCGAGAGCAGGAACTGCGTCCGTACCCCTGCCGCGCCGCGGCCCAGGTTCGCAATGATGTACAGGGCATCGGCGAGGGTCGCGGCCCGAAAAAACACCCAGGCCAGGCAGACCAGGTGGAAGGTCACGACGATCTGCCAGATGCGCAAGAGCCTGGTCTTCTCCACACCTAAGGCCCGATGCAGTCTCTTCTGGTAGGGCTTGTAGACGATCGCAATGGCCATGTAGAGCCCATGCAGACCGCCCCAGACCAGAAACCCCCAGCGCGCGCCGTGCCACACCCCGGAGATCAGGAAGGTAACCAGCAGGGCCGCGACCGTGCCCCAGGTTCGCGCCTCGCGCCAGCGCATCTGCAGCGGCTTGAAGATGTAGTCCAGGATCCAGCGCGAGAACGAGATGTGCCAACGCCGCCAGAAGTCCGCCACCGAGGTCGCCGCGTAGGGATTGCTGAAGTTCGGGGTCAGCCTGATGCTGAACAGACGCGCGCTGCCCAGCGCCATGTCGGTGTAACCCGAGAAGTCCATGTAGACCTGGAAGGCGTAGGCGTAGGTGGCCAGCAGCAGGGCCAGGCCGCGGAAGGCGTGGACATCGCCGTAGACCGTCTCCACGTAGAGGCCAAGGCGATCGGCCAGCACGACCTTCTTGAACAGCCCCCAGGTGAAGAGCAACAGGCCGAAACGCAGGTTGTCGTAGTTCAACTCGTACGTCGCCCGAAGTTGTGGCAACAGCTCGGCAGCGCGCTCAATCGGCCCCTGCAATAGCTTCGGGAAAAAGGCCAGGTAGAGGGCGAAGTAACCCAGGTGCCGTTCTGGCTTCACGACCTCGAGGTCAAGATCAAACAGGTACGACATGGCCTGGAAGACATAGTACGAGACGCCGATCGCAGTGAAGGCTGTGAGGGGGGGAACGCGGGCGTCAAGGGTCAGCACCGTCGACAGTGCAGCCAGGCCCTCGGCAAGCACCGGGAGGTACTTCATCACGGCCAGGATCAGCAGGTTGGCCGCGATGCCGCTCCACAGCAGCACCCGCTTCGTGCGCGCGCTGCCGGCCGCAGCCAAGCCCAGCCCAAAGCCGTAGGTGGTCAGCGTGACCAGAAGCAGGACGCCCAGCAGGTGCAGCGACCCCAGCGCCGCATAGAAGAGCAGGCTGCCCGCCAGCAGGATGGCCCAGCGCCAGCGCTGGACCGTGACGTAGAACAGCACGTAAACGACGGGCAGGAACAGGACATAGTCGAGGGAGTTGAAAGGCATGGGCGACCCGGTCTCACGGAGGCAGGCGGGCACGGATGCCGTTGATCAGGTCGCCGACGTTCTTGAAGGTCAGCAGCTCCTTCTGCGAGAAGCGGATGGCGAAGCGCGCCTCGATGGCAACGATCAGATTGACGTGCGACAGCGAATCCCAGCCATCGACATCGCTCGCCATCATCGCGGGCGAAATGCGGATCGTGTCATCGTCAAAGACTTCGCAGAACACGCGGTTCAGGCGCTCTTGCAGGTCCACGTTCAGTCCTCCAGGGTGGAAAGGTCGCCGGCGTCTTGCCCGAGGTAGCGGGCTTTGAGCACCCGCCGCATGATCTTGCCGCTCTTGTTCTTCGGCACACGGTCGACGATGACGATCTCCTGCGGGGTCGCGATCGACGAGACGCGGTTGCTGACATAGAGCCGAATCTTGATCTCAAGCTCCTTCGAGTAGGCGGTTCCCGGGCGGAGACAGACAAAGGCCACCACCTTCTCGAACAGCAGCGCGTCAGGGGCCCCAATCACGCCGGACTCGGCGACTTCGGGGATCTCCAGCAGGGCACTCTCGATCTCGAACGGACTGATCAGGTGGCCCGCGGTGTTGATCACATCATCGTTGCGTCCCTTGAACCAGTAGTAGCCGTCGTCATCGCGAACCGCCGTATCCCCCGTGTAGTAGTACCCATCGCGGAACTTCCGCGCGTAGACGTCCGGGTGATTGAGGTAGGTGACGAACAGCGACGGCCAGCCGGATTTCAGGCAGAGGTTGCCCAGGACGTGGTTGCCCAAGGGCAGGCCAGCGTCGCCGCAGATCGCGGCCTCGATCCCGGCCAGCGGGGTTCCCATGGAACCGGGCCGGATCTCGAGACCCGGGCGGTTCGTGATCATGATGCCGCCGGTTTCGGTCTGGAACCAGGTGTCGTAGATATCTTTCCCCAAGGTGGCGCGCGCCCACGCTATCACCTCCGGGTTAAGTGGTTCGCCGACGCTGAAGATGTGCCGCAGGGTGCTCAGATCAAAGCTTTTGTAGAGCTCGGCGCTCTCGCGCATCAGCATCCGCAGAGCGGTCGGAGCGGAGTACCAGACCGTGACCCCCTGGTCGCGCAGCAGCTCGAACCAGAGCTTGGCATCGTAGCCACCGCCGTAGTGGATCTGCGAGACGCCCAGACTCCAGGGACCGATGATGCCGTAGGAGGTGCCCGTCACCCAGCCCTGGTCTGCCGTGCACCAGAAGGTGTCGCTCTCGGTCAGACTCAGGACCTCGCGCGTCGTGCGGTTCAGATGCAGTATGCTGCCGTGGACATGCAGCACGCCTTTGGGTTTGCCGGTCGAACCCGAGGTGTAATGCAGTACGGAAGGGGTGTCCGCGGCCGTCGGCCGCGCCACGTAGTCCGGGCTGGCCTGACGCATCAGCGCCGGGTAACTGAGGATGTCGGCGGACAGGTGCTCGGGGATGTCTACGACAATGATGACCTGCAGACAGGGCAGTTGCTCCCGCACGCGCGTGATCTTTCCGAGCAGACTCTTCTTGGTGACCACGCCGCGCGCTTTGGCGTCACCCAGGCGGTCGACGATGGCTTCGTAGCCGAAGTTTGCGAAGAGCGTGCCGCAGACGACCTCGAGCTTCAGCGCACCCAGGAAGACAAAGAACTGCTCGGGAGTCTTGGGCAGAAAGGTGAACAGGATGTCGCCGGCCGCGAAACCGAGCGCCTGCAGGGCATTGGCGAAGGAACTGGACTCGCGGTCAAGGTCAGTGAAGCTGTAGTCGGTCGTCTCCTGGTGTGCGGAGATCCAGCGAAACGCCCGCTTGCCCCCACGGCCCTGCTCGCATTGCCGGCGCGTGCAGATGTGACCGATGTTATAGTTATCATTCTCGATGAGGTTCATAGGGTTAACAGCCTGCTTGTGCCCGCGGCCTGCACACGCACCTCCAGGAGTCGCGGCTAGCGCTGCAGGTGCAGCACGGCAACATCCTCCGCTGCCAGACGGAACGAGGCCGTGACCCCGGTCCCCTCCGGCGCCACCTTGATCGCGGCGTCGCGGACCAGGTCGGTCACCCCGGTGACGGCCGGCAGCAGAATGTGCACGGCGACGTCCGCCGCCTCGCTGCCATCGTTGAACACAGTCAGGTAGTCGTCGCCAAAACGCTCAACCAGAATCGCGGCGGCGTTCGCACGCGCCAGGGTGAGCGGTTGCCAGCCGGCTTCCGCCACGCGCTTGCACAGGGGGCCGTAGGTCTTGAACAACGGCCGGTCGCGGTTGTACAATTCGGGCCGCTCAAAATACTGCGCGGAAGACGCATCGGCGCTGAAGAACCCGGGGAACATGCCGTAGGCCAGGCAGCGCTTCATGTACTTCTCGACCTTCTCGAAGGGGAACGCGTCGAAGTTCGTATTCTGCAGGAAGCAAAACGGTTTCGGCCCGCAGAGAGCCCGCCGGTAGAGCAACTCGCGGTGGGCCATCGGGCGCCACTCACCGCCTGGGTTCCAGTCGGTCTCCGTACCCATTACATCGAGATGAGGGGCCAGGAACCAGATGCGGCCGGGGGTGCCATTGGCCATCATCAGCTTCCCCATGCCATGCACCTCTTCGGCCAGGGCCCGGACGTAGTCGGCGGCGATCAGGCCGCGAAACAACGCCGGTCGCCGCGAGTCGAGATCGAAGGTCGGCGGGAAGCGAGACGCCGCCAGATGGTCGCGGCGGTAGTTCAGTTCGGCCGTGACGTAGCCCTCGCTGGAGTCGACATACTCACCGTCGAGATCACCCCTACGCTCCGGCCCGTAGAGGCTCTGCTTGAGACCGTCGTTCCACTTCAACGCAAAGTCCGTGACCGCGCCGGCGAGCCCTGGCATCGAGTTCATGCTCCAGACCGCCCCGTTGCACCAGGGGGTCTTCTGGAACTGCGCCACGAACTGCCCGTTCTCGTCATGGAAGCCGCTGCTGAGCAGGGCCTGGGCAGCCCGCCCCTTGGGCGAGTTCGGCTCGGCGGTGGCCGCGGCGCGCGCCTGAGCCACGGCCGCCTCAGGGGTCCACGGGGTGTCCGCAGCCATGGGCATCCACCACGTCAGCGGTTCGGTGTAGCGGAAGGTGGTGATCCCGTGCGCGTCGTCCCAGACGGTCTCGTCGTTGCCTTCCTTGAACGCAAAGCCGAAGTCCTCCCAACCTTGGACCGCGCTGATCTTGGCAAAGGGCATCCATTGGCCCTGTTGCGGCGTGCGGTTCCGGAAGGCCTCAGGGGAAATGCGGTAGAGGGCGGCAAGGGCGCCGCGGAAACCCCACTCGCCGTCGAAGTCATAGGTGCAGAAGCGCACCGTCGCCGCCGGGCGCTCCGGCGTCAACGCCAGGTCGCAGGCGAGGAAGAGTTCCTCCGTCCCAGCGTTGTAGCCGAGCCGCGCGAAGACGGGCGTGAACAGGTCAACCGCCAGGGCGACGCCGCGCTGGCCAGCGGCCACGGCAGCGAGCGGATACAGGCTCAGGCGGCCATTGGCGCCGGCAGCAAAACGCGTCGTCAGCGCATACTCACGCCGGCCCGCGACCGGCTCAGAGCTGCGCGGATCCGCCAACCAGCTCCAGGCCGCGGGCGGAATGCGCACGGCGTAGTAGAGCGTGATGGCGCGGTCACGGCCACTCCGATCGCGGATGTCCGCCTGCACAAAGGCAGCCCCGTTCACGCTCGCATCCTGTTGGCTGAGTTGCAGCCCGGCAGCCTGCCCCTGGTCGAACGCCAGGAGGTCACCATCCGCCGCCACATCCCGGACCAGGAAACCCCGCGCCGCGGGGGGCAGAACCTGACGGACCGGGATCCCGTCGAAGGTCAGCGCCCCGGCGGGGGTCTCGATCTGACCCAGCGTGATGTCCTTGAACCAGGCTTTGCCTCCATGGTGGCGCAAGAGCACGTAGACGCTGACCGACCGCAACGGCTTCTCCGGCATGAACAGGACCTGGCGCCGCTCCCAGTCGTGCGTCCCGGTCGTGAAGGCGGCAACCTCGCCCCACTTCGGTTCGCCGTCGCTGTAGACCATATCCAGATACAACGAGTAATGGCTGTCACGAGCACCGGTGACGCCCTCGGCCCGACTCCAGGCCGTCGCCACGATCGGCGTTGGCAGGGTCTGGTTGAGCGTGACCGTCTGCCCGGCGCCGCGTGCGACCTCGGCGTCGGTGCCGTTGTCACAGACGATCTCGCCCGCGACGGTATCGAAGCCCTTCTCCCACCCTTTCCAGGCCTCAGACTGCAGCCGATTTGTCGTCGTCAGGTCGGCAGCAAGGCGCTGCTTGACCAGCGTTCCCTGCGGCTGGGCCATGACGGCGCACGTCGCCACTCCCGACAGCACTAGAACCAGAACGTATCGCACGAGGTCGCTCTCCTGCACACAGTCCTACCGGTTCCCGAACACACTGACGACTCCCCGGCACCGAGAAGCACGCTGATCCCGCGGGTCAACGGCCGACCGAGCGGCGCATACGGATCCTTGCTGAAGCCCCCTGAACATAGGGAAGTGCTTGGTGTTGAGAGTCTTGAAATCGGCGTTCTCGGCTTCGACGGTGGCCGCAGCACTATACAGCACCAGGCTCATAAGGGGAGGCCGGCAGACGCTAACGGAGCGCGGGCGGCCGCGGCTACCTGGCCAGCAGCCAGTCGACGGCCGCAGCGGGCGTCGCGGGCGTCGCCTCCACGGTCAGTGCACTGACAGCCCCGGCCGCGGCGTAGGCCGTGCGCGCCAGGGCCGGCCCCGCCGCCCCCTCACCCGCCAGCCATAGCGCCGTCGGCGCCGCCAGCGCCAGCGCCCCGGGCACGTCGTCGTACTTAGCCCCACCTGGCAGGAAGTCGGGCGACTGCATGGCCGTCACGCTGCCGAAACGGAATCCCCGCGTGTCGATCGCTGCCTTCGCCACCGCCTCGCGGGCCTGCGTCAGCGCCACGGCGGCCCAAGGACCAGCGCCCTCGAGCCCAACGACCCAGACCGCCGACGGGGTGGCCGAGCGCTGCCGCAGGAAAGCGATCACGGCCAGCACGTCATGAACACGCTGCGCAAAGAGCGCGTGGTTGTAGCCGAAGGTGTAGGCAGCCGCCTCACGCGGGTTCTTCACCCGCCGCGTTTCCATCACCGGCTTGCCGTCGGCCAGGAACTCGCCCTGGTACAGCAAGTCCACGCCCGCCACAGCGACCCCAGCCTCGAGCAGGCGCTGCACGGCCGGCTGGACCTTCCCATCCGCCTGGAAAAGCCCCGACTTGCCAGCGGTGTGCAACCACAACGCCACCCGGTGGGTGGCCGCCCTCGGCTCGAGCAGCAACACGGGAAGCTCGGCACCCCGCGCCGGTTCACGCAGTAAGCCGGCGCTCACCCGTACGCCGCTGGTCTCGGTCGCGGCCGACTCCGTGAAGGTAAGCTCCGCTCCGGTCGCCGGCAAACCGGCCCCGAGGATGGCCTGCCAGCCCCGGCCAACCACCTCGCGGTAGCGCCGCAGCGCGGCAGGGTCGACCGGTGCCAGCGCGGCCAGGTGACGCCGGGTGTCCTCGTGCCAGCGGCGCAGGACCGCGCGCTCGACCTCGTCGCCGCCCGGCGGGCGCGGGTGCTGCTCGTCCCAGACCGAGAGCTCCGCCGCCGACTGCCGAGGATAGTCCTCCTCGACGATCGGCGTCGGCAGGCCCAACTGGAACTGCTGGTTCATCCAGGCGTACATGGCAGCCCGGCTGACGTAGTTGTAGTTGTGCTGGAAATGCACGAAGGGATGATGCCGGACAGCGTCGGGAGCGCCGAGAAGGCGGTATATCTCCTGCAACTGCGGGTAGCCTTTGGTCGCCATCTCTTTGGTCCAGTCGTCGGCCGAAAGCAGGCACTGCGGCTTGGGGGCAAAGAGTGCGGCGAACTCGATGTTGCCGGTATCCACGCGCAACAGGCTGGCATTCTCACAGGTGCAGCCGCCCTGCATGGCCGTGGACACCATGACCGCCGGCACCGAGACCGTGACCCGTGGGTCGAGCGCGGCCAGGATGAACGTCTGCGTGCCACCACCGCTCGCCCCCGTCACGCCCAGACGAGCCGGGTCCACGTCGGGAAGCGCCGTCAGGAAATCCAGGGCCCGGATCGAGGTCCAGGTCTGCAGACCCATGACGCTCTGCAGATGCGACTCGGCCTGCGGGCTGAACAGACCCCAGTTCTCGGCGGCGTTCATCTCGGGCCGCTGCGTAGCAAAGCCGTGGGCCAGCGCGAGGGAGATCTGTGTACTGTCGGCGTAACCCACCATATCGTAGTGGAAAACGACACAGCCCATCCGCGCCAACTGCATGCAGCGGGCCTGCAACGGGCTGCGCCCACCGCGCTCGAAGCGCTCCGCGCCCTGCACGATCTGCTTGCGCACCTCGTCCACACCGCAGTCCGTGAAGCGGCCGTCGGTCCAATGGCCGTGCGGGCAGAGCACCCCGGGTACCCGACCGCTGACCCGCGTCGGCCGGTACAGACTGCCGGTGACGAAGAACCCGGGCAGACTCTCGAAATAGACCTTCTCGAGGGTGTAACCGGGCTGCTCGATACGACCATGAACGACGGCGTTTAGCGGCGTGCGCTCCGGCTCGGGCCACAGTCCCATCGCCACGCGGATCTGCTGACGAACCTGCTCGGCCCGGGGTTCCCAGGCCGCGCGCGACGCCGGCGGCGCGAAGGGGAAGTAACCCTCGAGATCCTTGAGGTCTTGCAGGCGCTGGTCTGCAAGAACCTGGCCGGCAGGAAGGGCGCGCGTTGTCTGGGCCATGCAGGAGTCCTCCGTATAGAACACCATCAGCACGCTGGCAAGCAGTCCGAGTGGCACACCGCGACGCACTTTCACTGGCGTCCTCCGTGACCGGGCCGGGCAACTGCCCAAGGCCCGCTATCGTCAGCCACGTCGAAACCGGACCACCATAGCGGGGCAGCGCCGTAGCGTCAATGACGGAGCCGCGTCAATGACCGGCGCCAGGCAGTTGCCGGCGCGGCTCCGCGGGCCTACGTTTCTCGATATGGCGGCCAGGACGGACCATGATCGTGTTCCAGGCGACCGCTGGTGGCGGGCGGCACTGCGCCTGGCCGCGGCGGCCTGCTACGCCGTCGACGTGCGCTTGAACCGGCTCCTGCAGCAGTGGCGCGAGGGCCCCGCCGCCTACGCGTTGCGCGGCCACTGCAACCACTGCGGCGCCTGTTGTGTAACCCCGACCGTGGCATTACCCGTGCTGATGTACCGCATCCCCACCGTTCGCCGCCTGGTCAAGGCCTGGCACCGGCACGTCAACCTGTTTGAGCTGCTCGAGGAGAACCGGCGCGAACACCTGCTGGTCTTCCGCTGCCCACACCACGACCCCGAGCACCAGCGCTGCCGCTGCTATCGGACGCGTCCTGGCATGTGCCGCGACTACCCGCAGAGCCTGGCGCTGGCCGCCAATCCCGAGCTCTTCGAGTCGTGCGGCTTCTATGCGCACTATCGGAACGCCGAGGCGATGCGGGAGGCGCTGGCTGAACTGGACCTACCCGCCGACAAACGGGCGGAGCTGGAGAGGCGGTTGCACCTGCGCGACTAGCCTGGATAACTCACGAGCGCCGCGGTATGGCCGGTGCACAGGTCAGGCCAGGCCCAGGCCCAGCACGCCGCCGCCCCTATTCCGCCACTGGCGGGATGCGCGGGTCACGGAGACGGTCGAGGGTGTTGAAGTCCAGCGGCTCAACCCGGTCGGCCGTGCCCCAGCGCCGCGAGAAGGGCCACCAGACCCAGAGCGGCCGGCCGACCAGGTTCCGCCGGGGTACCGTCTTCCAGAAGCGGCTGTCCAGGCTGAAACCGCTGTTGTCCCCGAGCATGAAGTACTGCCCCGCAGGCACCGTGAAGGTGACGCCGTTGCGGGTCAGCACCGCCGCGTGCGGCATGTGCGTGTAACCATGGTAGCCGCCCTTCATGCTGTAGATGCGTCCGAAGCCTGGGGCGTCCGCCTCGTTGACCAGTCGGAAGTCGGCGGCGCCCTCCTCGCGCACGTACAGCCTGCCGTCGCGAATCTCCAGGGTGTCCCCCGGTAGACCAACCAAGCGCTTAATGTAGAAACGCCCTGCCAACGGCTCCCCGTTCTCGCGCACAATGCCGTCGGTGACGAACACCATGATGTCGCCGCGGCGCGGCTCCCGGAAGGCCAGGTGCGTGCGGTCAACGAAGAGGTGATCGCCCAGCTCCAGAGCCCCCCGGACCAGGCTGTCGCCGGCCTTCAGCGAGGCCCCCAGACCATGCGCCTGCATCAGATACTTACGGACCTCATCGGGGCTGCCGGGAAGCTTGTAGGTCACGTCCCCGACGTCGACCAGACTCGAGGGGAAGAACGGTACGGCCGGACGCGCCGGCCGGATCCCGGCCAGGTCGACATAGCCATCAGCCCGCACCGTGGTGTCCACATAGCGCCGAGTGTAGTTCAAGTAACCGAAGAAGCGCTTCACGGGATTCAGCCGTAAGGGCTCGGCCGCGGGTACGAAATGCACCCCGAAAAGGGTGGGCTGCATGCTGCCGGTGGGGATCTTGAAGGGCTGCAGAAACAGGGCCCGGATGCCAAACGCCAGCCCCAGGGCGACCACCAGCATCTCGAGATTCTCACTCCAGCGCGGGAAGGAGCGCACCGGCAGGCGGACCTGTGCGCCGGTGCGGTAACGCTCCAAACACGCCTCCGCCGCCTCCAGCGAGGTCTCGGGGCGGCGCCCCTGGCGCAACGCGGCGAGGGCAGCCTCCAGGCTGTCGACACACTCCCGCGGCAGGATGTCCCGGTCCTTCCGCAGCACGTGCGCGTAATGCTTCTCGATGTCGCGCAGTTCCGCGGCCGTACGCGCCCTGCGGGTGTAGAAGCGGCGCAGGAAGGAGTGCCCGACGACGAAGTAGAGCACCAGGAGATCGAGGGCGGCGATAAGCGCCAGATTCATCCGAGCTTACTCCGTGGCCTTCAGCACCGCCACAAACGCTTCCTGCGGAATCTGCACGCTGCCGATCTCCTTCATGCGCGCCTTGCCCTCTTTCTGCTTCTCGAGCAGCTTGCGCTTGCGGGAGATGTCGCCGCCGTAACACTTCGAGGTCACATCCTTGCGCAACTGCCGCACATCCTCGCGCGCCACAATCTTGCCGCCCACGGCGCCCTGAATGGCCACCTTGAACAGGTGCGGCGGGATCACGTCTTTCAGCCGTTTGGCCAGTTGCCGGGCCCGGAAAGGCGCGCGGTCGACGTGGACGATGGAGGCAAAGGCGTCGATGCCCTCGCCATTGACCAACAGCTCCAGCTTGACCAGCGGCGCGGACACGTAGCCGTCGGGCTCGTAGTCCATACTGCCATAGCCGCGAGTAACGGTCTTGAGCTTATCGTAGAAATCCAGGACGATCTCATGCAGCGGCATCCGCGCCGTCATCATAATGTGCAGCCGGTCCACCGTGTCGGTCTTCTGACACACCCCGCGCTTCTCCATGATCAGGTTCATCAGCGCCCCAACGTAGCTGGTCGGAGCCATCACCTGCACCTTGATCATGGGCTCCTCGATGTGGTCGATCAGGGTCGGGTCCGGCATGTGGATGGGGTTGTGGAGTTCGCGCATGCTGCCGTCACGCATATAGACATGGTAGACCACGCTCGGGTAGGTCAGGATGATGTCCATGTCATACTCGCGCCGCAGGCGCTCCTGCACAATCTCCATATGCAGCAGGCCGAGGAAGCCGCAACGGAAACCGGCCCCCAGGGCAACGGAGCTCTCGGGCTGCGAGACAAAGGCGCTGTCGTTGAGCTGCAGCTTGGTGATGTTGAACTTCAGGGCCTCGTAGTCGCGCGTGTCAATCGGGTAGATGCCACTGAAGACCATCGGATGCACCTTCTGGAAGCCGGGCAAGGGCTCTTCGCACGGATGCCGGGCCAGAGTGATGGTGTCGCCGATGTGAACGTCCAGGGGCTCTCGAATGGAGGTAATCAGATAGCCGACCTGACCGGTGCTGAGACCCTCGTCAACACGCATCTCAGGACAGAAGATACCGACTTCCTTGACCTCCGACTCCAGCCCGGTGCTGAACATGCGCACCTTGTCGCCGGCGCGGACCGAGCCGCTGACCAGACGCACGTAGGCCACGACGCCCCGGTAGACGTCGAACACCGAGTCGAAGACCAGGGCCCGCAGGACATCGTCCGCGGACACCGTCGGTGGCGGCACCCGCGCCACCACCGCCTCCAGCAGTTCGTGGATGCCGGTGCCGGCTTTGGCGCTGGCCAGCAGGGCCTCCTCGCGCGGAATCGCCAACAACTCCTCGATCTGCGTGAGACAGGTCTCGATATCGGCCGCCGGCAGATCGATCTTGTTGATCACCGGGATCACGGTCAGCTTCTGACGCATGGCCAGGTTGGCGTTGGCCACGGTCTGCGCCTGTACGCCCTGCGAGGCGTCCACCAGCAGCAAGGCGCCCTCGCAAGCCGCCAGACTGCGACTGACTTCGTAGGAGAAATCCACGTGTCCGGGGGTATCGATGAGGTTCAATTGGTAGGTCTGACCGTCATCAGCCGGAAAGCTCATGCGTACCGGGTGACACTTGATGGTGATCCCGCGCTCCTGCTCCAGGTCCATCGCATCCAACACCTGATCGTGGAAGGTGCGCTCGTCGATGGTATGAGTATGCAGCAGGAAGCGGTCAGCCAGCGTGCTCTTGCCGTGGTCAATGTGGGCAATGATGCTGAAATTGCGGATGAGGTGGTTGGGGAAATCTGTCATGAGTGAATCGCCGAAAGTTCCTTTAGTGCCTGCCGATGACCGCCAAAGCCCACAAGCCCCCCACCTGGTAGACGACATTTGGCAACCACATCAACCACTCAGGGTGCAGGTTGGTGCTGCTCCTCAGGCTGCTGCTGATGGTGATGAAGGCATAAAAGCCAAGGGCCAGCAACAGCGAGATCAGCAGCCCCACCGATGTCTCGGACCGGCGCCCCCGTGTCGCGAAGGGAATGCCCACCAGGAGGAAGGCGATGGGGGAGAGCGACATGGACATACGCATATGCAACTCGACCTGCAGCGGCGTGACATTGCCGCCAGCCTGCGACTCCAAATAGATCCGCGCAAACAGCATGCCGAGGTCCATGTGCCGCGGCTTACGCACCAGCCGCCGTAAGCCGGTGCCACGGTCAGTACTCAGGGGCAACGTCGTCTCGCGCGCGGCATACCGTTGCGGCAGACTCGTCTCCCCCTTGCCCTTGGCGGGCTCCCCCAACTGCCCAAACGTGGCGTCCTGGAGGATCAGGTCGAACGAGCGGTTGGTCGGATCAGCCTGCACCCGGCCCTGCCGTGCGGTGATCGTCTGCTGCAGACGCTGCTCCTTGTCCTGCACCAGGATGTGGATACCGTACAGGGTCTCCCCCTCGCGGCGGTCCACCCGGATGTTCAGACCCTCCAGCTCAATGAAGTTATCGCTGCCCGCCAGCAGCGCCGCCGGACTGATCGCCGCCTGCTCCCAGAGTAACTGCTCGGCCGCATAGCGGCAGCGCGGCGCCAGCGTCGTCGTAAACCAGAACGAGAGCGCACTCAGCCCCACGCTCAACAACAGGCCCGGCGCAATCACCTGCCAGAGGCTGACCCCGCAGGCCTTCATCGCCGTCAGTTCGTTGTCGGCGGCCAGGTGGCTGAACACCAGCACCGTCGCCACCAGCATCGATAGTGGCAACGTGAAACGCATCATGTCCGGCAGGCTCAGCAGCAGAAACCGCCCCAGCACCACCAACGAACCGCCGCGCGACAGCCAATCAAACACCCGGAAGATATGGCCGGCCGCCATCACAAACGTCAGAACGCCAATGGCCATCAGCAGCGTAGTCACCAGCAGCCTGGCAACATACGCATTGAGAATTCTCATCAGAACGACCAGCCGATGTTGAAGTGGAAGCGGCCGTTGCTGCCGTCCAGATGATCCCACTGCGTCAGGATCGGGAAGCCGTACTCAAGGCGTAGGGGCAGAGCCTTCAACTGCAGACCCATACCGACGCTGGCGTTCACATCGCCCGGGTTGAAGTCGTAGGCGTCCTCCCAGACGTTGCCGATGTCGAAGAAGGGGTACACGAAGAGCACGCCCGCGATCTCATAGGCCCACTCCACGTTGCCCACAAAGCGCGACTTGCCGCCCACCGGGCTCTCCCCGGCGTCGACCGGCCCGACTTCCCGGAAATCGAAGCCGCGAAGGCTGCCGGCGCCGCCGGCGAAATAGCGGTCGAAGATCGCCGGCTCATCGCCAGCGAGCTTCTGCGCCACGCCAACCTCGGCGTTCAACCGCAGGACGCTGTTCCTGGACACCGACAGGTACTTGCGCACTTGCGAGTTCAGCCGAAGTACATCGCTATAGCTACCGAGTAGCGACGTCACCAGTTCAGGCTCGACGCTGAAACGCGAACCCTTACGCGGGAAGTTGAAGTCGTCACGAGTGTCACGCACTACGCCACCGACGAAGCGATTGCCCCAGTACGATCCTTCCTCGTCGAGCAGCGTATGGTCGTACCGTGCCGGCGAGACGCCCGGCACATAGGAGCCCGGGATGTACGGCGGATCGTCGAAATCGTCAAGCTTCACCCGGTCAAACAGAACGCCGTAGGAGCCGCGCCAGAAGGTCCGGATCGGCTGCGTCAACTTCACGCCCAACCCCAGGTCCGTCTGGTCATACTCGTCGTAGGAACGCGTGCTCCGGAAGATCTCCGTATTCAGACTCAGACGGCGCTGCAGGAACCACGGTTCGGTGAAGTCGACACGGAAGTCAGAGGTCTGCGTGCCCAGGCTGGTACGCAGGCGCAGCCGCTGTCCGGCACCCTTCGGCGGCCAGTCGCTGAACAAGCGGCTGATGTCGAAGTTGTTCTCCGTCAGTTCGGCATAGCCGACGAGGCTATCCTCGGTGGAGAATCCGGCGCCGAGAACCAGCGACCCGGTGCGCTTCTCGCTGAGCTGGATGCGTAGATCCTTGAGGTCCTCGCGCTGAGTCGCCACCGGGCTGATCTCGACCGTCTCAAAGTAGTTCAGTTGCGTCAGGCGGCTCTTGGAGGTCCGAATCTTGCTGGCGTCGCCGAGATCCCCAGGCTGAATGGCCAACTCGCGCCGTATGACCTGGTCCTGGGTAATGTCGTTGCCGACAACGAAGATATCCCGAATGCGCGACGGTCCGCCCTCGCGGATGCGGTAGGTAACCGCCACCTTCTGCTCGCCGGCATTGCGGTCCAGTGCCGCGATGCAACGCAGGTCCAGGTAACCGAGTGGTTCATATTTGCTGCGCAACGACTTAAGGTCGGATTGCTCGGTCGTGGAACTGTACGTCACGCCACTCTTCATCTGCACCAACGGCAACAGTTCCTGCTGCGCGAAACGGTCCCCCACCACCTCGACGGCGACCGCCGACACGGTGTAGGGCCGGCCCTCGGCAAGGTGGAACACTACCGTCACCCAGTGCCGGTCGGGCGAAAACTGCGGCTCGACCTTGTCGACCGCGAAGTCCAGGTAGCCCTTGGTCAGATACAAGTCGCGCATCAGGTCCTTGTCAAGGGCCAACTGCGGCTCATTGAAGTAGTTGCGATAGCGGAAGATATACCGCCACCACTGGCGATGCGTGCGGATCGTCTTCTGCAGTTCGCTGGCGTTGACAACGGTGTTGCCGACAAACTGCACCCCCTTCAACTTGGCCCGCGGGGCCTCCTGGACCTTGAAGACGAGGTCGACGGCCTGGGTGTCGGCTACCGGCCGGAACTCCGTGGTCACGGTGGTGCCGTGGTAACCACCTTCTTCGTAGCGGTCCAGCACGGCGGCGCGGTCCTTCGCGACCTGAGCCTCGTCCAGCGGCACGTCTTCCTTGTGCGTGACCAGCGAGCGCAGGCGTTTGGTCTTGTAGTTCGAATTGCCCTCAAACACGATCTTGTGGACGCTGGGCGCCGGTTTGACCAGGAAGGTAATGAGGACTTTGCCGCCGGTCTGCTCTTCGACCTCGTAGCGCACGTCCTGGAAGGTACCCAGGCGGTACAGCCGCTTCACATCCTCGGACAGCGTCGCCGGGTTGAACGTGCTTCCCGGTGTGCTCTGGATGGAGCCTACCACCAACTGCCGCAGCGACTCGGGGTCGAGGTCCGGGACCGCGCAGCGTACGACCACGTCGCTGATCTGCGCCGCCTGCAGCCACGCCATCGTGCCGAGAAAAAGCACGATCCCGAGCCTGCATACCGTCCGCGACATCCTGTTGTGCCGTGCTGAAAGTGCCATGTCCCACTCCTCTGCCGCTGCTCTCGCTCTATGCCTCTCTCCGCCGCCCGTCGCCGGTTCAGCCAGCGCTGCCAGCCGGACCGGCCCGGAGCCTACATCTCCGGCACATCCTCGTCCGCAATCCGCGACCGACTCTCGAAACGCGTGTAGACCGGCCGGAACACCAGATGGGCCAGGCCCGTCTCACCGTTACGGTTCTTGGCAATGATCAACTCCGCCGCGACTCCGCGCTGCGCCTTCTCGCGATCCAACTGCTCATCACGGTCCCGATGCAGCAATGCTACCACGTCCGCATCCTGCTCGATCGCCCCAGACTCACGCAAATGCGCCAAGCGTGGCCGCTGCCCGGGCTGCTCTGCCTGCCGGTTCAATTGCGCCAGGACAACGATGGGTATCTCAAGCTCCTTCGCCAGCGCCTTGATGGACCCCGACATCCGCGCCACTTCGTTCTCACGATTCGCATTGCGGTTCATACCGCTGACTTGGATGAGCTGCAGGTAGTCGATAAAGAGCACCGCGATATTATAGTCGCGCTTCATGCGGCGTGCTTTGTTCTTCAGCTCGAGAATATCGATGCCGCCACTGTCGTCAACCACCATCTTGGCGTCGCGCAAGCGTTGGCTCGCCGCCATCAGCTCCAGCCAGCGCGCCGTGGTCATGGCGCCCTCGCGCACCTCGGAAAGGCCGATGCGCGCATCGCTGCAGAGCAGGCGCAGCACGAGTTGCTGAGCCGGCATCTCCAAGCTGAACATGCCCACAGCCTGCGGCGGCGTGCCCAGCGCAATACTCGCCGCCATGTTCAGCGCCAACGCCGTCTTGCCGATGGAGGGCCGCGCCGCAATCACGATCATCTCACCGGGCCGCAACCCGGTGATCAGCCGGTCGACATCCTCGAACCCCGTGGACAGCCCCAGAGCCCCCTGATCGCCCTTCTGCAGCTTCTCGAGATAGTCCACCGCCGGCATCATCAGCTCGTGCAGTGTGCGCAATCGCGTCGTGTCGTGCGAGGAAGTGACCTCGAGAATCTCCTGCTCGATCTCGTCGAGCACGATGCGCACGTCCTCCATCGGCTGGAAGCAGCGGTCGGCGGTGCGCTGACAGGTGCTGATCAGACGCCGCAGTACCGCGTTCTGCCAGACGATATCGGCGTACTGCTCAACGTTCGCCGGCGTCGCCACCGCGTTGTTGACCTGCGCCAGGTAGGCCCGCCCACCGGCCTCGTCAAGGCGTCCGGACCGGGCCAGCGCATCGGCCAGCGTGATCAGGTCCAACTGCCCGCGGCCCCCCTCCTCGACCAGGTCGCGGATGGCAAGATACATGACCTGGTGCTCAGCGCGGTGGAAGTACTCCGCCCCGGGCAAGCGCAACAGAACGACGTCCAAAGCCGTGGCCGGATCCAGCAGAATACACCCCAGCACCGCCATCTCCGCCTCATGGTTATGGGGGTAGTGGCGGTCAGCAAGGGGTGTCGGTATGCCCGGACCCGACGAACTGGACGATGACTCCATCAGAAACCCTCATGCCAGAGAGCCGAAAAGCGGCCCCGCGGCTACGCCGCACCATAGTCCGAACGACCCCGAATGCCACCCGCCACGGCGCCGCCCCAGGGCGGTTCCGTTTTCCCAACGACCATCGGTGTTGGTCACCGGCACGGTGAAAGCGTGAGAGCGTGATTGCGTGAGGGTTACGGCGCGTGTGCCGGCCGTCTGCCACGAATCCACGCTTTCACGTTCTCACGCGCT
>CAILUI010000405.1 GCA_903837355.1 uncultured Victivallales bacterium
CCACGACCGCGCGGTAGGTCTTCCCGTACAGTTTCACCTGCTTCTCCGCCACGCGGTACCGCGCCACCGGCCGGTGGACGGTTGCTGGCGTTTCGGCCAGTTCTCCGACGTGTTCCCAGCAAGCGGCTGCGACGGCTTCGGTCACGACGCGGTCGGCCTCCGCGTAGCTGAAGGGCAGGCGGGTCACGAACAGGTTGTCGGCGACCTGCTTGAGGTTCTCTTCAGTCACCAGCGCGGAGTCGGCGACGTAGACCCAGTCGCCTGAGCCCAGGCCGAACCTGGCCAGGTCCCTGGAGATGCGCGTCAGCAGCGCGTTGTTCAGAGCCTTGTCCGAGGCATTGCCGTCGTGGCAGCTGCCCAGCAGGGGCACGTTATGCCCGGCGCACAGCACGTCCAGGAGGAACTGCTTGAGGTCCGGCCGGTGGTCTTTGCTGTAGCCGTGGGTGATGACCAGCCCGTCGCTGCCGGGGCCGGCGCCGGCGTAGTCTCCCCAGACGTTCACCGACGTACTGTCCCAGCGCACGGTGCGCAGGTCCGGCGGGAAGCGTCGAGACGCCTGGTAGGCAACCTCGGAGAACACCTTGCCCGCCCCGGCCTCGTAGATCGCGTCCATGGCCCGCGCGACGGTCGTGTCGTTGAAGGCCGAGGCCGGCACCTCGGCGCCCAGCAGCAGCCGGCTGTCCTGCTGCTCGAAGAACTCCTGCAGCCGGTACAGCGGACTGCGTCCCGACAGCGTGTCCAGAACCATGCCCTGCACGACCGTGCCCACGCCCACGTCCATGCCCGTGGGCACGACGCGGTCCACCGCCTGGATCAGACCGATGCGCCGGCAGAACGCCGCCGCCACCAGCAGGTGGTTCACCCCGATGATCCGCATCTGGCTCAGGAGCGCCTCGATGTCGTCCATGCCGGCCTCCCCGGGACATGGCTTGACGTCCCGTTGAATATGTACTATAATACAACATGGACAGGAAGCAACAGCACATCGAAGAGAGGATCGCGGAACTGAAGGCAGAACTCACCGCGCTGGGCAGGATGCGGCCGGGCTCTCTCTCCAAGCAGGCCCGGGCACGCGGCGGCGGCTACTTCCAGGTCAGCTACAGCCGCGCCGGAAAGCTCCACTGCGACTACGTGCGGCCCGACTACGAGCCGGTGGTCCGCGCCGAGATCCAGACCTACAGGAGGTACAGGGAACTGACCCGCCTATGGGTGGACCTGGAGCTGGAGCTCTCCAGGCACATGCAGCGGCTTGCGGCCGGCGAGCAGGGCGACCCCTGACGCCGGCCATAGCGGATATTCCGCCACCGCGGCCTCGCCGGGGTGGGGAATATCCGTGCAGCCGCATGGCGCGGGGTCGTACGGCAAGGTGGGCGCGACGTACGTGGACCGACTGGTGCTGGTGCGGGCGGAGTAGAGGCAAGGCGATGTGACGACGCGGCTCCTGCCGGTGCCCTCGGGCGACCTCACGAGTTCCGCGCAGAACTCGCTGCTGAGCCGCGGTTGGCGGAACGGTCTGCGAGCCGATGGTCTGGATACGTTTGGCGTCTTCTATGACGGCTGCCTGACGCCCTGCTTTGTTACGTATTGTCTCTCGGCCAGGAGAGAACCATGCACGTCTGGAGTGTTCGGTGTTTGCCTGTGCTCGCGTTGTCCGTCCTTTGCGCGGTGGGTCCGTCCGCCGGCGGCCACGATGCGACCGGGGATCCGCGGGACGCGGCGAAGCTCCCGGTGAAGCTCGTCTCGGTTGCCGCTCGCGACGCCTATGCCAACCCGGAGCATGCCCTCGACGGCGATCCGGCGACGGAGTTCACCTTCAACTGGGGCAACGGCGGCGCGACGCTGGTCTTCGACCTCGGCGGGCCGTCCGTGATCGAGCGCATCGTGATCCGGAGCGGCCCGACGGGAGGGCCTGTCCACCTGCAGGAGGTGTCGGTGGGCCCCGACGCGAAGAACCTCCGGCCGCTTCTCTCCCGCCCCGTCAACCTGGTCGTGTCGGCCAAGGGGGAGGCGCGGGACCTGAAGCTGGTTCCGTCCGTGGCCAGGTACGTCAGTGTGCAGGTCGGCGGCGGCGGCAAGGTCGGCATTGGCGAGATCGAGATCCACGGCCGACGGCACCGGCCCGAGAGGCACCTGTGCCACTGGTGGAGCGGCGACCCCCGGCAGGACTTCCTCGACGCGCTGGGCTATCTCGAAGACATCGGGGTGACGGACGTCTGGATCGACAAGATCGCTTCGGTCATGCCGAACTCCAGGCCGAACTTCGGTTTCGACGTGCTCGTGCGGACCGGGGTCCTCAAGAAGCTGAAGAGCTCCGGGATCCGCTACTGGCTCTCCGAGGACGAGGGCTTCGGGGGGCTTGTCAACGGCCCCGACGACCTGCGCGACGAGCGCCGGTGGCGGACGACTCTCCAGTATGCGCGGCAGGTCTATGCCCAGGCGCGCCAGCTCGGTTTCCGCGGGATCGCGATGGACGCGGAGGACTACCAGGCACCCTCGGATCCGGCGGTCCTGGAGAAGTACGGCAAGGTGGCGGACGCCGTCGAGTGCTGGACGTTCAACGACGAGTTCGGTTACTCGGGGGCGTACTACCGGCGCGGACTCGAGCTTGGCAAAGTCATCCAGGAAGTCTGGGGTTGTCCGGTGATCCAGTTCTACGAGGCGGTCATGTATGACGGGATTCCCGGGTGTCGCGACGGGAACTACTGGTGGCTGAAGGGGATGTCCGACGCGGGCGTGGAGATCTGGGTGGGCACGGAGAAGAGCTATGGGGCCGGCAATCGGGAGCTCTACGATCCGGCATTCGGGTACCCGGACTTCGTGACCTACGCCTTCGTCGATCTGCCGGCGTTCATCGGCGAGGTGCACAGGAGGTTCCCCTTCGCGGCCCGGGTGCTGCCTGGAATCCACCCGTGGATCACGGGCTTCGGCGACGGCGTGCCCAATTACCTGCCCAAGTACCTGGACGAGCAGCTCGGCGTCGTCGAAAACGGCGCCTTCGGCTGCTGGATCTACAACGGGGGAACGCCGTCTGCCGGCGATCCGCGGAAGGTGCTGAAGAACGAGGCGTTCCTGACCAAACACGGCATTGCCGCGCAGGACTACGTGGACGTCTTCAAGCGGCATCCGACGTCCGGGCGTCCACGGTGACGGGAACAACCGAGCCGTCTCGCCCAAGCGTGAGGGATGGCTTGCGGATCTCGCCATCGGTTGGCGCGTACGGCAACGCGAACGGCGGACGGCAGGACGATCTGGCCCTGTGATCCGGCCATGCGCATCCGGCTGTTCCTCCGGGGTCTGCGCCGGGACCGGGCTGGGGTTCTGTTGCTGTAACCGGGTCTTGGGGGACAGAAGGCGCAGGAGTTCCGGACCATGAGAACTCGCCCTGTGTTCATGCGGATGCTCGGCACGGCGTTGGCGATCGGGGCCACCGCGCGGTCGGCGGCTCTCGAGCCAGTGGCGAAAGGAGCAGAGCTGCGGGCGCAGTATGGCACCCAGGGCTTCTTCATGTCTCAGCCCATGGCGGTCGAGAACGAGAGCGTGACGTTTCACGCCAGAGCGACTGGCGCCGGCCCGGAGCCCGCGGGTCGGCTCGTGATTGAGGACTCGGCGGGCGCGGTGGTGCAGGAGGCGCCCCTCGCGTTCACCAGGGACGGGGAGCGAACTGATAGGAGTTTTGATTTCCGGGGGGTTTTGGGGGGAACAGGGGGGGCCAACGTCGGCCCCCATTGTCTCTCGATCAGCAAGTGTAGCCGGCACGATGTCTCGCGCAGGGAGGACGGTAGCCGCCGGCGGCGGTCCGGTGGCGGGCAAGGCGGTGGCGGCCACGCCAGCGGCGGCGCGGGCGGTGCTGGCGCCGCCCGCCGGCCCGGAACAGCCGAGGGCGGGTAGGAAGACCTCGGGGGCGCAGGAGGCCAGGTCGGGAGGCTCGGAGCGCGGAGCGGGCGGCTCGGATGGGGATTGGGTGGCGACGGGTGGTGGCGAGCAGGACTGGCTGCATACCGCGGCGGGCCACGGCAGGCGTGGCGCCGACCGCTGACTCCCGGGGGCATGGGACTCGCGGCGATGCCGGCAGGTGGACTCGAGGTGGCGGAGGTCCCAGAGCAGGGCAACGCGGGCCTCGGACTGGCCGTGGCCAGCCTGGAGCAGATGCCGCCGCAGTTGGCGGCGGGCTGAGTTCAGGGAGGCGCAGTAGTCACGGTGCGGCAGGGCCAGGCTCTGGGCCAGGCCGGCCATATGGCGGTCGAAGGAGCCCGGCTTGGGCGAGCGGCCGGGGTGGAAGTCATCCATCTGGGTCGCGAGACTCTGGCCTGCCGGATCGCCGCCGCCGCCTGGCATGGGTGTGTCCTCCGCTGGGCGTACCGTGCTTCACACTGAG